>NZ_JBEOPM010000031.1:0-53239 GCF_040310165.1 Shewanella sp. AC91-MNA-CIBAN-0169
ATGGTGCCCGAACCCGGAATCGAACCAGGGACACGAGGATTTTCAATCCTCTGCTCTACCGACTGAGCTATTCGGGCAACTAACTAAGCGTTAGTTAATCACTGCAGACTAGGTATTAACTTGGTAATCAATGCCTGTCTCGTCTGGAGTGCGCACATAGTATAGTGATGGTTTTTATCGTGCAAGTGGTTTTTCAAATGTTTTTACTCGTTCGGCTAGTTAATGTGCAAACTGGTGGTTTTTTATCGATTTTTAACGCTAAAAGTAGTTTGTAAGTGTTAATCGGTAAGAATAAAGTCGTAGAAGTTTGCTGACGATTAAATAAAATAACGAAAGAGAAACCAGAAAATTGAATTCGTCATTTGTTTTTTGCTCAGCACTAGACCCGTTTGATTTTTAACTTATGGTTAGTGTCCTCGCTTTAATTGCAAGTTCAAGAACGGTAAGCTTGAGTTGTTAGGCCGATGAACAACTTATTTACATGTCAATGAGTGAACTTTTTGTAGCGTCGTTTCTCATAATTTATGTGAGCTGAAATGTTAGGGCATTTACTCAACGGGATAGAGGTGCTTCGGATATGGTTATTTAAGGCCTTAAGATCTTTCAAGATCAATTTTAACGTTAACTGTGGTGACTATTGATACCAGACAGAGCTATGGTATGTCGTTATTCGTTATTCAGTAAGCATTAAGCATTAAGCAGTAAACAGTAAGCGATAACGCAGTAGAAAGAAGCCACAAACGCTGCCCGAAGAGTTCAGTTTAATCTTTATAGAATATGTTTGTTACAGTGCATAAGCGTAGTGAGAGACTTAATGTCTAACACTGCGCTGTCTTTTAATATAAAAAACTAAGCCGTTTATCTTGAAAATATTTAGCCAAGAAAGATTAATACATCCTAGATGCTATTTGATAATTAATGACTACAATTGAGACATGTTTAATGAGTAGTTGCTTAATTATTTGGTTGTTCGCTATTTTAATACCTGTTACTTCTATTTTATAGAACGATTTCGGCTATTTTTACTGATTTTCTTTCCTAAAATTAACGTTAAAATGTTGTGACTTTTTTAGAGGAAAGTAAGACATGTTAAAGAACACTTCAGCTGGCTATGGCTTAGTAACCATTTTTTTCCACTGGTTGTCCGCCATCGCAGTTATTGGTCTATTTAGTGCAGGTTATTGGATGGTAGATCTTACCTACTACAGTAGTTGGTACCAAACTGCGCCGCATCTGCATAAAAGTGTCGGTTTGCTTTTACTTGGGTTAACGCTATTAAGGTTAGTTTGGCGAGGGATATCACACACTCCGAGCCCATTATCGAATCATCAGCCTTGGGAAAAACGCTTGGCAAAGTGGGCTCATACTGTTCTTTATACGCTAATGTTACTCATTATGAGTTCAGGAATTATGATTTCGACAGCCGATGGTCGAGATATTTGGATTTTTGACTGGTTTGCCGTGCCATTTCCTAATGCTTTTATTGATGATCAAGCTGATATAGCGGGGTTAATACATCAATACCTTGCCTATAGCTTAATTGGCTTGGTTGTGTTGCATGCAGCTGGTGCGATTAAGCATCATTTTATTGATAAAGATAACACCCTTAAAAGAATGCTGATGCCAAATCGTATTAGCAAATAATCGAATTGTTTAACCGTTGAATTGTTAACCGTTGAATATATTAACCGTTATGTTTGATGAATATATCAATACCTCTTTATATATCTACTTGTTATTAACTTAAAGGAATAAAAAACCATGAAAAAACACCTTATAGCAGCACTTATCAGTGCAACGTTTATGTTACCTGTTGCTGTTAATGCTGCCGACTATGTTATCGACACTCAAGGTGCGCATGCATCAATTCAATTTAGTGTAAGCCATTTGGGTTATAGCTTTGTGGTTGGGCGCTTTAATGAGTTTTCTGGCGACTTCAGTTTCGATGCTGACAAAGTCGCAGATGGCAAAGTGAATGTTAACATTAATACTAACAGTGTTGATTCTAATCATGCCGAGCGTGACAAGCATTTACGCAGCGAAGACTTTTTAAATACCAGTAAATTCCCTGAAGCCTCTTTTTCATCAACCTCGATTGTTGATAAAGGCAATAACCAGTTTGTGATTAATGGTGACTTTACCTTAAATGGTGTGACAAAGCCGTTAACCATTGATGCCGTTGCTATTGGTGAAGGTAAAGATCCATGGGGTGGATATCGTGCTGGTTTTAGCGGCACAACCACTTTTGCGATGAAAGATTTTGGTGTCAAAATGGATTTAGGTCCAGCTTCTGCTAACGTTGAATTAGCATTGGTAGTGGAAGGCGTTAAACAATAAGCTGTCGGATTTAGTCATTGATAACCAAAAACAAAGCCGCTAAGTTAAGCGGCTTTGTTGTTTAATATAGTTATCTATTATATTACTAGGTTATTCATCTTCAGCAGGTGGAACATAGCCTTCAATTTCAACGTCTTTACCTTCAAATAAAAAGTGAGTCATTTGCTCTTCAAGAAATTTGCGGTCATCAACATTCATCATATTGAGCTTTTTCTCATTAATGAGCATGGTTTGTTTCTTTTGCCATAAGCCCCAAGCTTCTTTACTGATATTGTCAAAAATACGCTTACCTAATTCGCCTGGGTAAAGCTGAAAATCTAAGCCGTCAGCTGATTTGTTTAGGTGTTGACAGTGAACTGTGCGAGCCATGTGATTCCTTACTAACTTTAATTACACTAAAAACTAATATGTCGCGAAAAGTACGGCTAAATTAGCCAAAATACGTTCTGTGGCGGCTGCCAACCCGACTTTCGCAGGTTGCTCTATGTTATACCAGAGAGCCGGGGTTTGTTCCATGATGCCTGTTGCTTGATCGACAGATAGTTCAACTAATACTGGTTGAATATCAAGATGGAAATGACTGAATGTATGCCTAAACCCAGCAAGCCCTTGTTCTGACGCTGTCAAATTATGCAACGTTAAATAATCTTCTAATTCTGCTTGCTGTTCAAATTGCGGAAAACACCATAACCCCCCCCAAATACCTGCAGGTGGGCGTTGGATAAGCTGAACTTTTACAGAATCTCCGCTGTTGTCGACTAATACCAGCATAAAAGCTGATTTTTCTGGTGTCACTTTTTTAGGTTTTTTACCGGGATATAGACTTTGATGACCCGTCTGTTGAGCCACACAATCAATTGCTACAGGGCAGGCTGCACAATTAGGTTTACTGCGAGTACAAACACTTGAACCAATATCCATCATTGCCTGGTTAAACTTTTCAACGTTTTTGGCAGGTGTGAACGTATCGGTTAATTGCCACAATTGTTGTTCAACGTTTTTTTGCCCTGGCCAACCTTCAATAGCACCATGTCGGGCCAATACTCGTTTTACATTACCGTCTAAAATAGGGTGGTGTTGACCGAGCGACAAGGATAATACTGCGCCAGCAGTTGATTTACCGATTCCAGATAACGCGAGCACATCATCAAACTGAGTAGGAAACTCGCCATTAAAAGCATCACGAATATGTTGGGCTGCTTTATGTAAATTGCGTGCTCTGGCGTAATAACCTAGGCCAGTCCACAAATGCAGCACCTCATCTTGATGAGCATTAGCAAGATCTACCACGCTGGGGAAACGCGCCATAAATTTTTCATAATAGGGAATAACCGTCGCGACTTGGGTTTGCTGGAGCATGATCTCCGACACCCAAACACGGTAAGGCGTTTTATTGATCTGCCAAGGCAGTGATTTACGACCATGTAGGTCATACCAAGCGATGATACGCTCAGAAAATGGAGTCAGATTTTTCATGGGCGCAGTGTAGCCATAGCCATTTTATTACACAAGTGGCACTGCTATTTTAAATCACACGTTTGCACTAAATTAGCGTAAACATGTGCAATGAGTTTAGGTATAATGCCCAACTGATTTTAAAATTGATCTATCACAGATAGCAAATGCGTAATGTGTTGATAAAGAGTGGCAGCCTAACGGTTAGACATTTAGTAACACAGCACAACAAAGTACGTAGACAATGAGGCAAAGATGAGCGACGTTACCACAGCTGAATTTAACGAAGACGGTAAGTATATTCGTAAAATCAGAAGTTTTGTTTTACGCGAAGGCCGTTTAACCAAAGGCCAATCTCAAGCAATTGAAGCACATTGGCCATCAATGGGACTTGATTATACTCCACAAGCATTGGAGTTAACTCAAGTGTTTGGTCGCGATGCTGATACCGTGTTAGAAATCGGTTTTGGTATGGGGGCATCATTAGTCCAAATGGCAAAAGCTGCCCCAGAGCAAAACTTTATTGGCATAGAAGTTCATAAACCTGGTATTGGTACGTGTCTTTCTGATGCCGGTGCAGCTGAAGTGACTAACTTACGTGTATATCATCATGATGCAATGGAAGTGCTAGAGCACAGCATTGTTGATGGTTCACTCGAGCGCGTACAATTGTTTTTCCCTGACCCATGGCATAAAAAACGTCATCATAAGCGCCGGATTGTACAAGCTGAATTTGTACAACTTATCCGCCGTAAGCTTAAAATCGGTGGTGTATTTCATATGGCAACCGATTGGGAAAATTACAGCGAGCATATGTTAGAAATAATGAATGCAGCAGAAGGTTATAAAAATCAATCAACAACTGGTACAGTTGTCGAACGTCCAGAGCATCGTCCGCTTACCAAGTTTGAAGCAAGAGGCCACAGACTCGGTCACGGCGTATGGGATATCATGTTTGAGCGTACTGCTTAATCACAACTATACTTTCAGCAATCGGAGAATACACCATGGCGCAAAATCGTAGTCGTCGTTTACGTAAAAAATTACGAGTTGATGAGTTTCAAGAATTAGGCTTTGAAATCAACTGGACTTTTGATGAGTCGGTATCTGAAGAAGATATTGATAACTTAGTTGATCAGTTTCTTGTTGAGGTCATTGAACCTCGTCAATTAGGTTTCCACGGTGGTGGACACAAGCAATGGGAAGGTATTATTGCTACCCAAGCTATCGGTAAATGTACTGATGAAGATACCGCAGCAGTGAATGCATTCTGGAAAGACAAGCCAGTTTCTAACCTCGAAGTGAGTGATTTGTACGATATCTGGTGGGGTTAAGCTAAATTGCCTGAGCAATTATTACTTCAACAAGCCGTCGATAAAGTAAGATCGCTATTGGGTAAAGGCAAGGTTGCAGGATATATTCCTGCGCTTGCCTGCGTTGACCCTAACAAAATAGGGATTGCCGTTACTACCCTTGATGGCCAAACAATTGGTGCCGGTGATTACCTTGAGCCTTTTTCAATTCAAAGTATTTCTAAAGTCTTTAGCCTTACTCAGGCACTTAATTTATATACTGAAGATGAAATTTGGAGTCGTGTGGGTAAAGAACCCTCAGGGCATTCATTTAACTCGCTGGTACAGGTCGAATTAGAACGCGGTAAACCTCGCAACCCTTTTATTAATGCCGGTGCGCTAGTTATTGCTGACTTGTTGCAAGCCCGTTTAGGGGCGCCTAAGCATCGTATGCTTGAGGTTGTGCGTCAATTGAGCCAGAACCCGACGTTAGCCTACGATAAAGTTGTGGCGGATTCTGAGTTCCAGTTCAGTGCACGTAATGCATCTATTGCCTATTTAATGAAGTCATTTGGTAATTTTGAAGGCGACGTCAATACCGTACTTAAAAGTTATTTTCATTATTGTGCATTAAGAATGAATTGCGCTGACTTGTCCCGTGCGATGTTCTATTTGGCTAATCGCGGTAAGACACTCGATGGTGACAGCTTAGTTTCGCCGGTGCAAACTCGGCAACTCAATGCATTACTGGCGACATCTGGATTATACGATGGCGCAGGAGAGTTTGCTTATCGAGTAGGTATGCCCGGTAAAAGTGGCGTGGGGGGCGGCATTATTGCGGTTATTCCTGGTGATATGTCTATTTGTGTGTGGTCACCTGAGCTAGACAATAATGGTAACTCGCTTGCGGGCACAGCCATGTTAGAACATTTAAGCCAACAGTTAGGCCGTTCAATTTTTTAGTTTATACAAGGGCTAATCTTTCGCGGTTAACGTTGTTCGACCTTAACGTACTCACTCTTTGTATATCAAATCTGAATCTATAATATTGACTCAAAACGTTTAAAAGTCATTTTACTGCCCACTTGGGCAGTTTTAGTGGCTTCTTTTCGCCTAGGTTATTGCTTACTTATCTAGAACAGCCACACGTCGTATACGCTTACTTGTCTAGCAAAATACAAACTGCAGTAAAATTCATCCTGAAGCTCAGCTGGCCCTAGATAGATTAATTATTATTGAGATTGGTAAAATAGACTATTTATTGGTTTATTTTACGAATACACTTCCGCTATTGTATATTCATTAGCTTATATATTGTCTTATTTTATCATTAATCTATTAAAAGTCATGTAGTTATAACTATTGGCATAGCTTGTGCTTTATAAAGCTCATATACGAGCTAATTATTGATATATGTATAGCAAAAGGATTTTTATCATGACCAAACAGAAGTTGATTTGTAGTGTAGCGTTAACCAGCATGTTATTCACAGTAGGGGCGCTAACTCCCGCCATGGCAAAAATGTCCATTAATGATGAAAAGTGCAATGTGACATTAAACTATGACGTTACTGTTGAACCAAAAAAATTGCAGATTAGTGATAATGGATCCGAGAAATATCGCGTTGAACTCGATCAACTATATGTAGACGGTAAAAAAGTCACCTTAACCGCTAAACAACAAACGTTACTCACTCAATATTCTGATGAGCTATCTCGTCAAGTACCTGAGGTAATTTATTTGGTTGGTGATGTTGTCGTAATAGCATCTCAAGCAGTCAATATGGCATTAACCCCAATATTTGGCGACGCCACTGGTAGCCAAATTGATAAGCTAATGACAGGGATTCAAACACGCATTGACACCATGGCGTATCAGCAAGGCGATAAGTTTTATTTAGGTTCAACAGACTCTTCAATTGAACATGCATTTAATGAAGAGTTTGAACAAGAGATAGAACAAATGGTCACCAACTCAATGGGATCATTAATGATGACATTAGGTAGCCAGATCATGTCTTCTGAAGGCGGTTCATTTGAAGAAAAAATGAATACCTTTTCACAAAAAATGGACAATGTCGGTAAAGACATCGAGCAACAACTTGAGTCGCAATCACAAGGCCTTGAACAACGAGCCGATAAAATTTGTGATAATTTCGAAGGATTATTAGTGTTAGAAAGCCAAGTGCGTAAATCCATACCAGAACTTGCACCTTATACATTGGCCAAGCTAGGCGAGCTAAAAGAGTAAATTTATTTTGTTCAACCTGTCTTCCCGGACACCTGACCTTCCCCTGTGCTCTTTTTGAAGACACAGGGGCTTTTTTTTGGGGCCAATTCTAGCTGGTTTACCGCTATAGCTCGTGTTGCTTTGTTCTGATAAAAAAATTGTCAATTATAAATATAGAGCCATAGAGGCTTTTTTTGTTATACTCGTGAGAATTATTACAAAATTACACTCTACTTTAGATGTGGTTATATTTCAGAATCTTCATTTGTTAGTGTTGATTAAAGATATTAGTTTGTTTTGATGCTCATTTGGCAGCAACAATCATAATATCTGAGTGTCGATATTGATGCTAAGCAAGGTTTAGTTACCAGCAATGGCTAACAGATATCTGAAATTTTTATTAATGTCGTAACCAGCTTAAGGCGACTTTCATGTTAGAACTGTTAGAACCTATCGCAATTTTTACTCATGTTGCACGTGCAGGAAGTTTTAGTGCTGCAGCCAGACGTCTTGGCATTTCTAAATCTAAAGTAAGTACTCAAGTTGCAGATCTTGAACATAAACTTGGTGTGCAACTTATTCAGCGTACAACCCGCAGTTTAAGCCTTACTGAAGCCGGTAATTTATTGTATCTACAAGGTGAAGAACTCCTTCGTGATGCAGAGCAGGCCGTTTCAAGTGTTCACAACTTAAATGATGCAACTCGTGGTGTATTAAAAGTTGGGATATCACAATCATTTGGCACCATGCACATTATTCCAGCTTTACCAGCATTTATGGCAAGGCATCCAGAGCTTGAACTGCAAGTGAGCTTACTTGATCATAAAGTCGATGTTGTTAGTGAAGGCTTAGACCTATTGTTAACCATGTCTGAGCAATTGCCGCTGGGTATGGTGGCAAGACCGTTAATGAAATGTCAGTTCTTGTTAGTCGCATCACCGGGTTATATTGCCCAACATGGTAACATTAGCCGCCCAGAGCAATTGGTTGAACACAATTGTTTGGTGTATCAAGGTGAGTGGCATGAGCACAGCATGTGGCAATTTAAAAAGGGTGAAGATTATTGCGAAATAGGCGTATCAGGCAATTTCCGTGTCGATAATGCGCCAGCATTGAAATCGGCCGCAGTAAGTGGTTTAGGCATTGTCTATTTAGCCAGTTACTTAATGGAAGATGAAATCGCTCAAGGAACATTGATTCCTTTGTTACCTGATTGGCAGTTGACTCACAATCTTCCATTACAAGCTGTGTATCCTCGTCGTAAACATCTAGCTCCAAAAGTCAGTGCGTTCATTGATTTTATTAAAACGCACATCAGCAGCCCACCTTATTGGGATGCTAAGTTCGATCATTTGTATAAACTTCGTAAGTAAAAGTGGAAACATTATTTCAAATTTAGAACAAAGCCGCAGCTTGCCTTGTGGCTTTGTATTAAGTGGCTGATTTTAAAGTGCTTAAGGTGTTGATTGATTAGTTTATTAGTAAGTTGCTAATCAAGGGTTTAGCAATTTACATTTGTTAACTAGTTGAACTCTGTTCTGATATCAATACAATAGTGCTCAGTTGATTCGAAATGATTTGAACCCTACGTTTTTCTGAGAAATGACCCCTTTTCAGTGAGATGTACAAATCGGCAAGGTAGCAAATTTTGAGTCAGTGTTGGCAATGGTTTTCGAACTAAAATAATGCCAACCTTAAAACCATCATCCTAATTTATTTGGTTTACCCCAGACTTTGTTCTGGGGTTATTTTTTTGTGGAAATTGATAAAGCAAAACGGCAACCTGAGGTTGCCGTTTTATGTTTCGAGTGGATTAATGATTAAAAATTACAGCGATTGAACCTGCTTAATCCACTTATTTACTTGCTCTTCAAGTATGTCTAATGGCAATGGTCCATTTTTAAGGATTACAGTATGAAATTCGCGAATATCAAACTTGGCTCCTAGCGCCTTTTTAGCCTGCTCACGTAGTTGTAATATTTTAATCATACCTACTTTATACGCAGTAGCTTGTGATGGCATAACAATATGGCGTTCGACCATTTTTATCGCATCAGACTCAGCGTTTGGAGTATTCTCAACGTAATAGGCAATAGCCTGCTCACGAGTCCACTTTTTAGCGTGTATCCCAGTATCAACCACTAAACGGCATGCGCGCCATAGCTCCATCGATAAACGACCAAAGTCAGAGTATGGGTCGGCATATAAGCCCATTTCCTTCGGGAAATATTCTGAGTAAAGTCCCCAACCTTCAATATAAGCAGTGTAACCGCCAAATTTACGGAATTTTGGAATGCCTTGCAGTTCTTGTGCAATAGCAATTTGCATGTGATGTCCTGGGATCCCTTCATGGTAAGCAAGCGCTTCCATCTGATACTTTGGCATCGCTTCCATTTTGTATAAATTAGCGTAATAGCTTCCAGGGCGAGAACCATCTGGTGCAGGTTGATCGTAAAATGCTTTACCTGCTGATTTTTCTCTAAACGCTTCTACCTTTCGTACCACTAATTCGGCTTTAGGCTTAATCGTGAACACTTCGTCTAAACGAGACTCCATAGTATCGATCAGCGATTTTGCTTGGGCGAGATATGCCGTTTTGCCTTCATCAGTTTCTGGGTAATAAAATTGCTTATCATCGCGCATGAACACAAAAAACTCTTGTAAGCTGCCGGCAAAGTGTACCTTTTTCATAATGACCCGCATTTCATCATGAATTCGCTTAACTTCAGATAAGCCAAGATCATGGATAGTGTCTGCGGTCATATCGGTTGTAGTGGTGCGGGCGAGGGCGTTATTGTAAAACGCTTCTCCGTCAGGCAGTTTCCAGGCTCCATCTTGAGTATCGGCTCGAGCTTCAAGTGACTTGGTATAGGTGATTAACTGCTCATAGGCAGGTTTTACCTTAGTAAGCAGAGCCTGTTTTACTTCGACTAATAAGGCTTGTTTGTTGCCATCAGTTATATCGAGTTTATTTATCTTACGGTTTGCGTCAGCCCATAACGCGCTGTCTTTTCCAGTCTCTGTAAATGGGGCGCCAGTGATAATGTTTTTACTATCGGAAATTACATATGGGAAAACAAATTTTGGCGCGATAATATGCTTTTTAGCGCGAATTTCTAATGAGGTTTCTAATTGTGCAAGTAGTGTTGGTATGCCGTTCAAACGACTAATATAAGCTTTAGCATCACTTTCATCGGTTATTTGATGTTGGTTAATCAATAATGAAGCCACCACAGAATGGACGCCATACATTTGGTTAATCGGATAGGTGTGATAACGCCATTTATCGTCGCTAATACTGTGCTCTAAGCTGGCCTTCAACAGTTCATAACTGAGCGCAGCTTGTTCATTTAATTTATTGGCATCAAGGCGAGTTAATCTTATTAGTTGCTGTTTACTGCGGGCTAAATCAGCATCTGCAGCAGCATCAGACAAGTCATTCCACTTGCCGTAATCTTGTTTGATGCCCAGGTAAGTTTGGTTAACCGGATTCGCCATTACATTTTCCATAAAAATGGCTTCAAACAATACGTTGGCTTTTTCTGATTCAGTTTGTTGGCTTGATGTCGCTGTACTTTCTTGTTGGCTCAATTGCGGCATGTTGTGCAAGTTCGCAATGGCTGATGCGCTTAATAAGCTTGATAATGCGACAGCAACGAGAGTTGTTTTAGTTTTAATAGACATTGATATCTTCCCAAAGTACCTAAGTTATAAGCGCATATCCTAATCAAGCTTTGCCTAAATGTGTGAATAGAAATGTTAGAAAGTGTGTATTTAAGGTAAGTAAATTGTGGCGCTAGAAGCAGATTTTTGATTATTGACTCGCAGTTAACGGTTGAAAAAGAAAACCGCGAGTCATATTATTTTATTCAATCGACTGGTAAATTAAATAAACTGAGACAGCAAATCATTTACAAACATGTGGCCTTTGGACGTCAATTGCCAATGCGTTGTGGTTTCTGTCAATAATCCCCGTTCAATTGATTTTTGCATTCCTTGTTTTACTACCTCTGCAGATTGGCCTGTACGCTGCTCAAATTCAGTTTTAGGGATTGGAGTCATCAACCTTAGACGGTTCATTAAGTATTCTAATGGGCGGTCTTCTTCAACGACATCTGTGGTTTCAAAGGTATATTTATCTGCAGCGAGGTAGCCTTTAGGGTGCTTTATTTTTACGGTACGTACAATCCGATTTGAGCCGGGCAGGGTTATTTTACCGTGGGCGCCGCAACCGATGCCAAGGTAATCGCCAAATTGCCAATAATTAAGATTATGGCGACATTGGAATCCAGGTTTTGCATAGGCTGATATTTCGTATTGCTCATAACCTAATGCCGCTAAGCGCTGCTGACCTTGTTCGTATATTTGCCACAGGTTTTCATCGTCTGGTAATTGTGGCGGTTTTGAATGAAACAAGGTGTTGGGTTCAATGGTGAGTTGATACCAAGAAAGATGCGGTGGAGCTAAAGCCGTTGCCGTGTCGATATCGTGCATGGCCTCGTCAAAGCTTTGGTTCGGTAAACCGTGCATTAAGTCGAGATTAAAACTTAAATAATCTGCTTGCTTGGCTTTTTCTGCCGCCACTTTGGCTTCATCCTCATTATGGATGCGTCCCAACAGATTAAGTTTTTCTTTTGAGAAACTTTGCACTCCAATAGATAAGCGCGTGACACCCGCTGCGCGGTAAGCACTAAAGTCGTCGTGCTCTAATGTGCCAGGATTGGCTTCCATGGTGATTTCAATATTATCTTCAAAAGGGATTAACGCTTGCGCGCCTTCAAGTATGCGTTGAATTTGACTAGCATCAAATAACGATGGCGTGCCACCGCCGATAAAAATGGTATGCACCTTTCGACCTTGAACATACGCCAAGTCTTGTTTTAAATCTTCTAATAATGCATCGACATATTGTTGCTGTGGTAACTCGCCGTTTTGGCCGTGGGAGTTAAAATCGCAATAAGGGCATTTTTGCACGCACCAAGGAATATGGATATACAAGCTAAGTGGGGGTAATTGCAATATCATTTATTGGTGGCCGCCAGAAGTATTGTTCGATGTACTGTTCGATAAAATGATACCTTGAGCTTTCATGGCACTCACTAATAACTCAAGTGCTTTGCCTCGATGGCTATGGGCATTTTTCTGTTCACGAGTTAGCTCTGCTGCCGAGCACTCAAAACCTTGCGGAATAAATACGGGATCATAACCATGGCCTTGCTCGCCTTGTGGAGCATGGTTGATTGTCCCTTCCCATGAAGCCTGGCAAATAATAGGCGTAGGATCTTTTGCATGACGCATATAAACCAGTACGCATTGGAAACGGGCACTTCGAAGAGTTTCACCTTGCAATGCATCAAGTAGCTTGAGGTAGTTGCTGGTTTCGGTTGCATTGGCTCCTGAATAACGGGCAGAGTAAATCCCTGGTTGGCCTTGTAGTGCATCAACTTCAATACCTGAGTCATCTGCAATTGCCGCTTTACCGGTTATTTCAGCGGCATGGCGAGCTTTAATGATGGCGTTCTCTACAAATGTAGTGCCTGTCTCTGCAACCTCTGTCACGTTAAATTGATTCTGTGGTAATACTTCAATATTAAATGCTGTCAGCATTTGATCAAATTCGGCAAGTTTGCCTTTGTTGCCACTGGCAAGAACAATTTGTTGTTTAACTAAGGTATGCATAAGTTTTTAGATGAGGGTAAATTTGCCGTCATTATACTCTAACTACCCCGCGATAGGCTATTGCAAGCGATGACAAGCGGTAACGGCGATGAAAGCGATATCGATCGGTAACAGCGATGAAAAGCGATAACAAGCGGTAACAGCGGTAGCAAGAAGTAATGGCGTTAACAAACGATAGCAAGTATGACGAGCGAGCGCTGCACTTTTTGCTTGTATAGGATCTAGCCGCGAAGCGTCCTAGCAGCGCAGCGCTCTAGGCTCTTTCGCTCTAGGCTCTTTCGCTTGTCATCGCTCGTTATCGAGATTTTAGGCCTTAATCTACATAGAATTTTTGTTTGAATTTCAATGAGGTGTTTAGCTGGTTGCCGTGCTTAATGGCAATGGTAAAATTGACATCTTGATCATCACGATAAGGCACTTCTGCGATGTAATAGATGGATTTCCCTTCGCGAATTTCTTTAAAATCCAGAGTTACGCGGGCATCAATTAAGTTATTGGCGATTCCTGAAATTTCAACTGGGACAGCAGGGTGTCCTTCTAGATTCGTATTGAGCACGGTAATGTTCACCAATCCATTGTAACTACTACGTTCTATTCCGTAGGTTTTTGCTATTTCTGGGGTAATAAAGGTACTACTGAGCGCCATGTAATGAATATCAAAATTACCAACTTGTTGTTTTTGTTCTGCTTGAGCGAAGCCGATACTGGTCATCGTTATTAGTGACAACAATAATATTTGTAATAATGGGCGACATAAACGCAATGATTGGAACATAATTTAGTCCTTAGCGGGCATGAGCTATAACGTTATTATAGGAGAAACAGTCACAAAAGGGCGGCTATTTCAGGCGGAATAATCTGCGGTTGGCATATTTTAATTTGCTTATGACGACCTTGTTCACCCTTAAGGATATGAACCTGACTTTTGGCCACTTTACAGGCTTTTGCAAGGTATTTAGACAGATAAGCATTTGCTTTACCGTCAATCGGTGGCGCTGTGATAGCTATTTTTAATTCGTTACCATGCAAACCGACAATTTGATCGCGGCTGGCTTTGGGTTGTACATACACAAAAAGCAGCAAGTCACCTTGCTGCTCATCGTTAATATAGCTGACTGGATTCATTAGTTAGATTTGTTCGACATCTAAATAATTGACCAAAACGGGATATATTGCGCACACAACATATTAATGAAATTCATCGCAATAAATACCACTAATACAGATAGATCTAAGCCACCAATAGCGGGTAGCACTTTGCGTACTGGCGCTAAAATAGGTTCTGTTAATTGGGTCATCACCATCACAATTGGGTTATAACCTTGGTTGAACCAACTCAATACTGCGCGGATAAGTAACATCCAAAAAAGTAACACGCCAGCTTGTTTTACGACAGAGATCACTGAGAATAATAACAAGGTAACAATATCTACAGTTGCCCCTGCAATGAAAGTAAGCACTAACATTTTGACCAACACGACAATCAGTGCCAGTACCATTGATGAAGTATCAAAACGTCCTACAGACGGTAATAGTCGACGCATTGGTGCGATAATCGGTTGTGTCGCTTTAACCACAAATTGGCTAAATGGATTATAAAAATCCGCTCTTGCAAGCTGTAGCCAAAAACGAAGAATGACGATCATTAGGTATAAGTCAAACAGAGTGTTGACTAAAAAACTCATTGCATTCATGTATGTTGCCTTACGTTGATGTGATTTAGTGCTTAATCTTGTACTTACATTAGAGCGCAGATTAGAGTGTGAATTAGCACTGAAATTAACTGCGTCAATATTTAACTGTACGACTAACTGAGTTAACAATATAACGGATTATCACTCAGATTTGGTGTTTATAAGCTTAGTTTTACGCAACTATTTTACACCAAAGAGGTTAACCGTAAGTTAAATAATCGTTCATCTCATAACGTTAGAATGTTTTAGCCATTTCTTGGGCTCTAGCAACGCAGTTTGTCATGGCTTTATCGACCAATTCGACTAAACCGCCTTGTTGAAACGTTTCAACGGCTTTAGCTGTAGTTCCGCCCTTTGACATAACATTTTGACGCAGTTCGGTTACCGATAACTGTTGGTTTTGTATCACCATCTGCGCGGCCCCCAAAGCGGCTTGCTCGGCAAGGAGTCTTGCTTTGTCTTCAGCCATCCCCATGTTGACGCCAGAGGCGATCATTGACTCGATAAACAAGAAGAAATAAGCCGGAGAGCTGCCTGCAAGGGCTATCACTTGATCTAATTCCGCTTCTTTATCAACCCAAACCACTTTACCGCCGCTTTGCATTAAAGTTTCACAAATCCCTTTGTGCTCGGCAGAAATACTGTCATCGGCATAAATACCTGTCATACCATAGCCAATTTGAGTCGGAGTATTAGGCATAGTGCGAATAAGTTTGATAGGTTGTTTAAAGTAGACTTGATAACGAGACGCTGGAATACCTGCAGCGATAGTGATGATTAACTTATTGGTTAAATCCAGTGAACTTAAGTCTTCACAAACCGTTGCCATTAATTGAGGTTTTACGCTTAACACGATGACATCGGCAGTTTGTGCCGCTGCATGATTATCGTGGGAAACTTGAATCGCAAAATCGTGCTGCAACGCATCCAATTTACCCTTGCTTGGATTGGTTGCATGAATAAGGTCACTAGGATAGCCATGCTTAACTAAGCCACTAATAATGCTACGAGTCATATTGCCCGCACCGATAAAACATACTTTTGCTTGAGTCATTAAGTCTGTATCCAATTAAAGAGTGAATTTATGTCCAACTGCAGTGTATGTTACCTAATTCAGCCCTAGGACGCTACGCTTCTAGGTTCTAGGGCGGACTTCGTCCTGCTAGGCCGCAGCGCGAATAGAGCGCTTCGCTTCTAGGAACAGCTTCGCTGCTAAGATTGAGTCGCTTCGCGACTAGGCTGTTGATTTTATAGCATCTAGCCGCGAAGCGACCTAGCAGCGAAGCGTTCTAGGCTGTTGATTTTATCTTTCACCAAAGATCGCACTGCCAATGCGTACCATGGTTGATCCGTTGGCGATGGCGATGTCCATGTCGCCGCTCATACCCATTGATAAGGTGTCGACGCTAGGATATTGCTGCTTAAGTTGGTCAAAAAGTTGCTTTAATTGGCTAAATTCTTGTTGTTGAAGTTGTACGTCATCAGTCGCGGTTGGGATAGCCATTAATCCGCGCAGCTTAAGATTGCTCAAAGAGGCGATAGTAAGTGCTAACGTGGCGACATCCTCAGGATTAACGCCCGACTTAGATTGTTCCTGGCTTATATTGACTTGAATACACACATTTAATGGCGGCTTGTCATTTGGACGTTGTTCATGCAAACGTTGGGCAATTTTGGCACGACTTAAGGTATGCATCCAATCAAAATGTTCGGCAATAATTTTGCTTTTATTCGATTGCAGCGGGCCGATAAAATGCCATTCGATATCTGGGTAATCAGCCTGCAAGGCAGTAATTTTAGTTTCGCCTTCCTGGACATAGTTTTCACCAAATAGACGTTGCCCCGCTTGATAAGCGGCAATGATGTCACTGATCGGTTTGGTTTTACTCACTGCTAATAGGCTTATTTCGGCCGATGAACGTGAACACTTTTGCGCCGCTTGACTAATTCTACTCTGGGCGATTGATATTCTGTCTGCTATTGTTGTCATAATGTTGGTTAAATGGATGTCTCTACAATGGAAATCACTGAATTACTCGCCTTTAGTGTAAAACACAAAGCATCAGATCTACATCTTTCAGCAGGCGTTTCTCCTATGATCCGCGTTGACGGTGAGGTAAGAAAAATTAATTTACCTGCGTTAGATCATCAAGGCGTTCATAGTCTTGTCTATGACATCATGAATGATAAACAACGTAAAGACTATGAAGAACATCTAGAAATCGATTTTTCATTCGAAGTGCCTAATCTAGCGCGTTTTCGTGTGAACGCATTTAATCAGTCGCGTGGCGCTGGCGCGGTATTCCGTACCATTCCGTCTGACATTTTGTCTCTTGAGCAATTGGGCGCACCAGAAATATTTAAAAAAATCGCCAGTTTCCCACGTGGCTTAGTATTAGTCACCGGGCCTACTGGTTCGGGTAAATCAACCACATTGGCTGCGATGGTCGATTATGTAAATGAAAACCGACATGACCATATTTTAACCATTGAAGACCCGATAGAATTCGTACACCAAAACAAGCAATGCCTAATCAACCAGCGTGAAGTTCACAAACACACACATAGCTTTAATGCAGCCCTAAGAAGTGCATTACGTGAAGATCCGGATGTTATTCTTGTGGGTGAAATGCGCGACCTCGAAACCATTCGCTTAGCCATGACAGCTGCTGAAACGGGTCACTTAGTATTCGGTACTTTGCATACCACTTCAGCTGCCAAAACTATTGACCGTATAGTCGATGTATTCCCTGAAGGTGAAAAGAGCATGGTTCGTACCATGTTGTCAGAGTCACTTCAGGCGGTTATTTCACAAACATTGATCAAGAAAATTGGTGGTGGCCGAGTGGCTGCTCATGAAATCATGATGGGCACCCCAGCGATTCGAAATCTTATTCGTGAAGACAAAGTCGCGCAAATGTATTCAGCTATTCAAACGGGTATGTCTCACGGTATGCAAACCCTTGATCAATGTCTGCAAAACTTAGTTAATCGTGGGTTAATTACCCGTGAAGATGCGATGCAGAAGAGTTCGAATAAACAAGCTAATTTCTAAGGAACTGGGATCATGGATGTTCGTCCGTTTTTAAATATGATGGTGGAAAAAAAGGCGTCTGATTTATTTATCACTGCTGGTTTTCCACCCAGTGCCAAAATCGACGGAGAGCTACGTCAACTATCCGATAATCGATTAACACCAGAGCAATCATTAGTGTTTGTTGAGTCGTTGATGAGTGACGTTCAAAAGAAAGAATTTCACGACACTAGTGAGTGTAACTTTGCATTTGCAGCCAAAGATTTAGGTCGTTTTCGTGTCAGTGCCTTTTGGCAACGCGAATCAGCCGGTTGTGTTATGCGCCGTATCGAAACCCAAATACCTGAAGTTGATGACCTAAAACTCCCCCCTATTTTGAAAGACTTGGTCATGAGTAAGCGTGGTCTTATCATTATGGTGGGTGGTACCGGTACTGGTAAGTCGACTTCGTTGGCTGCGCTAGTGGGGTATCGAAATGCTCATGCTCGCGGACATATTCTGACCATTGAAGACCCAGTTGAGTTTGTGCATAACCATCGTAAAAGTATTATTACTCAGCGTGAAGTGGGTATTGATACCGACTCATTTGATGCCGCGCTTAAAAGCTCTTTGCGTCAAGCGCCAGATGTCATTCTGATTGGTGAAATCCGTACTCAAGAAACCATGGAGTTTGCGTTGTCATTTGCCGAAACGGGTCATTTATGCATGGCAACCTTGCATGCAAACAACGCTAACCAAGCACTCGATCGCATTATGCATTTAGTACCGGAAAGTAAGCACAATCAACTGTTGTTTGATTTGTCGTTAAATTTACGTGGCATCGTAGCGCAACAGCTTATTCCGAAATCAGACGGCACCGGGCGCCGCGCCGCCATTGAGGTGTTAATTAATACCCCTCGAGTGGCCAGTTTGATTGCTAAAAATGAGTTGCATTTACTGAAAGAAACCATGGGTAAGTCACGCGAACAAGGCATGCAGACTTTTGACCAGGCATTGCTAGATTTATATGTAGAGGGTGAGATTAGTTACGCCGATGCATTACATCATGCCGACTCGCCAAACGATTTACGTTTAATGATTAAATTGCGAAATAATGAAGCGGCTTCTTCAGGATCAATGGAAGGCATTACTCTCGACATGGATTAGTGATGTTTTGAGCCAATAAATGAGTGAATTAGTGATGTTTTGAGCCAATAAATGAGTGGATTATCAATCGAACCATTGGTTATGAGAGGTCGTAAGTAACATCTTACGGCCTTTTTTTGTTATCATGGCCGTTATCATTGTTATAATTACTCCTGTTGTCGTGGACATTTCGATGACAAAAGTACATTAAAACCTTTATTTAGTAACCTTATCCGTATAAACACATTATACGTTACTCATTTTTATCACGCTTTATAACATTGTTCTTTCAAGGATGTTTCATGCAGTTATGGCAAAAAATCACCGTCTTTTCTTCGTTAATCTTACTCCCGCTTTCGGCATCGGCTGTACCTGTCACCGATGAAGTTGATATTGGCGGTGCAGTTCGGGTGAACTACGGTTGGAAAGATTACGACGACAACGCCAAGCTTGAGTTTGAATTGTTCCGTGCTGACGTTAATTACAAGAGCAAAGATGGCTTATTCGCCTCAGCTCAGTATCGTTGGTATGAAAACATGGACGTAGTGCATCATGCCTACATGGGTTATCAATTTGATGACGCCCAATCAGTGCAAGTGGGTGTAACCCAAGTCCCATTTGGTTTATTGCCTTATGCTGCTCATTCATTTTGGTTCGGCGCAACCTATTATCTTGGTTTTGAAGATGATTACGATGCTGGTATCCATTACAAAAATGAACAAGATGGTTGGCGCTATGATTTAGCTTATTTTGTTAATGACGAAATTGGCGACGGTTCTAATTATGACCGTTACTCATTTGATGCGGCCACAACAGCCGATTCACCATATGAAGAGGCAGGACAAATCAACGCTCGAGTTGAACGTGAATTTACTTCTGGTGAAGTCACTCATAAGTTAGGTGGTTCATTACAATACAGCCAATTAGATTTTATGGCTGATGCAGCTACCGTAGTGGGTGAAGACACCAATGGCCTTGCCGCTGCAGCGCATTGGCAACTTGACTGGAAAAAATGGCAATTACAATTACAATATATTCATTATGACTATGATATAGACAACAGTGAACGTATTGCGTTGAGTGCATTTCAATATCCATTTGAGATTGCTGCTGAAGCCGATGTTGCTACCGTTAACATTGCTAAATCGTTTGACGTTGATTGGGGACCAATCACTAATTTAAATTTTTACAACGATTACAGCCAGGTAATGGCATCGGGTCAAGGACTTGATGATTCTATCCAGAATGTGACTGGTGTTGCCATCACTGCAGGTAAATTTTATTCTTATGTAGATTGGATTGCCGGTAAAAATATGTGGTTTGTTGATGGTGCAGGTGTTGGTATCGATAACGGTGATACATCATGGCATTCACGTTTAAATATTAATATTGGTTTTTATTTCTAATCATTTATGATCTGAAAAAAGCAGTACTTCGTACAGTCCTGTGATATCTAATAGGCATCGATAAATTCGTTTATCGGTGCCTATTTCTATCTATTCTTATAAACTTTGAGTAAAGGACAAACTAACAATGATTAAATACCTAACGGCAATTGGCTTATTGGGATTAAGTTTTGGTTCCGTGGCTGCAAATTGTCCTGATTATCTCAATGTTGACGCTCGTAAATTACACTCAACAGAAAACGTCAATTTATGTGAACTCACCCAAGGCAAAGCCGTATTAATCGTTAATACTGCATCCCATTGTGGATTTACCCCTCAGTTTGAAGCACTTGAAGCATTACACAAACAATATGCCGACAAAGGTTTAGTAGTGATTGGCTTTCCATCAGATGATTTTTTCCAAGAAGAAAAAGACGAAGCTAAAACTGCCGATGTTTGTTTCATTAATTATGGTGTTACGTTTACCATGGTGGCAACATCACCTGTTAGAGGCGGTGAGGCTAACTCAGTATTTAAATACTTAGGCGACAAAACTGGCGAACCTAAATGGAATTTCTACAAATACGTAGTTTCCGCTGATGGCCAAACCGTACAACAATTCAGTTCTCGTGTGAAACCTGATAGCGAAGAATTGAAAAAAGCGATTGAATCAGTTTTGTAATCGTTAGCTAAACAGGGCCGTTTAGCTTAGCGACTAGATAGAGCGACTTAATAGAGCGACTTAATAGAATGACCTAAGCGAGTTAGCTAGGGTAAATAAATATTTGCCGAGTGCGGGTTAATTTGATGATAAAATCGATACCTAGCGCTCTTTTTGTTTTAAATGAATGCGATACAATTTTGATTTAAGCTCATGAGATATCCAAAGTGAGCTGTATTTATAAAACCATATCAATAACGGAGAAGATACTTTGGCTAGATTTTCAGGGTTAGATAAAGACACCGGCCACAAAGCTCGTGGCAAAACTGGTGTATTATTATTGAATCTAGGTACACCAGATGCACCTACTGCATCAGCTGTTCGCATCTATTTAGCTGAGTTTTTGGCGGATCCTCGAGTAGTCGAAATTCCAAAGCTGATATGGATGATTATTCTTCATGGGATTATTTTACGTATTCGTCCTGCTAAATCAGCAGCCTTATACAAACAAGTCTGGACCGACGAGGGCTCTCCTTTACTGGCTATCAGCCAACGTCAACAAGCCAAACTAGCCAAACATCTACACGCGCAAGGGTACGATGCAAGTGTACATTTAGCGATGCGTTATGGTTCGCCATCAACGTCGAGCACCTTACAAGCTATGCATAAACAAGGCGTAGATAACCTAGTTGTTCTGCCTTTATATCCGCAGTATGCTGCGCCAACAACGGGTTCAGCATTTGATGCTTTAGCTAAAGAATTAATGAAATGGCGATATATCCCTGCACTGCATTTTATAAACACCTACCATGACAACCCAGATCTTATCGATGCGCTTGCAGCATCTATCCAAAAAGATTTTGATCAGCACGGTAAACCGCAAAAACTAGTGATGTCTTACCATGGTATGCCTGAGCGTAATTTGCATTTAGGCGATCCCTATTACTGTTTCTGCTTGAAAACGACTCGTTTAGTGGTCGAAAAATTAGGCTTAAGTGAAGACGATTACGTTGCAACATTCCAGTCTCGCTTTGGCAAGGCTAAATGGTTACAACCTTATACTGACGCAACAATCGCCAGCCTACCAGCCAAAGGTATCACCGACATCGCCGTCATCTGCCCAGCATTTAGCGCCGATTGCCTAGAAACCCTAGAAGAAATCAAAGGCGAAAATCGTCACGTATTTGAAGATGCCGGCGGCAAAAACTTCAGATACATCGAATGCCTAAATGACAACGACGACCACATCAACATGATGGCCAATCTGGTAAAACCTTTCTTATAATTTCATCGAAAAGAAACTACGATGAAATGAGGGTGACAAGCGGTAACAAGCGGTAAAGGTGATAACAAGCGAACATGATATCTTCGCAGCTTAGATTCTATAGCGTAGCGTCCTAGGCTCTATGCCTTTTCGCTCGTTATCGTTTTCCACCGCTCTTCACCGCTCGTTATCATTCTTTTAATCGCCTTTCACTGCTCGCCTCTGCTTTTATGATTTGTTAAACTCAAATAATGTTGTACTGCTAAAGAAATAATATGAGAATAGATCCCAATATCGCATTAGTTTATAGCACTGATAAAGGTCGTATTGATCAGCCAAAGCCACAAGCTGAAGTACCCACTGGCGACGGTATAGTGCGGATCCATAAAGACAGTAAAGGGCGTAAAGGTAAGGGCGTAAGTGTGATCAAAGGGCTCGAATTAGATGAAAAAGCCTTAAAAGACCTTGCGCAAAAATTGAAGAAACAATGTGGCTGCGGTGGTACAGTGAAAGACTTCTGCATTGAAGTACAAACTGACAATCGCGAACAAATAAAATCCATATTAGAAAAGTTAAATTTCACTGTGAAATTAGCGGGTGGATAATACAAAACGCTAAAACACTATTGGGGATAGCATATGGATAATTTCAAAGACCACTTTTTAATTGCAATGCCATCATTAGATGACACATTTTTCGAGCGCTCGGTGATATACATTTGTGAGCATGATAAAAAAGGTGCCATGGGCTTAATGGTTAACCGTCCAATCGGTGTTGAGGTTGAAGATCTGCTTGAACAAATGGAACTCTATCTATCGCCAGAGTTTTTATTCTCCTTAGACAGTCAAGTGCTCATTGGCGGCCCTGTCGCCCCCGAACGTGGTTTTGTATTACACACGCCTCAAAAGCACTGGGTTAACAGCACTGAAATTAGCGAAGAGACTATGTTAACCTCCTCGCGAGATATATTAGCCTCGATTGGTTCTGATAAATCACCCGAAAATTTTATTGTTGCGCTAGGTTATGCTGGTTGGAGTAAAGACCAGCTTGAACAAGAAATTGCCGACAACACCTGGTTAACGATTAAAGCGACACCAGAGTTATTATTTAACGTTGAGCCTGAACAAATGTGGCTAATGGCTACCCAACAGCTCGGATTTGATATTTGGCAAATGTCGAGCCAAGTCGGACATGCTTAAAAATAGGTCGCTGCGCTGCTAGGGCGGACTGCTTTGATGCTAAGATTTTATAGAATCTAGCCGCGAAGCGTCCTAGCAGCGTAGCGCTCTAGGCTGTTGCTTTTAAAGCGTCCTCTAAAGATTAAACCAAGAGATAAACATGCAACCACAAACCGTTTTAGGGTTCGACTACGGCACCAAAAGTATTGGTGTCGCTATAGGTCAAGCCATTACAGCTAGCGCCACACCTTTATTATCAATTAAAGCGGTTGATGGGATCCCTAATTGGGATGATATCGATAAATTATTAAAAGAATGGCAACCAGATCTTGTCGTCGTCGGTTTACCGTTAAATATGGACGGTACCGAGCAAGAGATGACTCAACGTGCTCGGAAATTTGCTAATAGAATTAACGGTCGTTTTGGCGTTAAAATTGCCACTCAAGACGAACGCTTAACCACTGCAGATGCTAAAGCTCGTTTATTCGAGCTTGGTGGATTTAAAGCGTTAACTAAAGGCCAAATTGATGCGGTATCAGCGGTATTAATTATAGAAAGCTATTTCGAAAACCAGTATTAATCTAGACGCTAAGTGCTAGGCCGCTACGCGGATAGAGCGCTGCGCTTCTAGGAACAGCTTCGCTGCTAAGATTTAATCACCAGATTCCAGTACCGTTCGAGTTACTAGGTCTTTTAGCTTTTATAGCATCTAGCAGCGTAGCGCTCTAGTCATCTAGATTTTAAATTCTAGACCGCTACGCGGATAGAGCGCTGCGCTTCGAGGAACAGCTTCGCTGTTAAGATTTGGTCACCAGATTCCAGTACTTTTCGAGTTACTAGGTCTTTTGGCTTTTATAGTATCTAGCAGCGTAGCGCTCTAGTCATCTAGATTTTAAATTCTAGACCGCTACGCGGATAGAGCGCTGCGCTTCGAGGAACAGCTTCGCTGTTAAGATTTGGTCACCAGATTCCAGTACTTTTCGAGTTACTAGGTCTTTTGGCTTTTATAGTATCTAGCAGCGTAGCGCTCTAGTCATCTAGATTCTAAATAATAGGCCGCTACGCGGATAGTGCGCTTCGCTTCTAGGAACAGCTTCGCTGCTAAGATTTAATCACCAGATTCCAGTACCGTTCGAGTTACTAGGTCTTTTAGCTTTTATCGCTTTTCATCACTCGCCATCTCTTTCAATCGCTTGTTACCGCTCACCTTCCTTTTTTTTTGCCCCAAAATGGTGCAATTTTTATTCATTGTTGCACATATCTTCTTATCCTGGTCAATACACCTTTTCACATCATCGTTTTTATTCTGAAAATAATATCAAACATATCAATGGGTAAAGTCTATTTGTGCCATTAAGGTGCAAAGTTATTACGTTTGGCACATATCCTGAATCTACCTAATCAGTTAATTGAGTTACAGCGACAACAGAAATAGCTATGACAGACGATAACGAGCGAACTGCGCTTACGAATTTAGTGATGACAGACGATAACGAGCGAACGCTGCGCTTACTGATAGAACTATGACGAGCGATAACAAGCGAACGCTGCGCTTACTGATAGAGTGATGACAGGCGATAACAAGCAAACGCTGCGCTTACTGATAGAGCTATGACAGACGATAACAAGCGATAACAAGCAAACGCTGCGCTTACTGATAGCGTTATGACAGACGATAACGAGCGGGCGTTGCGCTTACTGATAGAGCGATGACAGGCGATAACGAGCGGACGTTGCGCTTACTGATAGATCTATGACGAGCGATAACAAGCGAACGCTGCGCCTACGAATAGAGCCATGAGAGGCGATAACAAGTGAGGGCGATAACAAACGGATGGTGTGGAAACGGGTGAACGTTGGCATTTAGCTTTTATAGAATCTAGCCGCGCAGCGAATTAGCTTCTAGGCTTTAAGCTCGTCACCGCTTGATATCGCTCGTCACCGCTCGTCACCGTTTATACCGCTAGATAATCGTTCTTGATAGTCAGCATTCAATGATTGAAAAGGGATACGATATGACAACACGACCACTTATCTTTACCGACATCGATGGCACTTTGCTGGACCATTTTGACTATAGTTTTAGTCATGCAATTGAAGTGATTGAAGCATTGAATGAACGCCATATTCCTATTATCGCTAATACCAGTAAAACCTTTGCTGAAATGGTGAAGCTACAACAAACCATCGGGTTTAACTCACCGTTTATATCTGAAAATGGTGCAGTCGTTTATATTCCAATAGGGTATTTTGACCAACAGCCTGAAGGGACATTTACCCAAGGATATTATTGGATAAAAGAGTTTTGTCAGCCGCGACAATACTGGCTTGAATTATTAAACCAACATGCACAGGCATTTAACGATGACTTTATTGGTTTTTCATCTTTATCAGTTGAAGAGTTATGTGAGATAACCGATTTGTCACCCGATAATGCCAAATTGGCTTTGATTAGGCATTATGCAGAGCCAGTACTTTGGCAAGGCAATGAAGCTAATAAACAAGCCTTTATTGAGTTGATGACAAGCGTTGGTGCACATACCCTGCAGGGGGGACGCTTTCTACATGTGGGCGGAGATAGCGATAAAGGCAAGGCAATGAAATGGTTAGCCGATATCTATTCCAAGCAATATAGCGCTCCAGTGACTACCATTGCACTCGGCGACAGTGGTAATGACAATGCCATGCTCGAAGCCGCTGATCTTGCAATACAAATTAAGTCACCTGTTCATCCATTTCCCATATTAACGACCCAAAAACAAAGTATTCAAAGCAGTGAGTGCGGCCCTAAAGGTTGGGCCGAATGCATTAAGCAAACTCTATTGTCTTCATCGGCTGAATCGCAGCTAAACCAACTACCATTTGGAGGGGCGTAACATGGCCGACTTTTATCAAAATGGCATTGTCACCACAATGCATAATTTAACCCGACGTACCCATGAAGAGCTTGAGCAAGACTTAATCAAGTTTTCAAAAACGCGTCCGTTAGGATTAATTTTGCCATCTCTGTATTCAGAGCTAAAAGGCGCCGCACTTAAAGATATTGTCAGTAAATTAAAACAGGTGCCGTATTTATCCGAAATTGTAATTGGATTAGATAGGGCCGATCTGAAGCAGTACAAACACGCGCTCAGCTTTTTTGGTGAGTTACCGCAGCACCACCGAATACTATGGAATGACGGCCCGCGCTTACAAGCGCTGGATGCAAAGCTACAAGCGTTAGGCTTAGCCCCTAAAGAGCTGGGTAAAGGTCGAAATGTCTGGTACTGCATGGGCTATATTTTGGCTTCAGGCAAAACAGAATCGGTTGCATTGCATGATTGTGACATCGTGACCTATGAAAAATCATTACTCGCTAGACTACTTTATCCGGTCGCTAATCCACAGTTTAACTATGAATTTAGCAAAGGGTATTATGCACGTGTGTCTAATGGGCAAATTAATGGTCGAGTGTCACGTCTATTAGTTACACCGTTAATTAAAGCGCTTAAAAAAGTGGTTGGTTATAACGAATATTTAGAATACATGGACAGTTTTCGTTATCCATTAGCGGGTGAGTTTTCATTTAGACGAGACGTGCTCAACGACCTACGTATTCCAAGTGACTGGGGCTTAGAAATTGGGGTGTTATCAGAAATGCAGCGTAATTATGCCCATAATCGCATTTGTCAGGTCGATATTGCCGACAATTACGATCATAAACATCAAGACTTATCATTGGATAATGAAGAAGCGGGCTTGTCTAAAATGTCGATTGATATCACCAAAGCATTTTTCCGAAAATTAGCCACTCAAGGTAATACTTTTAGCACCGAATCGTTTCGAACCCTTAAGGCAACGTATTACCGTATTGCCCTCGATTATGTCGAAACCTATCATAATGATGCATTAATGAATGGCTTAACCACCGATATACATCTAGAAGAAAAAGCGGTTGAAATGTTTGCCCAAAATATTGTCACGGCAGGGCAACGCTTTTTAGATAATCCAATGGAAACCCCGTTTATGCCAACATGGAGCCGAGTCGTGAGTGCCATGCCCGACGTGCTTGAACAGCTTAAAGCTGCAGTTGAAGCCGATAATGCCGAGTTTAGCTAATATCAAAATCGACCAAGAGGACACCCTATGTCAGTAATGGATGGATTACAGCAAAAGCTGCAGCAACAACTTAGCTGTATTTACAACGATGTCGACATTGGCATAAGTGTGCCAGCATTGGCTGATCAGCTCATCGATATCATGCGTATCACTGAGTATTGTCAAGTGCCCGAACCCTTTGTAAATCATTGGTCTGAAAAAGACATTATTATGATCACTTATGGTGACAGTGTGATCCAACAAGGTGAGCGGCCACTCACCACGCTGGCACAATTTATCGACAGCTATTTAAGTTGCATCAATGCTGTGCATATTTTACCGTTTTTCCCTTACAGTTCAGACGATGGTTTCTCGGTTATCGACTATTCAAGTGTTAACGAAGGGCTTGGGTCGTGGGCAGACATCAGTGCAATCGCCAGTAAACGACGATTGATGTCAGATTTAGTGATCAATCATTGTTCTAGTCGAAGCTTATGGTTTGATAATTTCTGTAAAGGTGAGGGTGTAGGACATGACTATTTCTTTACTGCCAATCCAAATGATGACTTAAGTGCGGTGGTTCGGCCAAGAACGTCAGCACTATTAAGACCAACAGAGACACCTAACGGAACTCAGCATGTGTGGTGTACTTTTAGTCATGATCAAGTTGATTTTGATTTTCGTAATCCACAAGTATTAATCGAGTTTGTCCGCATCATTCGTCAATATTTAGATGCGGGTGTGAGTATTTTTCGCCTCGATGCGGTGGCTTTTTTATGGAAAATAGTCGGCAATAAATCAATTAACTTACCGCAAACCCATGAAGTTGTACGTTTATTGCGGACATTAATTGAACACGCCCAACAAGATGCCATTATCATTACCGAAACTAACATTCCCAACACCCAAAACTTAACGTATTTTGGTAATGCAAACGAGGCACATTGCATATATAACTTCTCGTTGCCGCCTTTGTTGATCAACAGCCTGATTACCGGCAGTTGCTTATACTTAAAGCGCTGGCTTATGAGTATGCCGCCCGCACAAGACGGCACCACTTACTTTAATTTTATTGCTTCTCACGATGGCATTGGTTTACGCCCGGCAGAGGGCTTACTCGATGAAGCTGAGATTGAAACTCTGGTCGACACCATGAAGCAGTTCGGTGGCCAAATTTCATCAAGAACCACAGAAGATGGCCTGCAAAAACCTTACGAAATGAACATAGCCTTGTTTGATGCGTTACAAGGAACCACTAAAGGTAAAGATCTATGGGGAATGCAACGTTTTGTGTGTGCTCATACCATCATGTTAGCGCTTGAAGGAATTCCAGGTATTTATATTCACAGTTTACTGGGAACCCGCAACGACTATGAAAAACTGGCCAATACCTCCCATAATCGGGCCATTAACCGTCATCGTTGGGATCTCAATCAATTAACGGAACAACTAAATGATGCCAACAGCGATCATAACCAAGTGCTAACCGAGCTGACTAATTTAATCAATATCCGTACTCAGCAAATTGCATTTCATCCCAATGCCACTCAATTCACCTTACATCTAGGGTTACAGCTATTTGGTTTTTGGCGTCAAAGTCGTAATCGTAAACAAAGTATCTTCTGTATCAGTAACGTCTCGGATCAAATCACCGATCTGCCCATTAACGAACTGAACCTTATTATTGCGGAAAACTGGGTTGATCTATTAAGCGGACAGCCAATAGAAGACATCACCCAAACCATGTCACTGCAACCCTACCAAACAGTGTGGATTAGTAATGTACGTATCTAGGGCGGACTATGTCCGCTAGGTGCTAGGAGCTCGCAGGCTCGCTAGAGGACGGACTACGTCCTGCTAGAACAGCTTCGCAGCTAAGATTGACTCGCTGCGCGACTAGGCTGTTGATTTTATAGCATCTAGCCGCATAGCGTCCTAGCAGCTCGCAGGTTCGCCAGAGGACGGACTACGTCCTGCTAAAACAGCTTCGCAGCTCAGATTGACTAGCTGCGATACTAGGCTGTTGATTTTATAGCATCTAGCCGCTCGCAGGTTCGCCAGAGGACGGACTACGTCCTGCTAGAACAGCTTCGCAGCTCAGATTGACTCGCTGCGCGACTAGGCTGTTGATTTTATAGCATCTAGCCGCGTAGCGTCCTAGCAGCGTAGCGATCTAGGCTCTTGGATTGTCATCGCTCTTTAACACTATTTCCGTTTGTTATCATTTGTTATGAAACCTTGTTAACTTGACAACGCCTTTGCTCTCTATAAGCTAATAAGAATTAACATCTTGTTTTTGGAGCCTGTATGAAAACCTTATTTATCGCTGCGGCAGTATTAGCATTGAGCGCATGTAGCACCTTGAAATCTACTTCAGACTTCGATCCATCGGTATCATTTGAACAATATAAAACCTATTCATGGGTAGAGAAAAAAAATGAAGATGCGGGCTATCATTTAGACGGACTCATGGACCAACGTGTTCGTGCTGCTATCGAAACTCAATTAAGCCAAAAAGGCATCAGCAAAGCCAACAAACAAAATGCCGATTTATTAGTTAACTACATCACTAAGGTTGATAAAAAAATCAATATCGACACCTTTAACAGTAACTTCGGCTATAACCCATATTACGGCCCTCGTTGGGGATTTGGCGGCAGTATTCATAGTGAAACGACTGTGCGTGAATACGATGTTGGCACATTAATGGTCGACTTAGTTGACAACAAAACGGGTAAGTTAATTTGGCGTGGTACTGTGGCCGATACCGTGCGTGAACAAAGCACTCCAGAAGAGAGAATTAACACTATCAATCAAGCAATTGGTACTGTAATGATGAATTATCCACCCAAGCCGAATAAGTAATCTTTACGTCAACATAAAATATCTAATGAAAGCCTCGTTTATCGAGGCTTTCATTTTTGTAGGCTAGAAATATCTATAGCGCCTCAAACTGACATTAATGACTAACATCAAACAGAATTTATCGATTTAATAATCGGCAAGTCAGATTTGGATTGTCATAACTGGAAGTGAAATAGTATGATAAAAGGCCGTCAATTCATTGTTAAATCTGTTTAGGTGTACAGACTATTGACGGATCTTGAGACAGTGCCTTTGCTTTTGGTTACAGCTAACGTAAGCAGATTGATATTACTAAGCTCTTTTAATTATACATAAAGCAAAATTAACCGGGCGCCGTGCGCTAAAGGTGTTAAGTCAATGTAGAATGATAAATCAATTAGTTACTTCTAAATGTAGATAATAAATGATGGTGTTATTGCTTAATATAAAACCAGACGGTGACTTAAACGCTGTATTTATAGGCATTAAGGCCTAGAAACCCATTCAAATAGGTAAGTAATTTTGTTAATATCCCAAGCCGTGAATGGGATGTCACTTGCTCAAACTGATGAGCAAATTTAAACAAGCGAGTAATAATGAAATCTTGGTATTTACTGTATTGCAAACCACGTCATGAAGTACGTGCACAGCAAAATTTGGCTTTACAAGAAGTCGAGAGTTATTTACCTGTGATAACCCAGCAAAAAATGGTCCGCAATAAACCGCAAATGGTTACGGCACCACTTTTCCCTAGCTACCTGTTTATCTATTTTGATCCTCTTGTCACCAGCGTCAGCAAAATCCACAATACACGTGGTGCTAATCGTATTGTTGGCTGCCGAGAAGATATGACTCCCATTGACGACAGAATTATCTCAGCGCTTAAAAGGCGTGTTGAAGGTTATGTGCCAGAAGAGGTCAAACCGTTAGGCAAAGGCGATAAAGTCAAATTTGTCGACGGACCGTTTAAAGACCTTGAAGCAATATTCGACGAGAATAATCCAGATAAACGTTGCCATGTGTTATTTAACATCATGGGACAACAAAAAAGGATTTTAGTTGAGTTGACGAATTTACAAGTTGTTCCAAATAATGACCAAACAACATAAATAGCGAATATGACTAAATGACTGAGCTGTCAGATAATGGCGACAGTCTTTGTAGGATATTGTCCATTTATAAGCTGAATGATGCAGATTTATAGCGCTGTTTTTGGTCGTAAAGGTTGAATATTAACCGTTTAAACCGTGTTTAAGCTATTTTGCAACAATTTTGAAACGTTCTGGGGGTTTTACTCAAGCATCTATGCTGATTTTTGAGTATAATTCTGCGCTTGATTAGCGGTTGTTATGGTTCACAGCCAATAAAAAATTAAAGATTCGCGTGGCGAAGGGCAAATTGGAAGCCGTAATCCATGGGCGGTAGCGTGCCTGAAAATAATTGTCAGGAACAATTATTAACAGCTTTAGCTGGTCCGAATGGGAAAATACAGGACGTATTTTATAAAGGCTTTGAATGAACAATTTCATTCATTAAGTGAACGCCGAAGGACTCTGGACTCCACGCGGATTGGTAGCGTGTCTTAAAATCGATAAAATCTAGATGTGAGAGCGCTTCGCTGCTAGATACTATAAAACCTTAACAGCAAAGCTGTCCCTAGTAGGGCAGCTAAACGAGTAGGACGAAGTCCGTCCTCTGGCGAGCTTGCGAGTTCCTAGAACTATTTTAATTACAAAAATAATATTGGAGATATCTGGTGCTACATAAAACCAAAAACGTGTTACTAGCTGGCTTATCGGCCTTTATTATTTTAACCACACAAGCGCAAGCTGTTACTCCTTCTCCGCAAATGATCGAGCAATTTAAGCAATTGCCTAAATCTGAACAAGAACGCATAGCCAAACAGTATGGTATAGACCCATCAATGCTTTCCGGTTCAACAAGTGGCCAAGCCCAAGTTACCAACCCACAAATTGTAACCCCTCGTGATACAAATTCAAAAACCGAATCAAATCATGATGCAGTTGTTGATCAATCTGAAGATGAAAAAACTAATCAGGCCACTAAAACGATAGCAAAAACTGAAACGATCGATGATCAAAAACAAACGCAATTAAAACGCTTTGGTTATGACCTGTTTGCCGGTTCTCCAACTACCTTTGCACCAGTAAGTGACGTACCTGTTCCTTATGAATATATGATCGGTCCAGGGGACAATCTCAACGTACAATTATATGGCAAAGAAAATAAAAATTATCAATTAATCGTCGGTCGTGATGGTGCAGTACAATTTCCCGACTTAGGCCCTATATCTTTAGTCGGTTTGTCATTTTCAGAAGCAAAATCATTACTTCAAGACAAAATTGCTCAGAGTATCATTGGTATAAATTCAAGTATTACAATGGGTGAGTTACGTTCAATTCGTATTTTCGTTGCTGGTGATGCTTACCAACCAGGTTCTTATACGGTTTCTAGTCTATCGACCATCACTCAGGCTTTATTTGTATCCGGTGGCATTAATGAAATAGGCTCGTTACGTAATATCCAATTAAAACGTTCGGGTAAAACAGTCAGTAGCTTAGACCTCTACGACTTACTTATGCGCGGTGATTCATCAGGGGATATGCGCTTACAATCTGGTGATGTAGTATTTATTCCTACGGCTGGGGCGAGTGTGAGTGTGATGGGCGAAGTCCGACGCCCAGCTATATATGAATTAAAGCATAACGAAACCATGGCTGATTTACTTAGAATGGCCAGCGGCTTGAATCCCGGAGCTTATCCTAAGTCAAGTGTGGTTGAACGTTATAGCGATAAGGCTGTCAAGACAGTAGTTAACGTAGACTTAACCGAACAAAGTGGGTTATCAACACCGGTTAGGAATGGCGATTTACTCAATGTAAAATCAGCTTCAACAAGAGTAGAAAATGCGATTACAGTTGCAGGAGCTGTTATTCGTCCAGGTAAATACCAATGGACTAATCAAACAAAAGTGGCTGACTTGCTGCCCTCTGTTTGGGGCAACTTAACCATTACTGCAGATCTTGATTATTCATTACTAGTGCGCGAAATTAACCAACGTGGTGATATCGAAATTCGACGTATAGCACTAGGTAAAGCGATTGCAAATCCTGATTCCTCTTATAATTTGTTATTGAAACCACGCGATACCATTTTAGTATTCGATTATGAAGACCGCGAAGCCCTATTAGAACCAATTATCAGTAAGATTAAAAATCAAAGCCGTTTTGGCGATGCAGCTAGACTGGTTAGTATTAACGGTAATGTTCGTTTTCCTGGACAATATCCATTAACGCTTAATGCAAATGTAAAAGAATTACTGATCGCAGCGGGTGGATTAGAAGAAGGTTCATACACATTATCAGCAGAATTAACACGTCAAAATATTTCAGAAACCGACGGTGTCACCATCGAGCATAAGCAGCTCAGTCTTGCTGATGTTATGAATAACACTGAGTCGAATATTCTATTACAAAGCCGTGATATTTTAACAGTAAGAACTTTACCTTATTGGCAAGATGCACGTTGGATTACTGTTAAGGGCGAAGTAAAATTCCCTGGTACTTATTCAATACAACGAGGCGAAACACTTAAAGACGTCATTGCTCGAGCAGGCAGTTACACAACTGATGCGTCATTAAAAAGCGCAGTGTTTTTACGTGAATCTGTAAAAGAGAAAGAGCAATTAGAACTGGTTAAGTTGTCTGATGAATTGCGCCGTGAGATAGCCGCTAAAGCATTAACCAAAGACACCCCAACAGTAGGCTATGCCGATGCCCAGTTAATGCTTAAAGAACTTGAGAATGTTAAAGTGGCAGGGCGTTTAGTCGTTGATTTAAATGCTATTGCACTAAATATAGATGAAGCAAATCTTGATTTGGAAGATGGTGATGCATTATATATCCCACCTAAAAATCAAACAGTTTCAGTTATGGGACAAGTGCAACATCCTAGTACTCATCGCTTTAAAGACGGTGTGACTTTCGACCAATATTTATCATTGTCTGGCGGCCCGCGTAAACGTGCCGATGATGACCGCATTTACATCATTAAAGCGGACGGTTCTGTTGCCATGCCAAATGAGTCAAGCTGGTTTACTAACAACAATCAAATGGAACCAGGCGACACCATCATTGTACCGTTAGATACCGAATACAAAGATAGCCTAACCCTGTGGGGGCAAGTCACAACCATTATTTATAACAGCGCCATCGCAGTAGCAGCAGTCGCCACTTTGTAGGGTAAATGAGCATACTAGGATCTAGGTACTAGGTCCTAGGGTTTAAAAGCGATAACAAAACATGTAGAGCCAAGGATGGTTATATGAATGAATTTAGTTTTCAAAAGTTAGAAGTATGGAAACGATCAAGTCGATTGGCGTGCAATATCTATTCTGAATTAAAGAATTGTAGAGATTATGGTTTAAAAGACCAAATGACTCGAGCTGCAGTTTCGATTCCTTCAAATATTGCGGAGGGTGAAGAGCGAGAGTCACATGCTGAGTCAGCAAGGTTTTTATATTTTGCTAAGGGCTCATCCGGAGAGCTAGCAACACAAATTTTTATAGCTATTGAAATAGGTGTCTTAGAAAAACAAAATGGATTAAAGCTTATTAATGAAGCCAGAGAAATTTCAGCAATGCTTGGTGCGTTAATCAAAATAAGAAAAGGTTGCGTGAAAGAAGACGCTGCAAATTATCATGCTGACCTAGAACCTAGAACCTAGAACCTAGAACCTAGAACCTAGAACCTAGAACCTAGAACCTAGAACCTAGAACCTAGAACCCAAACAAAGAGATAAGTTTTAAATGTCCAATGAATTAAACAAATACCAACAAGACTCTGAATTTTCCAATCATTCAGACGAAATCGACTTACGCGAGCTTTTTGCAGTTATTTGGCAAGGAAAATGGTTAATTATTGCCATCACTGCAGTGTTTACTATCGGTGCTGTTATTTTTGCCATCAACCAGCCGAATATCTACAAATCAGAAGCGCTGTTAGCTCCTGCTGATTCAGAGCAAGGAGGCGGCGGTTTAGCGGCGCTTGCCGGACAGTTTGGTGGCCTGGCAAGCATGGCTGGCATCAACCTAGGCGGTGGTGGTGTCGATAAAACCCAAATGGCAATGGAGGTGATGAAATCACGTCAATTTACCAGTGATTTTATCCAAAAGCACAATGTGTTGCCTGACTTAATGGCGGCCAAAAAATGGAATATGGCCGACAATACCATTAGATACGATGACGAATTATATAACGAAGCTGACAAAAAGTGGCTTCGGATAGTCGATGCACCGTTTAAACCTAAACCGTCAATGCAAGAAGCGTATAAAGTCTTCAGTAAAATCATTGCCGTTAACGCTGCAAAAGACACTGGTATGGTCACCGTTTCAGTAGAACATCTTTCACCGGCAGTAGCTCATCAATGGGTTAATTGGCTAGTTGCTGACATCAATAACGAAATGAAGCAACGTGATGTGACTGAAGCTAAAAGAAGTACTGCCTTTTTACGAATTCAAATCCAACAAACTAATGTTGCAGACATACGTTCAATTTTATACAAACTCATCGAAGAGCAAGCCAAAACCATTATGTTCGCCGAAGTGCGCGATGAGTACGTATTTAAAACAATTGATCCAGCGTTAATACCAGAAGAGAAATCAAAGCCTAAACGAGCATTAATCTGTGTGTTAGGCACAATGCTGGGTGGCATGTTGGGTGTCATATTGGTATTAATTAGGTATTTTGTTAGAAAAGAAAGTTAACTTTGTCGTCATTCCTGCAAAGCTTTTAAGCCGGAATCTAACGGTTTATATATTATTTAGAGCCTATTAGGACTGTTCTCAAGAAAACAGCAATACCTAGGCTCTATGCAGGTTAGTGAAGGTTGGCCTGTCTCTAAATGGATTAAAAGTGTCTCAGTGTGGTTTGAAGTGCTTAGATCCAAAGTTGTAAATATTCAATTTACCTCGCCTGAAATAAATCTCTATTTAGGCTATTAAAGAACATTCGGAAACATAAAAATGAAAATTCTTGTCACAGGCGGCGCCGGTTTTATCGGCTCTGCAGTAGTGCGTTATATCATCAATAATACCCAAGACAGCGTAGTCAATGTTGATAAATTAACTTATGCAGGCAATCTTGAATCACTTGTAAGTGTAGAAAATGATGAGCGATATGTTTACGAACAAGTGGATATTTGTGATCGTGCTGAATTGGACCGCGTGTTTAAGCAACACAATCCAGATGCAGTGATGCACCTTGCGGCTGAATCACACGTTGACCGTTCAATCACCGGACCATCAGATTTCATTCAAACTAACATAGTCGGTACCTACACTCTTCTTGAAGCAACGAGAGAGTATTGGAATACGTTATCAGCCGATTCCAAGAAAGCATTTCGTTTTCATCACATCTCTACCGATGAAGTGTACGGTGATTTACCTCATCCTGATGAACAAGATGGCCAGAGCTCAAATGAAGCGCTACCATTATTTACAGAAACCACCTCGTATTCACCAAGCAGTCCTTATTCAGCATCTAAAGCTGCAAGTGACCACTTAGTGAGATCATGGTTACGCACATATGGTTTACCCACCATTGTGACTAACTGTTCTAACAACTACGGTCCGTATCATTTTCCTGAGAAGCTAATTCCATTAGTGATCCTCAATGCATTAGAAGGGAAGCCACTTCCTATCTACGGTAAAGGTGATCAAATTCGTGATTGGCTCTATGTTGAAGATCATGCTTGTGCACTTTATAAAGTAGTGACAACAGGTAAAGTCGGTGAAACTTACAATATCGGTGGTCACAACGAAAAACAAAATATCGAAGTGGTAACTACCATTTGCAATATTTTAGACACACTAGTGCCTAAAGACACACAATATGCTGAACAAATCACTTATGTCACAGACCGACCAGGTCATGACCGTCGTTATGCGATTGACTCGAGTAAGATGAGTCATGAGCTTAACTGGCAACCAGAAGAAACATTTGAAACGGGTTTACGTAAAACCATCGAATGGTATTTGACTAACCAAATATGGTGTCAACATGTACAAGATGGTAGCTATCAACGTGAGCGTTTAGGCATTAATGCTTGATAGTATTTTTTGATATTTGTCATGTATAACGTTTGAGGATTTATGAAAGGAATTATTTTAGCCGGCGGTTCAGGTACAAGACTACATCCAATAACAAAAGGCGTATCAAAGCAATTACTGCCTATTTATGACAAACCGATGATTTACTATCCATTATCGGTATTAATGCTCGCGGGTATTCGCGAAATTCTCATCATTACTACACCAGAAGAACAAGATGGATTCATTCGTTTATTAGGTGATGGTAGTCAGTTTGGAATTAACCTTACTTATGAAGTCCAACCATCACCCGATGGCCTTGCTCAAGCCTTTATCATAGGTGAATCATTCATTGGCTCTGACGATGTGTGTTTAGCATTGGGCGATAATATTTTCTTTGGTCAAGCGTTTGGTAAGCAACTAAAGAATGCAGTAGAGAACTTATCTGGAGCGACAGTATTCGGTTACCAAGTAATGGATCCAGAACGTTTTGGTGTTGTCGAATTTGATGATAAATTTAAAGCGTTATCAATAGAAGAAAAACCTATAACACCAAAATCAAACTGGGCAGTAACAGGACTCTATTTTTACAATAATTCTGTTGTCAATATTGCCAAAAATGTTAAACCATCTGTACGTAATGAACTTGAAATTACCTGTGTTAACCAAGCTTATTTAAATCAAGGAAACTTAAACGTTGAACAATTAGGACGTGGCTTTGCATGGCTTGACACTGGGACTCATGATTCATTGTTAGAAGCGTCACAATTTGTTCAAACGGTTGAAAAAAGACAAGGTTTCAAAATTGCTTGTTTAGAAGAAATAGCCTTATTACAGGGCTGGTTAACTAAACAGCAAGTGCGCGATATAGCACAAACATTGTCAAAAACTGGTTATGGTCAATATTTATTGAACATTACAAAATAATTAAAAAATGAAATTAATATGAATATTATCAAAACAAAAATTAAAGACTTGTTAATTATTGAACCAAAAGTATTTGGTGATGAAAGAGGTTTCTTCTATGAAACATTTCAAGCTGAACGCTACAAAACGGCTGGAATAGATTCAGACTTTGTCCAAGACAACCGTTCACGATCAACTAGAGGTGTTCTAAGAGGATTACATTTTCAAAAAACGAAACCTCAGGGTAAATTAGTCACGGTAACAGATGGCGAAGTTTTTGATGTTGCAGTTGATTTGCGAAAAGACTCAGAGACTTTTGGTCAATATGAGTCTGTTCTTTTAACAGGTAAAAATAAGCTACAGTTTTATGTGCCTCCAGGGTTTGCACATGGCTTTTGTGTGCTCAGTGAATCAGCGGATTTTCAATATAAGTGCACGGATTATTATGACCCATCAGATGAAAGTGGCATATTGTGGAATGATGCTGATTTACAAATTCCATGGCCTTTAAGTGCGCCTTTATTATCTGATAAGGATATGGCTTTACCTACACTCACCGAAATTAAAGATAAGATTATTAATGGGTGGGACAACAAATGACGCTTTATACAGTATTTGGCGGGAAGGGATTTATAGGTACCGAGGTAGTACGACAACTCCGTGTTAGTGGTGTTGAAGTATCTGTACCAGAAAAAGAAGACAAGGGAATATTTGAACGAAATTTAGGGACTGTAATCTACTGCGTCGGTCATGGAAATTGTAAAAAAAATCCGTTTAAAGTTTTAAATGCAAATGTTTTCTTGTTAAACAGTTTGTTGGAAAAAGCTAATTTTGAAAAGTTAATTTATATTTCATCTACTCGTGTATATATGAATCAGACATGTTCAGCAGAGAGCTCTGATTTAATCATATCCGCTAATGACGAACGTAGGCTATTTAATTTGACTAAATTGACCGCAGAAGAGATGTGCTTAAAGAGTGGCCTTAACACATGTATTGTTAGGCCTTCAAATGTTTATGGTGTCGCTTTAAATAGTCCTTTATTCTTACCGGCTATTACTCGTGATGCTATTAATCATGGAGTGGTTAATATGTATGTTACTCCATCGTATAAGAAGGATTATGTTTCTGTATTAGACGTTGCGGAAATGATCGTTAAAATCAGTAAGAAACAGAAGCTTAACGGTGAAATTTATAACATTGCAAGCGGAGTAAATGTTTCTGCAGAACAAATCGCAAATGTTTTGCAGGTTGAAACAGGTTGTAAAGTTAGTTGGCACTCTTGTGATAATAATGAGCATTTTCCAGTTGTGCCAATTAGCAAAATTCGAGATGAGTTTGGCTTTTCTTCACGGAATGTTTTAGACGACCTAAAAAGTATGGTAAATGATTTTAAAAAAGTACTTTAAATGAAAATATTGTTAATTACACCTGAGTTTTTTGGATATGAATGTGCTATCAAACAAGCGCTAATAAAGTCCGAGTGTGAGGTTGATTGGTATCCACATATAGACGCACCCAATAATTTGTATAAAGTATTTTATCGATTTTTCAGCTTTATTATGAAAGCACATTATTATAGATACTTATTGTCTCGGATAAGTTATGACTCTGATTATGACAAGATAGTAGTTATTAAAGGTGAGGGCGTAGGGCAAAAATTACTAATGAAATTGAAGTCATTATTCCCTAAAGCAGAGTTGATTTTCTATAATTGGGATTCTTTTAAAAACAATAGCCTGCTTCCAGCTGAGTTTCATCTTTATGACAAAGTGAAGTCGTTCGATGGTGACGATTGCAAAGAAAACAATAAAGTCGAACATTTGGCACTGTTTTATTCTAATGAGTTTAAGCTAGATAAGGCAGTTAATGTTGATTTTGTATTCTATTTTGCGGGAACCTTGCACAGCAACCGCTATAAAGATGTAAAAGATGTAGTGTCTTTGGTTGAGGGAACGGGTAAAAGTTACATTTATTTTTATTGCCAAAGTCGACCTATTTTTTATTTGAAAAAATTGTTTGGTAAACTTCCCAAAGAATTATCTATTACAGAAGTTGGATTTGATAAAAAGAGTAAGGAAGAACTTAGAGTATTATTGTTGAAATCTAATTGCGTTATCGATTTTTCTCATTATCTTCAAGTTGGTCTAACAATGCGTACTATTGAAGCATTAGGAATGAAGAAAAAAATAGTGACTAATAATTCATCTGTCATTAATTATGACTTTTATAACGAGAATAATATTTATGTTTTGGGAGAAAGTTCGTTTACTTTAGATGAATTTCTTTTAAAGCCTTATATTGATTTGCCTGATGCTATTTATAAAAAGTATGATATTGATAATTGGGTTGTTAGGCTAATAAACTAGTCTGTTAACAATATTTCCTGATTGATTTTTAGGCGGTTCTGAGTGGTTTTATGCTAAAGTTGTTAAAAGTTTTGTTTTCATCAGTTATCCCTAAAGTATTTATCTTTATGTTAAACTTAATTCTAGTAAGAAGTTTAAATATATATGATTATGGTACTTACGCATACGTAAAATCATTTTTTAATTTTTTTGAAACCATTGTCTCGTCGTCTCTAGTCCCACATAGTGTATCATCACTTGCAAACGAAACTTTAAGAGTGGAACAGGTTACCGCTATTTACTTTTTGTTTGCCATAGTTTCATCTGTTTTATCTGCTGTTGTCATCATTGTTGATGGAACGATTGATAATTTTTATATACCAATAATCCTATGCATAGGTGTTTTTGGATCTATTGCAAATTCATATTTGTATGTTTGCATTGTTACGAAAGATAAAACTAATGTTTTATTCATCTCTAGCTTTTTGACTATGGGTGTTCTTGGTTCTTTTCTATATTTTCTAACGATAGATTCTACAGTACTTGCCCTTTTATTTGCGATTTCATTCAATGCTTTGGATTTTTTATTTAAATGGATTTTTCTAAGGCGCTACAAGTTTAAAGTTAGCTTTGACTTTTCAAATTTACAACTCTCAAAACCGATGTTGTTAATTTGTGGGTTAACGATAAATGGTATTTTATTCCTAGTACAAAGAATGGCGTTGGCGAGAGTCGAAAATGGTATGGAACAAATGGCTTACTTAGAAATAGTGATGCAAGCATTTAGCTTGATTGCTGTTTTTTTGTCTTCTCAAAGTAACTATCTTATGGGGCGGAAAAGCATCAAGTTTTTGAAACGAGAGTTTACTGCCAGTAAGTTGATGTTGCTTTTAACACTATCATCCTCCACGTTATATGCATTAATTGTTTTATTTGGCAGGAATGCATTTTCTTGGGTATTTGATATCGAACTAACTCAGGCTCTTTGTACTGCTGCAGCACTGATGATTTTTTGTTATAGCATTGCATTTTACTCGGTGAGAATTGCAATTAGTAAAAACATGCAGAAAGTAACGTTAAATAGCACCATTCTCTCATCTGGGGCAGCATTTATTCCGTATCTTTTTTTAGATTTTAGTGCTTTAAGTATCGTGTATTCATACAGTATATTTTACTTTTCTTTGTGCGTATTTAATGGTTTATTTATGTTTAGAGGCGATTATGAAGTTAAAAAAGATGTTGCATAGGTTGTATTCAGATAGCGGTTTTTTTCTTTTTATGGTTAGATTACCTTCGAAAATTATTAAATTCATATTAGATAGGTTTACCACACAGTTTTACAGGCACTCACTTAGAGAAGTCGGTCGCAGTTTTTTCATAGAATGGGGTGCTGTAATTGAATCGCCAAAGAGGGTTTCGGTCGGCGATGCAGTACATATAGGAAAGGGTACAAGAATTTTGTCTGAAAGCAATTTTGGCTCTTTAAGATTAGGTAATAACGTTGAGATAGGTAGAGAGTGTCGTATAGATATCACTGGGAATGTTATTATTAAAGATAATGTGTTAATGAGTCGAGGTTGCCAGATATTATCTCATAGCCATGGATATTATCCTCGCTCTATTCCTGAACCAAAAGACCTACTGATTGAGGATTCTGTATGGCTTGGCTCTGATGTGTGTATTATGGATAGTTGTGATTTTATAGCAAGATCCTCTATTTTAGCTACTAGAGCTCTAGTCACTAAATCTATATTAGAGGAGAATAGTATTGCTGCAGGTGTACCTGCTTCAATAATTGGGAAAAGTAATGTTTAACATTGCTTTACTAATATACGTATTGATAATAGCCGTTCTCCTTTTTTGGGTTAAAAATCGTTATCCTCTGCTTTCCATTTTTCCTTTAACTTTATGTTATATGCTCTGTGAAGTACCATTTTTATTTATCTCTTATTATAACCCGGAAATATTGTATCAATCTGCGCTAGCCTGGGTTGATGACCTAGAAAATACCTATGTATTGCATATATTTGTAAGGGTAATATTTTTAATGTGCTTTACCATAGTTTGTTTGGTTTATAAACCTAAAGCAACTCACAATATCCCTCTCATTAAAGTAAGATTCTCATATTTGATTTTATTACTATTGATTGTATTTGTTAGCTACGTAGCTTTTTTGTCTCAAGTAGGTGGCCTTACATTACTTTTAGGTAGTATGGCAGGGAAAACAGAATTAATTAGAGGCTCTGGAATTACAAGGTTGTTTTTCGTATACAGCAGCCTTGTTTTGGCTTCTGTATCTGTTTGTTATTATGCTAATTCTAACAGGTCGATAGGGAAAAAAGCGTTTTTATTCTTTTTGTTGATTTTGATGTTTTTAATGTTAGCGTCATATGGTGAACGTAAAAATTCAGTTGTTTTTCTTATTATTTTTGCGCTCAGCTGGAACTTATGGGTAAAACAAATTTCTTTAATTAGTTTTAAGTTTATTTTAGGCATTTCTATATTAATATTTTTCTCAGCTTTAGCCCCTCCTTTAAGGGAGGCTGGAGCCGCTATAAAGTATGCCTTAGAACCTACACAATTATTTTATGATGCAATTCCACACCTGGGTGAGCTTTTTCGACGCTTTAGTGATATAGATCTGTCTATTTTTATCTTTAACTATTTTGATGATGGAGAACGATACTTTTACCTCTCTACATTGCCTAATCTCTTTTATGGGATAATACCATCTTTTTTATATCCCAATAAACCACCAGTAGATGAAGCTGTGTTTATTTATAATTTGGCGAAGGGAATAAACCCAGGTGTTGATGCTCCATTTTATCAATTTATTCCGGTCGGTTGGCCTGTTAGTCGATATACTTCTGGATGGGTACAGTTTGGCATTGGAGGTGTTTTTATTTACTCAATTTTAACTAGTATCTTCTTGGTTTTTTTAAATAACATAACAATGAAAAATAACTCTCCATTTGTTTATCCTTTGTATGTATTAGCTGCTGTGACTGGGTTTGGCATATCTAATGCCTATATATTCAACTTTATGATAGCTGTTGTTGTAATTTTTATTTTGTATTTTCTATATAGAGGCATGAATGCAATATCTCGTTAATTTTTCCAATCAAGTGGCGGCGGGACCAAGAATGATCGCCAAGAACTTTATTCTAGAGTCTCTTAATTCTGATGATGATTATATTTTCATAATTCCTGGTATAACCTTTTATGACGATTTGCCTCAACGTACAGGCGTTGATTATATACGAGTTGCTAGTTATGCTGGTTCGTGGAAAAGTTTGTTGCTCGTGTTTTATGTTAATATTTTTCTAGTCCGAAAACTCTGCAATAAGTATATGGTTGACAGGCTGTTGTCATTCGGTAATTTCAGTTTTGGTTTTAAAGGCCTACCAGCTATTGTTTTGCTACACCACCCCTATATTGTCGATGATGTTCTTTACGGTAATCTAAAAGGATTCCCTAAATTTGTTGAGTTTTTGAAGCGTCAAATTTTTACAAAAACGGTTCGAAGTTGTAAAACTATTATTGTACAGACAGAAAATATGCTAAGTTTATATTTGGATAAATATGGGGATCTTAATTCAAATGTAGTCGTTATACCTAACCCGATTGCTAATCATTTTAAGGGGGTTGATACTCCCGATAGGAAATTAGATAAAGATTGTATTACGCTTTTCTATCCAAGTCGGTTTTATCCTCATAAGAATCATGAGCAAGCTTTAAGTTTGGCTTTAAAAGCTACGCAAAGAAACTTACCTTTGAAGGTTTTGGTAACTATAAACCCTCTAATACCAGGAGCATCAGAGTTTTTAGTAAGAGGGGCAAATGTAAATAATTTCGTTAATTTAGGTGAGTTGTCCCAAGAAGATTTAATTCCTTTTTATAAGGGGGCTACGTATATGTTTTTCCCATCCTTGAGTGAAACCTATGGTAATCCTTTAGCAGAGGCTATGATTGCAGATCTGCCAGTTATAGCTCCTAACATGGGCTATTCTCGTAGTGTAGTTAAAAGTGCTGGTTGGTACTTTGAAGTGCTGAGTTCTACTGATGAAATTTCGGAAGTTATTTTGGATTATATAGTTTCTAGTTCAGAGCTGGATTATAAAAGGCTCGTTGATAATACGTCAGAATCTAAACAGTCCCTATTTTTTCCTTTTGAATGGCAAAATAAAATCAGAAAGCTGTATGATACAATATGAAATATAATAATAAAAAAAATAGCTTAAATGAGTTACGTTTTTATCTCGCGTTTGTAGTTGTTACTATTCATATGGCTTTTTTGACCAACACCGATCTGACAAAAAATATATTGGCGTTTACTTATCCTCTTGCATCTAGAGCTGTAGATTTATTTTTCGTTTTAAGCGGTTTTCTCATATACATGAGTTGGGATCGTAAGCCATCCCCTAAAGATTATACTTACAAAAGGTTTTTCAGACTTTACCCATTATATGGATTAGTTGTTGTATCTATTCCATTGATATTTTGGGCCGTTTTTGACGGTCAAGTTGATATTGAAGAGATAGTCTGTTATTTGTTGGCTAATTTGACGTTTATGAATTTTTTGTACCCAACAATTCCAGGGTTATTTGAAGGTAATAATCATCAGATTATCAATGGTGCACTTTGGTCATTGAAAGTCGAAGTGATGTTTTATATAGCGCTCCCATTTATATATTGGTTTATAGAGCGTGCTAAAAAACCTGTTTATATAGTTTTTGGATTATTACTATCGAGTATCCTCTTTAATTTTTTGCTTTATGGATTAGAAGGTTTTTTATCAATTAATCTTGGTCCTTTATATAATCAATTACCATCTAAGCTGTATTTATTTGTTTTAGGGATAGCTCTCTATAAATATTTTGATTTTTTTAGTTGTCACTTTAAACATAATACCGGACTGGTTTCTATATTACTTTTGTGTTGTGTTGTTTTGTTTTTCTTTGAACTATCATTTTTGTTCTCTATTGCTGTTAGTATATTAGTGTTATCTTTAAGTTTTTTAAATAGAAAGTTTGCTTTCTTTTCATCAAAAGCAGATTACTCATATTCTATATATATTACGCATTTCCCTATAATTCAAGTTATGCTCGGGTTAGGGGTAAGTTTTAGTACCTTAGTTGATTTGGTTATGTATTTGATTGTCCAATCGATAGTTTCTATTTTTTGCTGGAAGGCTATCGAATTTAATTTTTTACGTATCAGTCATAGTTTATCGAGGAGTTTTTGATGCAGGTTAGTTTTTTTAAAAAGGTTTTTTTAAGTCTTCCGCTTAAAGTAAGAGTTAGTATTTATTTTTTCTACCGTCATAGATATTTATTATCAATTTCTAAACCAACAACTTTCAGCGAAAAGGTTAACTGTCGTAAATTTAACTATCTGCCAGTTTACTCTATTTTGGCAGATAAATATGAAGTTAGAACATATGTCGCTGAAAAAATTGGTGAACAATATCTTATTCCTTTAGTTTATTCTTGTGACTCTAAAGACTTTAAGTCTTTCCCTATTTTAGACGGTAATTTGGTAGCAAAAACAAACCATGGAAGCGGCCCTAAACACATTGAGTTCTTACCGTCTGGAAAAACCAATGTTGAATTGTTTCAAAAGTTCGATGCTGCACTTAGTAGCGAATTCGATGGTGTTTTATTTGGAGAAGGGCATTATTCATCAATACCTAAAAAAATTATTGTAGAAAAACGCCTTGGCGAAGGTTCTGTTCCAGAAGATTTTAAGTTTCATATCTTTGAGAATAATGATGATCCTATCTGGTTTTTACAGGTTGATGCAGGTCGCTTTGTGGATCATATAAGAAATTTCTATGATTCTAATATGGAACTGATCAATCTTCAATTATTACACCCAAATGGAGAGTACAACTTACCTTCTTCTGACTCTATTAGAGATATGGCAAGTTTGGGAGTTAAATTGTGCGCGGGTTTAAAGTACGCGCGAGTGGATTTTTATTTAGTTGATTCCAAAATATATTTTGGTGAAATAACATTAACTCCTGGAAGTGGTTTTGAAAAGTTTAGCGATCTCTCTATGGATGAACAGTGGGGAAAATTTTGGTGTTAGATTTTTTAGAGGAATTCATGTAAATGGACTTAACTAAGTTGTTGATTACAGGAGCTTCAGGCTTTATAGGTAGTAATCTTAGCCTAGAACTTAATTGTGAGAGTACCGTTCTTTTTTCAAAAAGGAAATCTAGAAATAAATGTCATAAAGAGCACATACTTGAAGACATTTCTCAATTTTCTAGTCAATTATCCAATATTAATAGTTTTCATACTGTAATTCATTTAGCCGCTTCTGCACATAATAAGTCTGATTCAATAGATGAGCATCTAAGAGTTAACTATACTGAAGCACTTAATTTTGCAGAGAAAGCAGCGGAGCAAGGCTGTAATAAATTTGTCTATTTAAGTACTGTTAACGTTTATGGCTTTGGCGCTGTTGCTAGACCTTTCAAGGAGGATTGTATCGGCAGAGGTGTAGATGATATTTCTGATATTCGCTTAAAATTTGAATGTTCGCTCCTAGAATTAGGTCGAAAGGTCGATATGCAAGTCATCATTCTGAGGTGCCCTTTAGTTTATAGTTTGTCAGCGCCAGCCAATTTCGGGAAGTTTGTCAAGTTGACGTCTACCTCTCGTGTCTTACCATTTGGAAGTTTTAATGCAAAGAGAAGTTATCTAAGTTTAAATAATCTGTTAAGCGCCATTCAGGCTGTTCTGAGCTGTAAAAATAATAACAGCGGCGTTTATAACCTTTCTGATGATCATGACGTTAGCATCAAAGAGATGAGTAACTTGATTGCTAATTACCATAACATTAAACCTGTCCAGGTATACTTACCTCATTTTTGTATAAAATTATTTGATCTTGTATTAGGGGGCAGTAAGCTGTCTAGGTTATTCTTAACGCCTTTTCAGGTCGATTGCCAAAAGTTTAGGAAGGAGTTCGATTGGCAGCCTGTTCAAACTCCATTTGAACATTTTACTCCTTTTGAAAAGTCTAAGTAAGCCATACTATTAGTTGGTTTTATGTATTTAAACTGGTTCACAGATGAGCACCATTATGATTAGATTTGTTGATTTTCTTGTTTCTTTTTTTGGATTATTCTTTCTATTTCCAATATTTGCTCTAGTTTTTTTAATTGGGCTTTTTGATACAGGCTCACCTATATTTGTACAAGCTAGAGTCGGGCGGAACAAAAAAGCATTTAACCTTATAAAATTTCGAACGATGTCGGTAGAAACAAAATCCGTTGCAAGTCACCTTGCTAGCAATGCTTCTATTACTAAGCTTGGTAATTTTTTGCGAAAAACGAAAATTGATGAGCTTCCGCAACTTATTAATGTTCTTAAAGGGGAAATGAGTCTTGTAGGTCCACGTCCAAATTTGTTTAATCAAGTAGAGTTAATTAAAGAGCGTGACGCATTAGGTGTTTATGACGTCTTACCGGGGGTTACGGGCTTGGCTCAAGTCCAAAATATTGATATGTCAACTCCTACTTTACTTGCCAAAATAGACAAGCAGATGATCGATAGTTTAACTATCAAAGATTACTTTAAATATATCATTATGACAGCTACGGGTAGTGGGTCAGGTGATGCTTTAAAGCCTAAATAGTTTTTAGTTTGAAGAGAAGTAATAATGAAAATTGCAGTTGCTGGTACAGGTTACGTAGGTTTATCAAACTCGATGCTTCTAGCTCAAAAGCATGAGGTTGTTGCCGTTGATATAATAGCGGAAAAAGTAGAGATGCTTAATTGTAATATATCACCAATTGTTGATATAGAGATTGAGGACTTTTTGGCCAATAAGTCGCTTAATTTCAGGGCTACGCTAGATAAAAAATCAGCATATACGAATGCTCAATATGTAATTATCGCAACACCAACAGATTATAACGTTGAAACAAATAAATTTGATACTTCATCAGTAGAAGCGGTGATTAGAGATGTTATGATTATTAACCCTACTGCGATGATGGTTATTAAATCCACTGTACCAGTTGGTTATACTGCTCGTATTAAGGAAGAGCTAGGGTGTGATAACATAGTTTTTTCACCGGAGTTTTTACGCGAAGGTCGTGCCTTATACGATAATTTACACCCCTCACGTATTATCGTCGGTGAACGTTCTGAACGAGCACAAGTTTTCGCTAACCTTTTGGTTGAAGGTGCAATAAAAAATAATATAGAAGTATTGTTTACTGATTCAACCGAAGCTGAAGCTATTAAATTATTTTCAAATACCTACTTAGCACTTCGTGTTGCTTATTTTAACGAGTTAGATACCTATGCAGAATCTCATGGCTTGAATTCGCGTCAAATCATTGAGGGCGTCGGTCTAGATCCACGCATAGGCAATCATTATAACAACCCTTCCTTCGGCTATGGCGGTTATTGCTTACCAAAAGATACCAAGCAATTACGTGCTAATTTTACTGATGTGCCAAATAATATTATCGGTGCAATTGTTGATGCGAATACTACGCGTAAAGATTTTATAGCTGATTCGATTTTAAAGCGTAATCCAGAACGTGTAGGCATCTATCGGTTAATCATGAAGTCGGGTTCGGATAATTTTCGAGCATCCAGCATTCAAGGGATTATGAAGCGTATTAAAGCTAAAGGAATTGAAGTCGTGGTATATGAGCCCGCCTTAAAAGATGACGAATTCTTTCACTCTAAAGTGATTAAATCACTTGAAGAGTTTAAAGCTAGTTGTGATGTGATCGTGTCTAACCGTATGGTTGATGAAATTCGTGATGTTGCGGACAAAGTGTATACCCGTGATTTATTCGGTTCTGATTAAGGTTAGTCGTTATGCTGGTCGAATAGTGCTATCTATTGTGCACACTCGATAATCTCTTGATTTTACGTCTACGATGATAATTTTTTTCGTCTCAATGTATCTTGTTTACAAGGTAAATTGTCTCAGGTTTCTTGCTTTGTCATTATCAAGCCTATATCAGCCAATGTCTTATTGAATATTGTGCTGATATTGTCTTTTCTCTATCACATAACTTTTATCAATAAAGTACACTCGTGTTAAACTCGATGTTTTGACTGGTTAGACTACCTTTTTAATGTAGATAAGATTTTATTATTATGAATGTTATTAATTTGGAGCGCGAAATGGATTTTTTGCAACGTATTTTCTCTTTACCTCGTCCTCAGAAACGCATGGTAAGCCTATTTGTTGATTCATTCTTTTTAGTTTGTGCTTTTTGGGCTGCATTATTAGTCCGACTCGATGATATCAGCGTGTTGAGCAATGCTACCTTTTGGCTGGTCATTTCAATCGTTTTGCCCATAAGTTTAGTATTATTTGCTAAATTAGGCCTTTACCGCGCAGTGCTGCGTTACATGGGCTTACAAGCTCTAGTTGCCATTGTGATTGGGGTGATGGTTTCAACCATTACATTAGTGTTGGTCTCTTTTTATGCTGAAGCTAATATCCCTCGCACGGTTCCGTTAATCTACGCAGCATTTTCATTAGTTTTTATTGGTGGTTCACGAACGATAGTTCGCTCTATTGTCGGTTCTGGTATGAAACGTACTGGTGAGCCTGTGATCATTTATGGTGCTGGTGTGAGTGGCCGCCAATTATTAACGTCGTTGGTTCAAAGCCATGAGTATCATCCTTTTGCTTTCGTTGATGACGATGTGTGCTTACATGGTACGGTTATTCAAGGGGTTCATGTTCATTCTCCTTCCATTATTCGTAAGTTGATTAAGCAAAAATCAGTCACAAAAGTGCTACTTGCCATGCCAAGCGCCACTCGTGCTAAACGTCAGGCGATATTAACTCGTCTTGAACCTTTAGCCGTTCAGGTACTCACTATTCCTGCAATGTCTGATCTTGTAAACGGTACCAAACTTTATAGTGATATCAAGGAAGTTGAAATTGATGACTTACTTGGTCGTGATGCAGTTAATCCTCGCGAAGATCTTTTGTCTGCCAATATTAAAGACAAAGTGGTTATGGTCACTGGTGCCGGAGGCTCTATAGGTTCGGAGTTATGTCGACAGATTTTAAAGCAGTCACCTAAAAAGTTAGTGCTTTTTGAGTTATCTGAGTTTGCTCTGTATGCCATAGACCGTGAGTTAAATGCAACGGCTAAAGAGCTCGGTCTGAATGTCAGAATTCTGCCTATGATGGGTTCAGTACAGCGTGAAAACCGTGTGCAAGCGGTTATGGAGTCGTTTGGCGTGCAAACAGTTTATCATGCTGCAGCGTATAAGCATGTGCCTCTAGTAGAGCACAATGTCGTTGAAGGTGTTCGAAATAACGTATTTGGTACACTCTATACCGCTAGGGCAGCTATAGCGGCAAAGGTTGAGACATTTGTGTTGGTTTCAACAGACAAAGCAGTACGTCCAACGAATGTAATGGGCACCACTAAGCGTATGGCAGAGCTCGTTTTACAGGCATTGTCACGAGAGAATAATAAAACCCGTTTTTGTATGGTTAGATTTGGTAATGTGCTGGGTTCATCGGGCTCGGTTGTGCCTTTGTTTAGAACTCAAATTGCTAATGGTGGTCCTGTAACTGTTACTCACCCAGAAATTACCCGCTTTTTTATGACGATACCTGAAGCATCTCAGTTAGTGATCCAAGCAGGTGCTATGGGTAAGGGCGGTGATGTATTTGTACTGGATATGGGTAAGTCGGTAAAAATTATTGATTTAGCTAAAAAAATGATTCGCTTAAGTGGTTATGAAGTCCGAAGTGAGAAAAATCCTGAGGGCGATATTGCTATCGAGTTTAGTGGATTACGCCCAGGTGAGAAATTATACGAAGAACTGCTTATTGGCGATGATGTCACAGGTACTGAACATGAACGCATCATGACAGCAAATGAATTGTATTTATCCTGGTCTGAATACGCATTAATTTTAGATCGTTTAGATCAAGCTTGTCATGCGTTTAATCATGAAGCTATTCGTGATATTTTACTTAAAACGCCTACAGGTTTTGCGCCGACGGATGGCATTTGTGATTTAGTTTATCAGCAAAAAGCTAAAAACTCCGATGCTGCTAAGAAAGTCATTAACCTTGTATCTTAGTTTTTTATGAGAACTTCTTAGTCGATTAATTTATTTTACACTAATCATTGGTTGGCCAGAGTTTAACCTTAGATTAGGCTCATTTTTACAAGGATTTTAAATGAAAGTAGTTATTCCTGTTGCAGGTCTTGGTACTCGTATGTTGCCAGCAACCAAAGCCATTCCGAAAGAAATGTTACCGTTAGTGGACAAGCCTCTTATTCAATATATCGTCAATGAGTGTGTGGCTGCAGGGGTTAAAGAGATTGTCTTAGTCACTCATGCCAGTAAAAATGCGATTGAAAACCACTTTGATAAGTCTTATGAGCTTGAATCTACATTAGAGAAACGTGTAAAACGTCAACTACTTGAAGAAGTACAAGCGATTTGTCCTAAAGATGTGACCATCATGCATGTGCGTCAAGGCGAAGCTAAAGGGTTAGGTCATGCGGTACTATGTGCTTACCCTTGTATTGGTAATAACCCTTTTGCGGTCGTGCTACCTGATGTTGTGTTAGATGAATACACTGCCAATCAAAAAACTGAAAACTTGGCAGCAATGATAGCGCGTTATAAAGCGACATTTGCCAGCCAGATTATGGTTGCTCCAGTGCCAGAGTGTGATGTTAATAAATACGGCATTGCCGATTGTAATGGTGTTGATATAATACCTGGTGATTCAGCTAAAATAAAAAGGATGGTTGAAAAGCCTGATGTTGGTGAAGCACCGTCTAATTTAGCGGTTGTTGGCCGTTATGTGTTATCTGAAAAGATCTGGCGTTTACTGGCTAAAACACCAGCGGGTGCAGGTGACGAAATTCAGTTAACTGACGCTATTGATATGTTGATTGAGCAAGATACCGTTGAAGCATTTAACATGACCGGTAAGTCGCACGACTGTGGTGATAAATTGGGTTATATGAATGCTTTTGTTGAATATGGCTTACGTGATGCTAAGTTAGGCGCAGACTTCAAAAAAAGTGTAGAAAAAATTCTACTCGAACAATAACATTTAATTATCATGTGCTTTTAAACCAACTTATATCAAGTTGGTTTTTTGCTTTTTGGAATTGGCTAAAAGCCTAGAGCGCTGTGCTGCTAGGATGCTAGGATGCTAAGCGGATAGAACCTAAAGCTAACATTTAAGGCAACTCTTGAATCCCCAATAAAAGCATTTGGGGATGGCGAAAAGCCTCTGTCATTCCGGTGAGGCTTTTAAAGCCGGAATCCAGGTGTTTGTTTTCCGCTTTAAGGTATCAACAAAGCCAAAATCAAGGGCAACTCTTGGATCCCCAATTAAAAGCGTTTGGGGATGGCGAAAAGCCTCTGTCATTCCGGTGAGGCTTTGAAAGCCGGAATCCAGGTGTTTGCTTTACGCTTTAAGGTATCAACAAAGCCAAAATCTACGGCAACACCTGGATCCCCAATTAAAAGCGTTTGGGGATGGCGAAAAACCTCTGTCATTCCGGTGCAATGCCGATCGTTTAAGGGCACTTGACCGATCTTGCAGATGAAAGATAATCCCTACCAGTATTCTGGTGGGGATTT
>NZ_JBEOPM010000032.1:0-49213 GCF_040310165.1 Shewanella sp. AC91-MNA-CIBAN-0169
TTCATGCAGAATCTCCCTGCGTATATATTACGAGAAAATTCTACTTTTGAAATCTACTATTTTTAGGGGGGATTACCCTGGTGATTATTACGATGGTGCTGAAGTGTTTTGGATGCTTTCAATATTCATTTATACGCCTCAAAAAAGAGCATAAGGTCACAGACAGATCTGCAGGTCAATTACCTTATTAATAACTGACTAAAAAACATTCATGATCTTTCCCTGCAGAAATACCTAGGTTTTTAGTGAGAACATTGAAGTAACTAGCGAAACAAAAATACTTATGCAATGTACTTAAAAAGAACATGTGATCATGATGATAATAGTGGGTCAAATAGCTTGTGAGTTATGTGAAAAACATTCAAATTTAAACTGATTCTTAGATCAATAATTTAACGAAGTAAATAAAAGCGATTGCTGTTGATTTAAACCATTAGCCGCTTAATTTGGCGAGTGTCGCACTTCGGAGTTGAATTAGGGCTTAATCGAATATCATAAAGATATAGATCTATATTTCAGGAAATAAGTATGACATTGATGAACGTAAACAATTGACCACGTAATTATCATGGTCATATTTATTACATTCTCATGTCTAATTCATTGTGTATTAACACCACGCATTGTGATGCAAACAACATTTTGGGCCCCAAGTTTATGTGCTGGGTACCCAGGCGTTTAAGGCTATTAAAGCTCTTCTTAGGCATAGGGATGTGATCGGTCAGTAAAAAACACGGGTTAGCTGCAAACTCTATATCACGTACAGGTGTACCTTTTTTCTCTAACATATACAGCTGATAATCTTCCGCTAACTCTTGCACCAGTTTTTCAAAGCTAACAGTGCGCACTGTGATACCTGCTTCAACTTCACGTAACTGTTCTTTCGCCATGCCTTTAGATGTCGTTAAAGCTTTAGCAATTTTATGGGTTAAGTTTTGCTCATGGAAGCCGCCAATATGACCTAACTCACTTGAACGGAAACAGATGGTGCGAGAAAAATCGAGGGTGCTTTCTAACACTAAATACACCACTACATCGTCGCGATGTGATTGGGCGACAAAAATGGTATTCATCAAAGTGTGAGCTAAAATTTCAGTGTGGGCCGATTGACCAATACCTGCCAAAAATTGTTGGCTATCAACGGGAGCTGCTCTGGCTCGAACTACAAAAGCGCGCATGGGGAAATCCTATTAGAGGTAAATTAAACATGAAGCGGATAACGTAGTCGAATAATCAATCAGTTACTGCGCATAGCATTATTATTGCAGTTTTGAGCTTGGCTGTAACGCGATTAATCTAATGGTTGAGTTTTAGATGGCACAGACTAGTGCTATTGAGCAATACAGTTGTTAAAACAAGCGCTAAGCGTTATGTTATTGATAATGAAGACGTGTGATTTATTCAATTATTGGTGCTGGTCACCAAACCCGTAAATTACATTCATGAGGTCACTAATTCAAGGTCATTTATGATGAAAATCAGGAAAGCGCTAGAGTCTGACGTTCAATCTATTTACAGCATGAGAAACCGAGCTATTATTGAAAAATGCACCGGCTTTTATAGTTCATCGCAGTTGGCACTATGGACACAAGGCGACATTTCAGCAGCATTGATTAATGATATTGTAGCGAACTTCTTTGTATCGGTATTCAAGGATCGTGTTATCGGATGCGGTAAAGTTAATCTCGAAACTGGCATGATAGACGCTATTTTTGTCGATCCTGACCATTCTGGCCAAGGGGTCGCAAAGTTCATGTTGGTTTTTCTGGAAGAGTTAGCCTTGGATAATGATCTGAAATTATTACAACTTGAATCTACACTGAACGCAGCGTCATTTTACCGTGCCTGTGGTTTTGTTGGTGATGAAGTATCGACTTATCATTCGCCAAGGGGAATTAGTTTGGATTGCATTCCGATGCGAAAATTGCTTAAAAACTAAAGCATCAATTATCATTCTGCAATTGCGGTAACAGTCATAACCCCTTAATCACCGCCAAATAAATAGCAAAGTCCATAATTATAGACAGTTATCTACAAGATGTAATCCAGAAGTTCACAGATCTGCTATCTGTGACTTCTCATTTCATCAGCTAAGGTTCGGCGAATCGCAGTTACTTGATTTCTGCAAGTAGCGCTGGGTTAGTGACTAAGTTTCTCACACCAAGAGCGTTTTCTCCTTGAAAATGTTACCCACACACCACTTGCCCGCAGTGCTAACATTCACTTTAACCCCTTTAGGGCGGACACTCCAAGACACTTGGAATGGTGATCCTTTTTCATTATAACTAAGGCCTGTTGTTGAACCATTATACAGAATCAAATTTTGTGTGTGAGATCGGTATTTATAACTAAAAAATACGTTATAAAGTACAAATAAATTACATCTTTAATTGGAGATACTATGTCTGGATCAGTTCACGGCCATCAAGTTATGCAAATGATGCTAACCCACGGCTCAGCGTTAACAAAACAAGAACTTAAAATGATGATGCAAACTACATTTGGTGCAGATACTCGTTATCATACTTGCTCTGCAACAGAGATGGACGCTGAGATGCTGATTGAGTTTTTAGAGGGCAAAGGTAAGTTTATTCCCAGTGACGGCGGTATTACCACTGCAGCAGATAAAATTTGTAATCACTAAATTAATCAAGATGACAATATGTGGCTTAGCACTAGTTGGTTCTAGATAAGCCTAATGTAAATATAATTTACCATACACTCTTCAATTTCACTCACTAACTCTTCAGTGTTGATTTCTGGCTCGGATAAATCCATTTCACCAATTAAGCACACAATCCCCTTTGAACCTTTGAATTTCAATATGTGATCAACATCAAACTTTAACAATAGGAAGGCTCGTATTGTGTAGATAAAGGTAAAGGTGTGGTTATACATATAAATATAGATTTTCTAATTACGCAATCTAATCACGCAATCTAATATCACACAAATAATCGCTGTTAAATAGCACACTTACGCAGATACTCAGGATTGGCTGAAGCCCATCCTGCTGATTTAAACACTCATGCCATTGGCAGTATCTAAGACTAAGGCCAACTCATGAACACATTCTTTTCGTCCTCAAAGTTGAATATTGCCACAAGCAGCCTTGACTGGGTTATGGGCCAAACCATAAGACATTCATTAAATCTGCAAGATGCTGTAGCACTTGATGAATTACAACAGCTGATTGTGCCAGACAAGCCGATTGAAACGCTTTATATCCACATTCCTTTTTGTCATACCTTGTGCCGTTATTGCTCGTTTCATAAAATTAAATTTAATGAACCAGTAGCCCGCGAATACTTTAAGGCGCTGAGACAAGAAATCCGCCAAGTGCTTGCCAAAGGATTTCGTTTTAATCGGGTGTATATCGGCGGTGGTACCACAACTATTTTAGAAGATGAGCTGATCAAAACAATAGAGTTGATTAAGTCATTAACATCAGTACGTGAAGTCACTTGTGAAAGCGATCCTATTTACTTTAAAAATGGTCAGCCGCATTTGCTTAACGGTTTGGTCGACCGAATGTCGATTGGAATACAAAGCTTTGACGATAAGATTTTAAAAGCGGTTGGTCGTTTTGAAAAATTTGGCAGCGGTTTACAACAAGCTGAGTATGTTAGCCGCGCTATCGAGATTATCCCTACGGTTAATCTAGATATGATGTATGGCTTTACCATGCAAACACCGCAGACGGTGGCGAACGACTTGGCTCAAACCATTCGTTTACGTCCAGATCAAATTACCACTTATCCGTTAACCATTGGCATTGGTAAAAATCGCAAAAAAGCCGGTTGCCTTGCTGGCGAACCTGAAGCGTTATGGCCACAGTTTTTAGCGGTAAAACAAGCGTTAGCTGAACACTATATTATGGAGTTTCCGTGGACCTTTAGCCGTAATTTTGGTCAGCCAGTTGAACATAAATATGTATTAGATGGTGAAGACTGCTTCGGTGTCGGTTCAGGCGCATTTGGCCGCTTTGGGGAGCAATTTAGAATTTCCAGTTTTAATATCCCAGATTACATTAACCGTATCAAAGCAGGACATAGCGGCACTTGTTATACCAAACCATTAAAAACCAAGGCACTGTCACAGCATTATTTAATGATGATGATGGGCTGCGGCTTACTGGACAATCGACAATGTAAAGCCTATACCGGCAAGTCTTTGTGGCACGCATTCCCGTTAGAAATGAGTTTTTTAATTTCAGCTGGAGCACTGAATAAGCAGGGTGATAATTATATCACTACGGTTGAGGGTCAGTTTATAGCGCTAAAAATGTTTTCAGGCTTTTTGTCTGGAATGGATTTTTTACGCGAACAGGCCTGTGGATTGCCCTTAAGCGCAATTGAAACGATGCCGAATATTTAGTCTGTGCGTTAGCGATAAACGTTTAAAAAAGCCACAGGTAAGCATATCTGTGGCTTTTTAATGAGATACTTTTTTACATAAACTAAACAATTATAAGTATCAGTTTATGCCTTATTGGCGACGTTAAGAATAACAGACTGCAAAGGGGCTAATTCAATATCAACACTGGCGCTGCCATCTTTGTGTAAAATGAGTTGTTGATTCTGTGGGGTACTTTTCAGCAAATCTGTCAGCTTTTTATTACTGCTAATTTGCCACGTTTGTATCAGTGTGTTTGGCAACTGAAGGGTAAATTGTTTGCTGTGGCTTTGACTGAAATTACTGACAATGATCAATTGCTGTACTTCGTTAAAACGGCTAAAAGCAAATACGCTGTCGTCATAGCCTTTAAGCTTATTTTGGCGTTGTAGGCTATCGAGTTCCCTGTACTCACCGCTTAGCGCAGTAGCAGTGTGGCTTAAGTTTAATAACGTTTGATAATAACCGCGTAATGTCTTTTCATCGCTTGTGGACTGTCCGCCATCAAACTTGCCGTTGTTCATCCAGCGTTGATGAGCCGGTACGCCCACATAATCAAAAATACTGGTGCGAGTCGGTTGGCCAAAGCCTGCATTTTCAGCGCCTTGTTCGCCAACATCTTGGCCAAAATACAGCAAGGTGGGTGAGCGACTTAAGGTTGTAGACACCACCATCGCTGGTAGGGCATTAAATGGATTGCCAGCAAACTCGTTGGTGTTGATGCGTTGTTCGTCGTGGTTTTCTAAAAAATGCAGCATGTGCTGATCGATGTCACTGACTTTGGCTTGAACTGTCGCAATGGCTGCAGTGCTAGCTTTACCTTGAATAATGGCTTTTAAGGTGTCATATAAATCGACTTTGTCGTACAAGTAATCCATTTTACCTAAATGAATATAATCGCGGTATAAATCGGGGTTATACACCTCAGCCAGAATAAATGCATTTGGATTAGTGTGCTTAATGTGGCTATTGAGGTAGCTCCAAAACTCTACTGGTACCATTTCAGCCATGTCGTAGCGAAAACCATCTACGCCTTTGGCTAGCCAATATTGCGCAATGTGCTCAAATTTACGCCATGAATCGGGAATGTTATCGGCCGCTTGTGTTTGCCAAAAGGCTAAATGCTCGGCGGTGCTTTTGTTTGCATATTCTTTTGGCAGAGCAGGGAAGTCATGGCTACCATCGGGTTTGACTCCATAATTTATTTTAACGGTTTCGTACCAATCGTTGGCATCGGGCTTGGCTAAACGTGAACCGTTGCCGGTCCATTTAGCCGGTGACTCGGCAAACTTTCCGTCTATGAGGGGATGTGTTTCGCCGCCTAATGGCAAATAACCATCCGATGCTTGTGGGACTTGAAAGTCTTCACCGACTACATAATAGAAATTGTTGTGTCTACTATAGGTGTTAGTTTTATCGTCGTTAGCACCAAAGTCTGGCTCGCCTTTTGGCGCTGAAATAGAATGATAATTGCGCGCGACATGATTAGGCACTATGTCGATGATGACTTGCATACCATTGGCATGGGTGCGGTCGATTAATGCTTCGAATTCTGCTAATCGAGTCGCTGGATTATCCGCTAAATCTGGATTAACGTTGTAATAATCTTTTACCGCATAAGGTGAACCCGCACGGCCTTTGACGACATCAGGATCATCATTACCAATGCCATAATATGTATAGTCATTGACTAATGCATGATGCGGTACGCCGGTATACCAAAGGTGAGTGGTGCCTAAGGACTTAATATCTTGTAATGCCACATCGGTAAAATCACGGAATTTGCCTACGCCATTTTCGGCAATAGTTCCCCAAGCTTTGTTGGTAGTATTGGTGTTGCCATACAGACGAGTGAATACTTGATATACCACAGGTTTGCCTGTTGCAGCAGTTTGACTTGTTTGAGTAACTGATACGTTTTCGTTATCGTTTTTTACAGCAGTATCAGTTTGTTCAACGGTATTGGGTTGGCAAGCGCTTAATCCTAACCCCAGTATACAGGCTAGTACCAATGCCTTTGGGGTCGGTGAAGGTAGGCGAAGTTGGCTTACTAACGGTTTAGTGATGGGGCGCATGAGTCTCTCTTTTATTGTTTTTATGAGAGTGATTCTATTGAAGAACATAGAACCACTCCTTAATGTCAAATAACTGAACGTATCTGTATCTAAACTTTAGAGCGTAAATTCCAACGTCTAAATATTCGACTCTAAATATTCGACTCTACATATTCGAGTATACATATCTGTGATAAAAATCAATGGCTCAGTTTAAGAATCGTGACACCTTTATTGGCCAAGGTAAGCGGCTTAGATAATGAGTACGTTTGTTTGTTGATAATATCAACGCCAGTAGTGTTGTCATTAATCGCAGGTTTGAAACGTTGTAAATCAAGTTCAATAGGCTGGCTGTTTTTATTGTAAATGATCAGTAAGGTTTCATCGCCCTGATGACGGCTTTGGACATAAACACCGTCTTTGGGCACAAAGTGCTGCAACTTACCTTGTTGAATCGCTAATGAGTTTTTACGGTAATTTAATAATGTACGTACGAAGGTAAGTGCTTCGGTTTGTTGTGCATTCAACCCTTTACCTGTAAATACATTGACACTGTCTTGCGGCCAGCCACCGGGGAAGTCTGCGCGCACAGCGCCGTCGTTACGGTCTTCTGTAGGACTTTGCATGACTATTTCTGAGCCGTAAAATATTTGTGGGATTCGGTTGCTGGTCAGTACATAAGCCATGGCCATTTTGTACAGTGCAATGTCGTTTTTCATTAAACTGTAAATACGGTTGGTGTCGTGATTACCTTCAAATAACACTAACTGGCTTGGATTGGCATACACCACATCGTTAGCCAACATTTGGTAAAGATCGATAAATCCAGCTCCCCAATCTTCCTCTTTGGTTAAGCTTGCTATAAGAGTGTCATACAAGGGGAAATCCATCATGCTCGGTGCAAAAGATTGATAACCATCTGCATTTACCTTACCAGCTTGCCAGTAGCTTACCGTCACTGGGTTACTACTCCATTCTTCACCAACAATATTAAAATGCGGGTATTCATCCATAATGGCTTTTGACCATGCTGTTAGAAAATCTTTGTCAGCATAAGAGTAAGTATCTTCACGAATACCGCTCAGCCCCGCATATTCAACCCACCAAATGCTATTTTGGATTAAGTATGTTGCCATGTGTGGATCGCGCTGATTGAGATCTGGCATAGTGACGTCAAACCATCCATCACTAAAATCGACCGTGTCTGCATTCACAGAGTAAGGATCTTGTACGGTAGTGCGTCTATGGCTTGAATAGCTAACATTTGTAGGGTCTTTCACCCAACGGGATTGACCGTTAATCCAAGTGTTACTCGGCATACTGTTCATCCATTTATGACCAGAGCCCATGTGATTAACAACCACATCTTGGATGATGCCAATGCCAAAGGTTTGCGCTTCTTCTGCCAAGGCTTGGTATTCTTGATTGCTACCAAAACGAGGGTCTATTTTATAAAAATCTGTGGTGGAATAACCGTGGTAAGAATATTTTTGTTGGTTATTTTCAAGCAGTGGATTAATCCACAATTGAGTGACACCTAAATCATGCAAGTAGGGCAGAGCTTTGCGGATCCCCATAATATCACCACCATGGCGGCCGCCATCAAAGCTTCTATCGGCTTTTTCAAGCATGTCTGGGTGGTTATCATTGTCGGAATTACCGTTAACAAAACGATCTGGAGTGATTAAGTAAATCACATCTTTATTACTAAAGCCTTGGCGATCGCGTGAACCTTTTTGACGGGTTTGCAGCTCATAATCAAATTGCTCAACTAATTGGTCGTCTTTATATACCCCCAAAGTCAGTTGTTGTGGTTTAGCTTGGCTTAAGTCCAAATTAACAAATAAATGGTCGTTACTGTCGGTTTTATCAACGCTGCTGAGTGTGACACCTTCAGCCTTGATTAATTTCACTTGGGTGTCGCGAATGTTATCGCCAGCAATCAATAGTTGTAACGTAGGTTGTTGCATACCCGCCCACCATGACATGGGCTCGACGTTAAGTGCGGCATTCACCGACATGGAGCTGACACTGAGCGCACAGCCTAATACTAAACGTGATGCGAGCTTGCTGATGCGATGTTGGCCTAGGGGCGTTGGGTGTGAGTAATGTGATGACATGATTACTAGTCCTGTTTTATATAATTTATTTTTATTTTGTTAACTCATTATTACTTTTTATCAAATACTTAAATTTTTTCGATATAGGTTTCATGGGTCGGCATTTGCTTCACCGTGCTGGCAATGACCTTACGGATATTAGTTAAGTAGTCGGTTAAATCGACTTGGGTGACCGCTTGGGTAAGTGGATGATAATCTGCAGGAATAATGCCTTGCCCTAACATGACCTGGATCCAGGCCGCTTCGGTAAAGAGTTCATCTTGATGCCGAAAAACCGTTGCCGTGGTGGTAAATAAATCTATTTTACGTTGTAAGCTTTCGGGAATGTCCATGTCGCGACATTGCTGCCATAAACCGTGTTCACCGTCGGCAGATTGTTTAGCATTAAGATGATAGTGCAAAATAATAAAGTCGCGGATTTGCTCAAACTCTGTTTGTGATTGGCGATTAAACTCATCAATGTGCTGTGCTTGAATGCCGTTTCGGGGAAATAATTTGGTTAAACGAATTATCGCCGATTGGACTAAATGTAAGCTGGTGGACTCTAACGGTTCTAAAAATCCGCTCGATAACCCAATAGCAACACAGTTTTTATGCCATTGCTTGACGCGCCTGCCTGTGGTGAAGGTGATTTTACGCGGCTCGGCTAACTGTTTTCCGTCTAGGTTGGCTAATAAATGCTGTTTAGCTTGCTCGTCGCTCATATGTTTACTGCTATACACAATGCCATTACCAGTGCGATGTTGCAGTGGAATACGCCATTGCCAACCAGCATCGTGGGCGGTTGCTTTAGTGTAAGGCGTGACAGGAGAGGTGCTTTCACAAGGCACGGCATATGCGCTGTCACAGGGGAGCCAATGCTGCCAGTTTTCGTATTCTATTCCTAATGCTTTTTCAATCAATAAAGCAGAAAAACCCGAACAATCAATAAATAAGTCACCATTAATGCAGTCACCATTTTGTAAGGTGACACTGTCTATCGCGCCATCATTAGTGAGTTGAGTGCTAGTAATAGTGCCTTCAACCCGAACAACACCACGTTGTATGCTGTATTGGCGTAGTAAGTTGGCGTATAAGCTGGCATCAAAATGATAGGCATGGGTGATACCACTCATCTGCGCTTGAGCAATACTTTGAATAGGTTGGAATTTATTATGTTTAGCGGCCTGATAATTAAGCGAGTATTGCCAAAAGTCATTAGCGTTAAATGAACTTTGATTTTGTTGGCTACAATTAGCTTGTGCGCTGAGCCAATAATGATGAAACGAGGTAAAGCCTAAGTCACGACCAATGTTACCAAAAGCGTGCATATAAGCATCGCCTTGTTGGTGCCAGTTTTCAAACTCGATGCCCAATTTAAAGGTGGCTTGAGTTGCTTTAATAAAGTCTTTCTCGCTAATGCCTAATACGCTGTTAAATATCTGCAGGGGCGGAATGGTGGCTTCACCCACACCTATAGTGCCGATGGTATCAGACTCAATAAGGGTGATGTTAAGTTGTGTTTTAAACAACTTGGCTAACATCGCTGCGGTCATCCAGCCCGACGTTCCGCCGCCTACAATGACAATGTTTTTTATTATTGTTTGATCCATTGTTATCGCCTTTTTAACTATTTTTGATTTATTTTTACTGAATCCGATAATATAAAAAAGCCCCTGTAATAGGTTACAGAGGCTTTTTTGTCGGTTTAGTACATTCTATAAGCCCATTAGAACTTGTAGTTTGCGCCTAACATAAAGTTACGACCGTAGTTTTGATAATCACGCACGTGACGTGCATCTTCACCTGTGTACGATGTAAATGGCTCGTTGGTTAAGTTGTTTACTTGGAATTGAACCGATAAGCCGTAAAGAGCATCGATACCGCTTTCGGTAAAGTCATAACCAATTTGGGCGTCAACAACTGTTTCAGCTTTTACGTTTACGTTGACACGAGTCAAGCTGATTGCGGTGACTTCACCTAAGAAGTCACTACGGTAACGTGAGCTAATACGTGCTTCGAAGCCAGCATTTTCATAGTAAACCGTGGCATTGAAGGTTTTTTCTGAAAGGCCAGGTAACGTGGTTGGATCGCTATCTGGTGTTTCTTTCACTTCACTGTCGTTGTACGAACCACTTAAGATAGTACCAAAACCTTCTAGTTGGTCTGCAAAAAGGCCAAAGTCGAGAGACAAAGACGCTTCTATACCTTGTACATAACCACCTTCACCATTTTGTGGTTGTGAGGCTAAACCAATTGGATTACCTTCACGATTTGGGAACAACTCTCCAAAGTTAAAAGGTGCTTGTTGGTCATATACATAGTTTTCTAAGTCTTTATAGAACACAGCTAATGAGAAATAACCTTGGTCGCTAAAGTAGTTTTCGTAGCTAATGTCGTACTGACGCGCTAACCATGGACGTAGTTCTGGATTACCCGCACCACCGGACCAGTTTACGCCGTCAGTTGGGTTTTCGTTGTAGCTAAAGTTTACGTTAGCATTCATTTTGTCCATGCGTGCGCGGGTTAACGTACGTGCAGCGGCAAAACGCAGCATTTGACCATCGGCAACTTCAAAGCCTAAGTTCATGCTTGGTAACCATTCAAGGTAGGTATCGCCCGCTGTGCGTGCTGTCAATACAACTGCATCATCTTCAACTGTCGCGACAGTGCCATTTGAGCTTTGATCAGTATGAACGGCCTGTATACCAATGTTACCGGTTAGTGGGAATCCGAATAGCTCAGACTCTAAGTTGGTTTTAACATAAAAAGTTGAGACTTCTTCTGAAACGTCCCAAGAGTTAGTCGCACGGGATAAATCGACATCTGCTACGTCTGTTTCGGTATAGCCGCCCGCATTGTAAAAGGCTAACGAATCATAACTGAGCACATCACCCATGCCGAAAAAGTCGAGTGAGGTTGGCGATAATAAATATTGCTCTGGTACAGATTCTAGGTAGTTATCAGAACCGTCATAGCCCGCTAACGTTAGGTAATAACCTTTATCAAGTTTGCTTTTATCACGATTAGTGCGGTTAACACCAAACTCAACGCTGCGCACTGCACCGTCATCAAACACATATTCTGCGCTTAAACGGAACGAGTTTAACTCATCTTCAATTTCAGGCTTGTTAATAAAACCGTCTTGAGTATTGGCACCAAGTGGGCTACCCCAACCGAGTGGGTCACCTAATTTGATGACATTAGGGTCTGCATAGTTAAGGTCATGAGTAAAGTTGTAACCACCATTACCGTTGTAAGCAAAGCCTAAGTCATCAACTGCACCAACACCGGTGCCACGGCCTGTACCAGTATAACTTTCCATACCAATGTCGGTACGATCAACTTTTGATAAAGCAATATCGGCTTCAACGCGCCAGTTATCATTAATGGTGAACTTGTTATTCCAGCCAATTGAAAGTGATTCAGCATCACGTTTGTTGACATCATTACGGATAACGACTTCGGCACCATTAATGGTTCCTTGTGTCACTAAACCATCTTCGGTAGTTGTCGCAGTCACTCCACCGTTAGTACCCCAAGCTGCAGGGATTTCAATACCGCGTAAACGCTGGTCATCAGTGAACTTTGTATAGTAAATGTCAACAACTGAAGTGAATTTTTCGTTAGGTGCGTATTCAAATACAGCTAATACACCATCACGTTCTAATTCACTTGAGCGCACAAATGGTTTTGCGCCACCTAAAACACTGTCACCGGCATCATTTTCTGGGTAACCCCATGCCTGCCAGCGTTCTTCTTGGTTGGGTGACATCATGCGGGCATAACCTAACGCAATACCGATAGTGTCGTCTGCAAACTGGTCGATGTATGAAATGCTGCCACGATAACCGGTGTCACTTGAACCACTGTTAAGTGATCCTAAATCATTCATTTCGCCACGAAGCGACATCGCAATAGTTTGCTCACCATGGGTTAATGGGCTGATAGTTTGCATATCTACCGTGCCGCCGATGGCCTGCGCCATGACAGACGCATCAGGTGTTTTGTACACCACAACACGATTTAATAATTCAGAAGGATATTGGTCAAACTCAACACCACGGTTATCGTTAACCGAGGCTTGTTCGCGACCGTTTAATGTCGCAGTAGTGAAGTCTGGGCCTAAACCACGGATAGAGATAACGTTTGCACGTCCATCTAAACGCTGTGCTGATACACCGGGTAAGCGTGCGAGTGATTCTGCAATACTGACATCAGGCAATTTACCAATGTCTTCGGCAGAAATGGCTTCAACAATGGATGATGAAGACATTTTTAGTGATTGTGATTCTTGTAAGCTGCGACGAATACCAGTGACTTGAATCACTTCAATATTTTCTTCGGCAGTATCAGTAGTATTAACGTCATCAGCAGCGTAAGCACTCATGCTTGCACCTGCAGCAACTAACGCTAGCGTAAGTAGGCTCGGTTTAAATAGCAACATTCATCTTTCCCCTTTAGTGGATACTTAACAACTTGAAGTCCAGGTCGAGTGTTAGTGTCCTTTTGAATTTTGGTTACAGTCTTTATTGTGTTTTTCCCTCAGCATGCTTAATTAACTTTTATAAGTGACTGCATAAGTGCTGAAGTTATGACCAAATTGTTGCGCAACAGTGACGATACTACTCCCAGTACAGTTTTGCCGACAATATTATGCATACGTATTCAACGTTATTAGTGACGAATTAGCGGCTCAATTTTACAATTTCGAAACAACTTAAGGATACTATTTATGTAAGTTAACCTATTGTATTAATAGCTTTTTTATTGTTTCCAGTAAGTGCGATAGGTCAATTAATTCTTTGCATACGTATGCAGGTGTATTGAACCTGATTTCCTTATTCACGTATCCTCGGGGTAATGAAAAACAACAGCGAGCTGTTACCCAGCCGCAACATCAAGGTAACTCACAGGTAATTTTGGGGTTAGCTTAATTCTAAGGGGAAGCAATGGATCAGGTAACCTGGTGGCGCGGTGGAGTGGTATATCAAATCTATCCACGCAGTTTAATGGATTCTAATGGTGACGGTGTTGGCGACTTACAGGGCATCATTACTAAACTTGATTATATTGCCAGTTTAAACGTTGATGCTATTTGGATTTCGCCTTTTTTCAAATCACCGATGAAAGACTTTGGTTACGACATTAGTGATTATCTTGAAATAGACCCACTGTTTGGCACCATGGCCGACTTTGATCAACTTATTGAGAAAGCCCATCAATTAAATATAAAAGTGGTGATTGACCAAGTACTCAGTCACACCTCAGATCAGCATGATTGGTTCGAGCAAAGTCGTCAAAGCCGTGATAACGATAAAGCAGACTGGTACGTGTGGGCCGATCCTAAAGATGATGGCAGTGCGCCAAACAATTGGCTCGCTATTTTTGGCGGTTGTGCATGGGAATGGGAACCACGCCGTCAGCAATACTATTTGCATAATTTTCTTAAAAGTCAGCCAGATTTGAATTTCCATTGTCCGCAGGTTCGTCAAGCTGTGCTGGATAATGTTGAATTTTGGCTTAAAAAAGGCGTTGATGGTTTCCGTCTCGATGCGATTACATTCTGTTATCACGATGAACAATTACGCGATAACCCCGCTAAACCAAAAGATAAGCGTCAAGGCCGTGGCTTCAGTGAAGATAACCCGTATGCTTACCAATACCATTACTACAATAATACTCGTCCACAAACCGTTGGCTTTATTGAAGAGTTACGCGCATTAATTAATCGTTACCCTGGCGCGGTTACCTTAGGTGAAGTGTCTTCTGAAGATTCACTTGCCACGATGGCAGAATACACTCAAGGCGATGACCGTTTACACATGGCCTACAGTTTTGAGTTGTTAACCGATGATTTTAGCGCGGCTTATATTCGCCAAACTGTTGAAGAACTGGAAGCCAGTATTGGTGATGGTTGGCCATGTTGGGCTATCGGCAATCATGATGTGAAGCGGGTTGCATCACGTTGGGGTAAAGATAGTGTTAACCCAACGATGGTGAAAATGCTCAATGCGATGTTGTTTTCATTACGCGGCAGTGTGTGTAGTTATCAGGGTGAAGAATTAGGCTTAACGGAAGCACCGATTGAGTTTAATCAATTACAAGACCCCTTCGGCATAGCATTTTGGCCGATGTTTAAAGGCCGTGATGGATGTCGCACGCCAATGCCTTGGGTAAAAGAAGCACCTAATGCAGGTTTTAGTGACGCAACACCTTGGCTACCAATAGATCCGTTACACAATAATAGTGCCGTAGATGTACAAGAAGCCGATCAAGATTCGATACTGAACAGTTATCGTCATTTTTTACAGTGGCGTAAACAGCAACATATCCTGATTGAAGGTGATATTCAGTTTATTGATAGCCATCCTGATGTATTAGCGTTCATCCGCAGTCAAGATCAACAACGGATGCTAGTTCTGTTTAACTTGTCAGCAATGCAACAAACCTTTGACCTAAAAGCGTTAGGTTTATCTTCGACCTTAGAGGGCCATGGGTTACTCAGTGGCATGCAAGATAAACAGCATCCTGCGACTATCGTATTACCAAGTTATGCCAGTTTTTATGGCTTGCTTGCTAAGTAGAGTGACTAAGCTGAAATACGACAGTATTTCAGCTTTTTTGATCTATTAGTTTTCAGTAGAGAGACAATATAAAAATTAATGTATCAAACTTCAAATGCTATACGGCCGCCATTATAATTTATAAAACAGCGACATAATAATAATTAACAACAAGAGACCACACTATGGCTTCATCAATGCAAAGTACTCAACAAACAACAGTGACCGGAGGCAGCGGTAGTTATCGCTTTGCACTTGTGTCATTAACTTCACTGTTTTTCATGTGGGGGTTTATTACCTGTTTAAATGATATTCTCATTCCACATTTAAAAGCGGTGTTCTCACTTAATTATACAGAAGCGATGTTGATTCAATTTTGTTTCTTTGGGGCGTACTTTTTAGTCTCATTACCAGCAGGTAAGTTAGTCAAAAAATTAGGTTATCAAAAAGGTATCGTCACTGGGCTTGTTATTGCTTGTATCGGGTGTTTGTTATTTTATCCTGCTGCAGCGTTTGCAACGTATGGATTATTCCTTGGTGCACTGTTTGTATTGGCGTCGGGGATCACCATTTTACAAGTGGCGGCAAACCCTTATGTCAATGCGTTAGGCAGCGTTGAAACCGCATCAAGTCGTTTAAACCTAACTCAAGCATTTAATGCATTAGGCACGACGGTTGCTCCTTTCTTTGGTGCTGTGTTGATATTATCTGTTGCATCTGGCGCAATAGATGGCTTAAGCCAAGCGCAATCAGAAGCTGAAGTGGTTAAGCTTCCATACCTTATTTTGGCTGCGATGTTAGGCTTACTCGCATTAATTTTTTCCAAACTCAATTTACCTACCATCGCTGAACACAGTGATGATTCTGCTACCGGCGTGATAACGCATAATGGCAAAACAAGTGCCTTACAAAGCATCCATTTGGTGTTAGGTGCTGTAGGTATTTTTGTCTATGTTGGTGCCGAAGTGTCTATTGGTAGTTTTTTAGTTAACTTTTTAGGCGAAGAGCAAGTTGCCGGTTTACAAGAAGCAGAAGCCGCTAAATATATCACCTACTATTGGGGCGGGGCGATGATAGGCCGTTTTGTCGGTTCGGTTATTATGCAAAAAATTCCAGCAGGTACTTTGTTAGCCTTTAATGCCTTTGTTGCCGCTGCACTGGTGTTAGTGGCAATGAACAGTACTGGCGCATTGGCCATGTGGTCTATCTTGGCAGTTGGATTGTTTAATTCGATTATGTTCCCAACTATCTTTAGCTTAGCACTCCGAGATTTAGGCCCACACACCTCACAAGGCAGTGGCATATTATGTTTAGCCATTGTTGGCGGCGCAATTGTACCGTTATTACAGGGTGTGATGGCCGATAGTATGGGCTTACAAGTGGCGTTTATTTTACCGGTTGTGTGTTACGCGTTTATTTTATTCTATGGTGCTAAAGGCTCAAGAATGTAATCTCGTTTTGATTGCAGGTCATTAGTATTAACCATCAGCGGCTTTCGGGCCGCTTTTTTAATGCGTTGCATTAGTGAACATAACATCATGCAGTTATGAATGGGGACGGGTTAGCTTCAGGGTATTAAGGTCGGTTGCTGCTACAAAATGTTATTCACAGAAAACCTATAAAGGTAGAATAATTGGCTATTTTATGCTGTCAAAGTGAGGAGTAAAGCCTGATATGGCCTTGCTATCAACAGCGTTAATCCCTATGATCAGCACGTTTTTAAATTGATCGTTATATTAGATAGAGAGCCCCCATGTTGACTTATCCGTTGTCAGGCAGTTCATCAGAGTTAGTCTTAAATGTACTAACCATGGTGTTAACCCGAGGAAAACCATTAGATAGAGCTTATTCAGAGCATTTTTCTGGTTTAACGCTTAACCCATCAGAGCAAGCGCGGATCACGCAAGTCACCGGCGATATTTTACGTCGTTTAAACTTATATTGTTTTCTGGTTGATATTAAACCAGAAGAATTTGATCGTTTAGGGTCAAAACTACTCAACGGTTGGCATGTATTTCACGGCTTAGATTTACCTAAAATGCAGTATTCATTGCAACTAGAGCAAGCAGCATTTGAGGCGAATCTAGAACAAGCCAAAACTGATCCTGTATTATGGGATGGTTGTCCTGAGTGGCTAAATGAGCTTGGTCAGGCACAATTGGGTGATAAGTGGCCTGCTGAACGTGCGGCACTGGCTGAACAACCAAAACGCTATTTACGCGTTAATGAACTGAAATGTAATCGCGACGCCCTTATTGAAAGACTTAAAAAAGAAGGCGTAACGGCAATAGAAGTAAGCGATGTAGCTTCTGCTATTGAGGTCACATCAGACTCAGCATTATTTCGCACCGATGCATTTAAAGACGGTTGGTTTGAACAGCAAGACGCGGGTTCACAGTTAGTTGCCAATGCTGTGGATGCAAAACCAGGTATGCGTGTTGTTGATGCTTGTGCTGGCGCAGGTGGAAAAACTTTGCACATCGCAGCACAAATGCAAGGTAAGGGCCGTTTGCTCGCGATGGATGTTGAGCAATGGAAACTGGATAATCTTAAAACTCGCGCTAAACGTGCAGGTGCCCATAACGTTGAAACGCGGATTATTGCCAGTTCAAAAACCATTAAACGCTTAAAATTAACCGCTGACCGTGTGCTACTAGATGTACCTTGTTCTGGACTTGGTGTGCTAAAACGCAATCCAGATTCAAAATGGCGTGATACTCCAGAGCGTTTGCCTGTGCTGGTTGAATTGCAGAAACATATTTTGCAAAGCTACAGCCGTATGGTTAAAGTCGGCGGAATATTAATCTATGCGACTTGTTCAATCATGCCAGAAGAAAATCGCGATCAAATTGATGCATTTCTTGCAGACAATCCACAGTTTACGCTTATTGAAGATGAAAACATCTTAGTTTCAGAACGCGGCTTCGATGGTTTCTATCTTGCAAAGATGGAACGCATTAGTGAATAATTATTCAAATAATACCCATTTTTATATTCATTAAATTGATGGTGAGTAACATAAAAACAGTGCATTTATTTGCACTGTTTTTATTTATGGATAAATTTTGCTCGTTAAACTGAGTGTTTTGAATTAATTTACGTTAAGACATTGATTAAGTTCTCACAAATGCATAATCTTATTCATATTAGAAATATCTATTTTTAAGCATTCGCCGTAATAATGGAGCGTTATGGATATAGGACCGCATATCAATAAATTCATAGAAGATACAGACCAACATGATTTTCGTGAATCGAGTATCGAGCGATACAGTACAATACTCGATATGGTATTGCAGGGCCTACCATTAGGCGAAATGCTTCATGCCTTAGTATTATTGATAGAAGCACAAAAAATTGGTACTCGTGCATCAGTGCTTTTATTGAGTGATGACGGTAAACGGTTATTCTCGGGTGCGGCTCCTAATCTTCCTGAAGAATATAACAATGCGATTAACGGCATCGAGATTGGCGTTGATGTGGGCTCTTGTGGCGCCGCCGCATATACTTGTGAAAGAGTCATTGTTGAAGACATTGAACATCATCCTAATTGGAAAGACTTTAAAGCATTACCTTTAAAAGCCGGACTAAAATCGTGTTGGTCTGAACCGATAAAAGACAGTAATCAAAAAGTACTGGGCACTTTTGCCATGTACTATGACACGATTAAATCGCCGTCCAAGCAAGATTTGCACCTAATACAAGAAGCGGCACGTTTGGCCAGTTTAGCCATTGAACGAAGCCGTGGAATGCATATTCAACGATTAAGTAGCAAGATTTTTAACAGTTTGCCTATTGCGTTAGTTATTACGAGTGAAGATAACTCGGTGTTATCAGCCAATCCAATTTTTAAATCCTTAACATCTACCTATTACGCCAATCTTAAATTATTTGATGTTCATCGTTTTTTGAGTCACTCCCAACAAGATGTAGTAGCAGATTTATTTGAGCATTTAAAGCGCGGACACCCTTGGCAAGGGGAGTTAAAAGGTCTTAAAACCGACAATGATATTATTGATATCTCGCTTAATGTGACCGTTATTCGGGATAGTTTTACGCAACAGAATTGTTTTGCATGGTTAATTACCGATATTTCCGCCCGTAAAAACGCTGAAAAAATGATTAACTTTCAATCTAACTATGATCAACTTACTGGATTGTCGAACCGTAAATACTTGTTTGAAAGTCTACAAGCTATGATCGATTCAGAAGACAGCGTAAACGGTTGTAAGCAAGACTTTAGCTTGATGCTGATGGACATCGACCATTTTAAACAAATTAACGATACCCTCGGACATGATAACGGTGATCTTGTATTGAAATTTGTCGCACAGCGCTTACTGAGTGCCATTCCTGATAATGTCCTTATTGCGCGTATTGCGGCCGATGAATTTGCATTAGTTTTACCGGGTAAAATGTGTACCGAGTCATTAATTAGTCTTTTTGATGATCTAACGGATGAGTTGAAAAAGCTTTTTATTGTTGGCGGTCAAGATGTCATGTTATCCATGAGTACTGGCCTTGCTCGTTATCCACACGATGCTGATAATGTGGAACAAATATTAAATTGCGCCACGCAAGCTATGTACAACGCAAAATCTCGAGGCCGTAATTGTCTGCAGTTCTTTAATCAGCAGATCCAAAAAGATGCAGAAAGACATGCAGAATTGTACTTACACCTTAAGTCTGCATTGAGCCAGAATGAATTTGAACTGTATTATCAACCCATTGTGAATCCGTTTAGTGGCCAAATCATTAAAGCTGAAGTGTTATTGCGCTGGATACATGATGGTCAATTTATTTCGCCAGATGAGTTTATTCCTATTGCAGAAGAGTCTGGTTTAATTGTTCAAATCGGTGAGTGGGTGAGAACACAAGCAATAACCAGTATCATCGCATTGCAGAAAAGTGGTTATGCCATTCCATTTTCAATTAATGTGTCGACGATTGAATTTTGGACGACCGATCTACAACAACGATTTTTACGCTATTTTGATAACCTTTCACAGTTGTTAGGTGGTAGCCAGATCCCGTATCAGCTAATCACTTTAGAAATCACCGAATCATTAATGATGAAACAACAATCATCGATTAGCCAATTATTAACAGAACTTCGGCATCGTGGAATGAAAATTTCAGTGGATGATTTTGGTACTGGCTATTCATCTTTATCTTATTTGGCAAACTTCCCTGTGGATCAAGTTAAAATTGATAAATCCTTTATCCAGAAAATTTCATTGGGTGCGCGACATGAAGCGTTGATTGAAGCTATTGTCAGTATGAGCCGAGCATTAGATCTGTCAATTGTCGCTGAAGGTGTTGAAACTGAAGTTGAATTAGATTTTATCAAAAAACAGAATATTGAAGCGGTGCAAGGATATTATTTTTATAAACCTATGCCAAAAGCTGACTTCTTTGCATTATTGGCGAAACAATCTCGTATCTTTTGATATAAGTGTTTAATATAAGTGTTTGATATTCCCGCTTAATAAACATAAAAAATGCCGCATTTATTAATGCGGCATTTTTATTGAATAAAGTTAATTCAATGACTTACTCATTCAAGCAAGCATGCTTCTTGGTTCAGTGAACTCAAGGTTCAACGCTTCTGCCACTTCTTTACAGACGACTTTACCGTGCATTACGTTTAAGCCATTTAATAAATGTTTGTCATTTAATAATGCTTGTTTGTAACCTTGGTTAGCTAACTTGATAATGTAAGGTAGTGTTGCATTGTTTAATGCAAATGTAGAAGTACGCGCTACTGCACCTGGCATGTTAGCCACACAGTAATGTACTACGTCATCAACAATGTAAGTTGGGTCTTGGTGAGTGGTAGCGTGCGATGTTTCAACACAACCACCTTGGTCAATAGCAACGTCAACAATTGCACTGCCTGGTTTCATGCGCTTAACCATGTCACGAGTGATTAATTTTGGCGCTGCAGCACCTGGAACTAATACACCGCCAATAACAAGATCAGCTTCTAATACGTGACGCTCAATAGCATCAGCTGTTGAGTAAATAGCTTTAACCGCTGAACCAAACTGAACGTTTAGACGACGTAATGCATCGATGCTGCGATCTAAAACAACAACATCAGCACCCATACCAACAGCCATTTGCGCTGCGTTTGTACCAACCATACCGCCACCAATGATGACCACTTTAGCTGGCTCAACACCTGGAACACCACCAAGCAACATACCACGGCCGCCTAATGATTTTTCAAGTGCGCGAGCTCCTGCTTGGATTGACATGCGGCCAGCCACTTCTGACATTGGTGCTAGTAATGGTAATCCGCCGCGGTCATCTGTTACGGTTTCGTAAGCAATACAAACAGCGCCACTGGTGATTAATTCTTCAGTTTGCGGCAAATCTGGTGCAAGGTGCAAATAAGTGAATAAAATCTGGTCGTGACGTAACATTGCACGTTCTACTGCTTGTGGCTCTTTAACTTTTACAATCATGTCTGATTTAGCAAACACTTCAGCTGCTGTAGCTAAAATCGAGGCGCCCGCATCCATATAGTCTTGATCGGTAAAACCAATACCCACACCCGCATCTGATTGAACATAAACAACGTGACCTTTTATGGTTAATTCACGTACGCTTGAAGGAACCATGCCTACACGGTATTCGTGGTTTTTGATTTCTGTTGGAACACCAATAATCATTATTTGAGCCTCGATTGACATAAAAAACCCCACTTCAAGTGGGTATAGTTGTTATTAATTGTGACCTGAACGTGCTTATTTCAGGTGACTCTAGTATAGTGCTGCTTTAGCAGATTATGTTGCTGAATTTCGTTAATTAATAGGCAGAAGTGTTGTTTTAAGGACAAAACAAGGTTGAATATATGGCAAATAGCAAAAGCTTTTCAGTGAAAGATTTAGACCGCATTGATCGTAATATCTTAAATGAACTTCAACAGGATGGTCGCATATCAAATGTTGAACTATCTAAACGAGTCGGCTTAAGCCCTACACCGTGTTTAGAAAGAGTAAAAAGGCTTGAGAAACAAGGTTTTATTAGCGGTTATACTGCGTTGGTTAATCCACATTTTCTCGGTGCTTCTTTATTAGTCTTTGTTGAGATCACTCTAAATCGTGACACTCCAGACATTTTTGACCGCTTTAACCGTGCTGTGCAATTACTTGATGACATCCAAGAATGCCATTTGGTCTCTGGTGATTTTGACTACTTATTAAAGACTAGGGTGTCAGATATGTCTGCATATCGGCGATTATTAGGTGAAACCTTACTGAAACTGCCATCCATTTCAGATACTCGTACTTATGTAGTGATGGAGGAGGTTAAACAAACCAATAAGGTTGCGTTATACAACCTAGGGTAATCTCGCTAACTTAATCGCCTATCCCGTTTTTAGAGCCGGAATGATGAATTATAGATGACTGTTGTTGCCTATGTTCATCTTTTTCGCTAACTAAACATTTTTTGTATATAAAATCATCATCTTGACTACCATCATCAATGCTTTTATGTTTCTTGATTAATTCGACATAACAATCGATTGAGCTTGATTAATTCAAGGTGCATAATCACTGCAAATACAGTGATATTCTGTTATCTTAACCCTTATTTTTCACTTTTTTATGGATGCTTTCGTTTGACTCAGGAAAATAGTCTTAAAACACTCAGTGGCCTACAAAGGCTACTTGAAGGTGGTCTTATATTATGTTGCATGGTTGCAACCTATATCCTATTGGCATTATCCAGTTTCAATCCAAGTGACCCTGGCTGGAGTCAGTCGCATTTCCAAGGTGAGATACACAACTGGACTGGTGCTGTAGGTGCTTGGACAGCAGATGTGCTGTTTTATTTCTTCGGGTTCATCGCTTTTTTAATTCCCATGATTATAGCCACAACCGGTTGGTTTATTTTTAATCGCGCGCATCGAGTGTTCGAAATAGATTATTTTTCTGTTGGCCTAAGAATTATTGGTTTTATTCTGATGTTGCTGGCGTTAGCTGCGCTGGTCAGTATGAATGCCGAGAATATGTTTGTGTTTTCAGCCGGTGGTGTTGCAGGTGACGTTATTGGTCAAGCCATGTTGCCGTATTTTAATAAGCTCGGCACCACATTACTATTAATGTGTTTTATTGGTGCAGGCTTCACCTTAGCGACAGGCGTGAGTTGGTTAACCATTATTGAGTTAACGGGTTTAGGTTCTATCTGGTTAGCTAAGAAAATATGGACATTGCCACGATTATTTAAACGTGAACGTGAGACCGAAGATACCAAAGGTTTTATGTCATTAGTGGATAAGTTTACCCAACGCCGTAATGAAATTGATCTACAAAATGAACCCTCACTGGATAAGCCAAGCAAATCGGCAGTCAAAGTGCCAATTCATATTAAGCCAGCAATAGAGACGCCACCTATTGTTGAGAAAAAACGCAGTTTCTTTAGCCGCAAGGCTAAACCTGCTGAAGATATTAACGTATCAGACAATGATGACGATGAATTTGATATAGATGATCGCCAAGAACCGTCGATGCAACTCGATAATGACGACACACCTTTTGCACCTTGGGTCGCGACTAAAGATGATGTCGATTTTGATATTGATGACGACAATGATGATGGCGTTAATGATAGCCCTGCAATTAATAATCTAGATATCGCAGATGAACCTTTTGAGGAAGCATTTAATAAACCTCATTCAACAGGGGCATTAGTCGCTCAGCAAAAGCCGAAAAAAGATGTCCGAATTGTGGATGGCGTTGTGGTAATTGATGGCCAAACCCCTCAACAAGCGCGTCAAAAAATGGATCCGCTACCGAGTATTACCTTACTTGATGTTCCAGATCGTAAGAAAAACCCCATCAGTGAAGCTGAATTGCAGCAAGTTGCTCGATTGGTTGAAACAAAACTGGCCGACTTTAACATTATCGCCAATGTAGTAGGGGTGTATCCTGGACCTGTGATTACTCGTTTTGAACTTGAATTAGCTCCAGGCGTTAAAGCGTCTAAAATCACCAATTTATCGAAAGATTTAGCCCGTTCATTATTATCTGAAAACGTGCGTGTAGTTGAAGTTATTCCTGGTAAAGCTTATGTAGGCCTAGAATTACCGAACAAGTTCCGTGAAACAGTGTTTATGCGCGATGTACTCGATTCTGCCGCGTTTAAAGACAGCAAATCGACATTGTCTATGGTGTTAGGACAAGACATTGCCGGTGAGCCGGTGGTCGTTGATTTAGGCAAAATGCCGCATTTATTAGTTGCTGGTACAACGGGTTCTGGTAAATCGGTCGGTGTGAATGCGATGATCACCAGTTTGTTGTATAAATCGGGCCCAGATGATGTCCGCTTTATTATGATTGACCCTAAGATGCTTGAATTGTCGGTGTATGAAGGTATTCCACATTTATTGTGTGAAGTGGTTACTGACATGAAAGAAGCAGCCAATGCACTGCGCTGGTGTGTAGGTGAAATGGAACGCCGATATAAATTAATGTCGGCATTAGGTGTGCGTAACCTTAAAGGCTACAACTTTAAAATTAAAGAAGCAGCCGCCAAAGGGGAGTACATTCCCGATCCATTATGGAAGTCTTCTGAAAGCATGCTAGACGATGCGCCACCATTAGAAAAACTGCCTTCTATTGTGGTGGTCGTCGATGAATTTGCTGACATGATCATGATTGTTGGTAAGAAAGTAGAAGAACTCATTGCCCGTATCGCGCAAAAAGCGCGTGCGGCAGGTATTCACTTAATATTAGCGACACAGCGTCCATCGGTTGATGTGATCACTGGCTTGATTAAAGCTAACATTCCAACCCGTATTGCGTTCCAAGTGTCGTCACGAATTGACTCTCGTACCATTCTTGATCAACAGGGCGCAGAAACCCTATTAGGCATGGGTGATATGCTGTATTTACCTCCAGGAACGGGTTTGCCAAATCGTGTTCATGGGGCGTTTATTGATGATCATGAAGTGCATAAAGTCGTAGCCGATTGGTGTGCTCGTGGTAAGCCACAATATATTGAAGAAATTCTTAATGGTGCTACAGATGGTGAACAAGTACTGTTACCCGGTGAAACCTCCGATAGCGAAGAAGAGTTGGATGCGTTATATGATGACGCGGTAGCATTTGTTACCGAAACTCGCCGCGGCTCCATATCTAGCGTACAACGTAAATTTAAAATTGGTTACAATCGCGCCGCCCGCATTATTGAAATGATGGAAAGCCAAGGTATTGTGACAGCCCAAGGCCACAATGGTAATCGTGAAGTGTTGGCTCCGCCACCACCGAGGAATTAATGATGAATAAACGTATTACAGTGTTAAGCCTATTATTAGCCACAAGTTTAAGCAGCGTTGCTGCAATGGCCGATGACGCAACCGAATTACGCGCTAAGCTATCTAATATAGACAGCTTGCATGCGACATTTACCCAACAAGTGACTGACATTAACAGTAAGCCTATTCAAACCGGCAGCGGGGTGTTTGCACTTGCATATCCGAATCAATTTTACTGGCATTTAACTCAGCCAGACGAATCATTAATTGTGGCAGATGGCGCTAACTTGTGGATTTATAATCCTTTTGCGGAAGAAGTGACTGTGATGGATGTTGCTCAAGCCGTTGATGCATCACCTATGGCCTTGTTAGTGCATCGAGACGAAGCCACATGGGCTAAGTATTCGGTCATTAAGCGTGCCGTAAGCGGAAAATCAAGCTGTTTTGATATTCAACCTAAAAAACTTAACAGCAATGTCGTTGCCGTGAGTGTGTGTTTTGAAGCGAGCCAGTTAGTTAAATTCAACTTAACCGACGAGCAAGGCAACCTCAGTCAATTTGCGTTAACTCAGCAACGTAAAGTAAAAGATAACGAGACAAACATTTTTAAGTTTGCCGTACCTGATAACGTTGATATTGACGATCAACGTTTAAAGCAAACAAACTAGGTTGTTTGATGGCTAATTTAGGTTTTGATTTTGCACCAGATTTTCGCCCCTTGGCCGCTCGCATGCGCCCAAGGGAGATTAGTGAATACATAGGTCAGGCACACTTATTAGGTGAAGGTAAACCTCTGCGTAAAGCGCTAGAGGCTAATCGAGCACATTCTATGTTGTTATGGGGCCCACCCGGTACGGGGAAAACCACATTAGCAGAGTTAATTGCCCATTATGCCAACGCCCATGTTGAACGTATTTCTGCGGTAACGTCAGGCGTAAAAGACATTCGCGCCGCAATAGAACAAGCTAAAGCCATTGCCCAAAGTCGCGGTCAACGAACCTTATTATTTGTCGACGAAGTTCATCGCTTTAATAAAAGTCAACAAGATGCTTTTTTACCTTTTATTGAAGACGGCACGGTTATTTTCATTGGTGCCACCACCGAAAACCCCTCATTTGAAATCAATAACGCTTTATTGTCGCGTGCGCGTGTTTACCTTATAAATCGACTAAGCTCTGACGAAATAAGCTTAATTGTCACTCAAGCATTAGCCGATGTTGAACGTGGTTTGGGCAAACGCCAATTAACATTACCTGCAGATGTAGCCAAGCAATTGGCCGACATTAGTGATGGTGACGCACGTAAAGCGCTTAATTTGCTTGAGTTAATGAGCGATTTAGTGGCAGATGCTGGCGCGTTTACCACCGAGATGCTGACGCAAGTCGCCGGACACCAAGCTGCGGGTTACGATAAAAATGGCGATCAATTTTACGATTTAATTTCTGCTGTACATAAGTCTGTGCGGGGCTCTGCGCCGGATGCCGCTTTGTATTGGTATTGCCGTATTTTAGAAGGTGGCGGTGATGCTTTGTATGTTGCTCGCCGCTTATTAGCGATTGCCTCTGAAGACATTGGTAATGCCGACCCAGTAGCCATGACCGTTGCACTTAATGCCTGGGATTGTTATCACCGCATTGGCCCTGCAGAAGGTGAACGAGCGATAGCGCAAGCAGTATTGTATTTAGCCAGTGCTCCTAAAAGTAATGCTGTTTATAGTGCATTTGGTGCTGCTCGCGAGTTAGCCAAACAAACCGGACACGAACCTGTGCCCAACCATTTACGTAATGCGCCAACCAAACTGATGAAAGACATCGGCTTTGGTAAGGAGTATCGTTATGCACATAATGAACCTGGTGCTTATGCTGCTGGCGAAAATTACTTTCCAGAATCACTGCAACACAGTCAATTTTATCAACCCACTAACAGAGGTTTTGAAAAGCGCATTCAAGATAAATTGGCCCAATTAAACCAACTTGATCAACAAAGCGAGGACAAACGCTATGACTAATGTGTTCTTGGTGGCATTAGGTGGGTCGATTGGTGCAGTTTTACGCTATCTTCTGTCAATTTTTATGATCCAGGTATTTGGAAGCAGTTTTCCTTTTGGTACACTGTTAGTCAATCTATTGGGATCGTTTTTAATGGGCGTAGTTTATGCGCTAGGGCAATTGAGTCATATTAGCCCTGAAATTAAAGCGCTTATTGGCATTGGTCTATTAGGTGCATTAACGACGTTTTCGACTTTTTCGAATGAAACCTTACTGCTATTGCAAGAAGGCTTATGGCAGAAAGCTATTTTAAATGTGTTGTTGAATGTCACCTTATGCCTCTTTATGGTGTATTTAGGTCAACAGCTTATATTTTCACGTGTTTAACTAAAAAGAACTCACAACATGCTAGATCCAAAATTTTTGCGTAATGAACTGGAAATCACTGCCGAGCGTTTAGCCACTCGTGGCTTTATTCTTGATGTCGATAATTTGACCAAACTTGAAGAAAAGCGTAAATCGCTACAAGTTGCTACAGAAGACTTGCAAGCATCGCGTAACGCGATCTCTAAGTCGATTGGTCAAGCTAAAGCGCGCGGTGAAGATACCAGCTCCATTATGGCGCAAGTGGGTGATTTAGGTGCGCAGCTAGATGCAAAGAAAGCTGAGCTTGCTGAGTTGTTGCAACAAATCAATAGCATCGCCATGAGCATGCCAAATTTGCCAGACGAATCGGCTCCGGTAGGCGCTGATGAAAACGACAATGTTGAAGTGCGTCGCTGGGGCACCCCAAAGGTATTCGACTTTGAAGTGAAAGATCACTTAGATTTAGGCGAAGCACTAGGCGGTTTAGACTTTAAAAGCGCGGTTAAAATTACCGGTTCACGTTTTATTATCATGCGTGGTCAAATTGCCCGTTTAAATCGTGCCTTAGGTCAGTTTATGTTAGACCTACACACCACTGAACACGGCTATACAGAAACATACGTACCGTTATTGGTTAACGAAGACAGCTTGTTAGGCACAGGCCAATTACCTAAGTTTGGTGAAGACTTATTCCACACTAAACCGGCCACAGAAGAAGGCCAAGGTTTATCACTTATCCCAACTGCTGAAGTGCCATTAACTAACTATGTGCGCGATATGATCGTGGACGAAAATGAACTGCCAATGAAAATGACGGCGTTAACGTCATGTTTCCGCAGTGAAGCGGGCTCTTATGGTCGTGATACTCGTGGTTTGATCCGTCAGCATCAATTTGACAAAGTTGAGTTAGTGCAAATTGCTCACCCAGATAATTCAATGCAAGCACTAGAAGAAATTACTGCCAATGCTGAAAAAGTATTACAGTTATTAAACTTACCGTACCGCACTATGGTGTTATGTACTGGTGATATGGGCTTTGGATCAAGTAAAACTTTTGATATCGAAGTGTGGTTACCAGCGCAAAATACTTACCGAGAAATTTCATCTTGTTCAAACATGAAAGATTTCCAAGCGCGAAGAATGCAAGCTAGATACCGTAGCAAAGTCGATAACAAACCTGCTTTATTGCACACCTTAAATGGGTCAGGTTTAGCGGTTGGCCGTACGTTAGTAGCAGTACTTGAGAACTATCAAAATCAAGATGGCACCATTACAGTACCTGAAGTATTACGTCCATACATGGGCGGTTTAAGTCTGATTGGTTAATGTTAAGCGCTAATTATAGTTAGCTAATTATAGTTGGCTAATTATAGTTAGCTAATATGATTGGCCAATTGATATAGTCCTAGCCGCAGTCCATTTTAGTGTGGCTAGGGTGTTAATTGTCAGTCTTGTACAAGATAGAGCTTTAGGCATTCGTGGCCTTAAAAGACCTGTATGTAGTAGCGCGTTGAGTAACCCCGTAATCTGTAAATCGTGTTAATGGCGTTACCGTGTCGCAGCACATATTTTATTTTTACGTTGTATTGGAAATTGTGTCACTCAGTTTGAGTTGGTCACATATTTATAAGGGTTGGTACAACCAGCAATGGGTTCAAGTCGGCGTGATAATCGTAGGCTTATCTACTTATCAGTTATCTTCTTTTTTATGTTGTTGGTAATTGTTCAACTAGCTCAAGCAGCATTTATAGTGATAGAAAATATATTTCCAAAATAACCTCAGTTAAGGTTAGCCATTTAAAAAGCCCGCTTAAGTTATCTTGAGCGGGCTTTTTTGTCAGCATTAATCAGCTATAAACATTTTGCTGGTTTGGGTAAGCCTGCAATTTTTGTTGCTTGTTTTGCTGGGCCAATCGGAAACAAGGTATATAAGTATTTAGAATTACCTTTATCCGCACCTAAACGTTGACCTATCGCTTTGACCAACACACGAATAGCTGGGCTGGTTTTGTACTCTAGATAAAAATCACGCACAAAACGGATAACTTCCCAGTGTTGCTCAGTTAACTCAATGTTCTCTGTAGCGGCAATCGCAATTGCCATAGGCTCTTGCCAGTCATTAACATTTTTTAAATAGCCTTGATGATCGGTTTCAATTTGTTGGCCATTAAATTCAAAAAAGTTTACCAAGTTATCACCTTATCGTGTAACAAAGATTGTTCAACAAATTGTGAATAATCAATAATATCAAAAGAGCCCGCAGCTTTATTGGCTAACATAATCATCAAGCGATCCGATAAGCCCCTGGCGACAACATCATCTTGTAGCACAAACAGAGCAATGTTTGCTAAACGCTGTTGCCACTGGGTTTGTAATAAACAATTCACTGCATCGCTAGACAATAAAATACTGTCTGTAGGGTGAATATAGCGTAAGCATGTACTTAAGGCGTCGTCAGTCATTACTGATGTTTGGATATGATGTAATATCAAAATACTAACACCTCATCAGCAGCTTGCAGGGTTTGACTAATCACCTCTGGAGTCGCCACCGTCGCGGCAATACTAAGGTCATTAGGCTGTAATCCTAATGTGAGCATTGATTCTGCACAAACCAATACGGTATTAATATCGTAAAGAGAAAGTGCTTTAAATGCGGACACATAATCTTTAGATCCTGCTTGCTCAGGTGTTTGGCCTGCCAGCAAATGTAATACCGCTTCATTGGTAAATATAATACTCACTTGTTGTTCAAAGCTGGCACTGAGCATGGCAAAATCTAGCCCTTCACGGGTACTTGTGGTACCCAATGGTGCATGCCTAAACATAATTGCCAGTGATTTCATTATCTATTCCACTCATACGTTAAAAGCTAATCAACCTGTCAGCTTGTTCAATACCGACCACTAATTCACCTAAACCGCCCATGGTAAATGCGTCACTGCTATTCCATTGTGGTTTGCCGTTTTCGGTTGCATCTTGTGGAGATAACACACCACGACGCAGCGCTGCAGACACACAATTGGTTAGCGGTATTGAATGTTGTGATGACAATGATTGCCATTTTGAATGCATATCAATTTCGTCAGATGCAGGACAGGTGAGGGCATTACTGTTGGTTACGCCATCTTGATAGAAAAAGACATTGATGACTTGATGGCCATTGGCTAATGCGCTTTGACAAAATGATAACGCACGAAAACTGGCCGTAGAGCCATAAACGCTGCCGTTTACTTGAATGATGAATTTGCTCATGATAAAAAAAATGACCCTAATGTAGGGTCATTTTAACGTAATTTGTCAATGAACTCTATCGACGATTAATCGTCGTTGCCAATACCCATTAAATGTAACAGGCTTATGAATAAGTTCAAAAAGTCTAAGTACAATGAGATAGTCGCACGAACGTAGTTTGTTTCGCCGCCATTCACGATACGACTAGTGTCATATAGAATGAAACCTGTCATTAGCAACGCAATACCTGCATTCATTGCCATAAATAATATTGAGCTACCGACGAATATATTAATGACCATCGCACCAATCATCACTAATAAACCCGCAAATAAGAAGCCGCGCATAAATGAGAAGTCTTTCTTAGTGGTTAACGCATACGCTGAAAGCGACACGAAAATGATAGAGGTTAACCCTAAGGCCTGCATAATTAAGCCAGGGCCATTTGCCATACCAGCATAATGGTTAAGAATGTAACCGAGCGACGCACCTTGCATACCGGTAAAGGCAAACACCCAAAATATAGCGGCTGCACTGTCTGCTTTTTTAAGGGTCACAAATAATAACACTAAGCTACCAAGCGATAAGCCTATTGACATCATTGGACCAATGTTGATTGCCATGGCGAAACCTGCAGTAACAGCAGAGAATGCCAATGTCATTGCAAGCAGCATATAAGTGTTTTTTAGCATTTTGTTGACATCAGTAGTCGATAGACTAGGTGATATAACTGATTGTTGATTCATTATCGTCTCCAGGTGTTAACTCAATGATTTGCTCAACGGGAAAATATCTTTCACAAAAAATATATTTCACTCTGAAGCTAAATCCTTTTGTATAGCGTAAGCAATGTACATTAAACAAAAATTAATTCATAACAAACATCATCTTAATAGTCGCTAATTTAACATAAACGTTTGTATAAGTAATGTTATTAACAAAAACTTATTTTGCAAAAGTGGTTTAACTAAGCCACTCTTTTTTTAATTTTTCGGTATCGCCGAGATGATCTAATACCCACTGCATAGCAGGCGTCATATTGGCATTATTCCAAGCTAAACAGCAGGCTGTGTCTTGCTTTGGGGTGGCAAGTTGTTTTTCTATTAGCGCGCCGGCTTTGATAAAAATATCGGCCAAATGATATGGCATGTAACCCACGCCTAAGCCTTCTCTAAAACAATTTATTGCTCTGATCCAATCAGGTACCACAATTCTGCGCTGGTTATTTAACAACCAATTTGGCCTATGGGCAATATTATGAGCCGTGTCTTGCAGGCAAATTGACGGATATTGTAATAATTCATCATCGGTTAACGCATGCTCTGCTTTGGCTAACGGGTGATTTTTACCGACTAAAAAAGACCACTGAATCATTCCCATATCGCGCGACTTGAAAGTACCACCAACAGGAATACTTGAGGTTGCTCCTATGGCGATATCGCTTTTACCCGTCGACAATGCTTCCCACACACCATTGTAAACTTCTAAGCGAATAATCAATTCAATGTCGGTAAAATGGCGATAAAAATCAGCAATCAAGCCACTGATTTTGTCTGCGCGAACCATATTGTCAATCGCAATAGATAAAGAAGGGCGCCAGCCATTAGCCACTTTCTGGGTATCACGTTTAATGTTGTTCAATTTAGTCATTATCTCGCGCGACTGCGCCACAAAATGCTCACCCGCGGGCGTCAAACTGACACTGCGATGGTGACGCTCAAACAATATTACCCCTAAGTCATCTTCAATCTGTTTAATGGCGTAACTCACTGCAGACGGTACTTTATTCAACTTATTGGCTGCGGCGGTAAAACTGCCCACACGGGCAACAATATCTATCATCTCGAATGCTTGTTCTGAAAGCATCTCGCTATCCTTGGCATTGGCAAAATTACTTGCAGTAAAGGTAAACATTAAGCCTAATCAAATCAAGCAAAGTCGCCGCTATCAGCTGTTTAATCACATTTTAAATGACAAAAATGGTCAGCTTAAGTTGATAAGCACAATTCAACTGCCGTTAAGCTCGTTTAAGAACACTTCAAGCCACATATTCTGTTCATCCTCAGTATAGAGGCTTAGCTGTTAGCGAATAATCCATATCGATACACCAATTACAGTTAACTTGAGTGTTTAATCACCACTTAACAAATTATTTGCAATTTACCCTTTACACAAAACAGTCATTGTCATATTATTCGCCCGCTCGGAGGGATGGCAGAGTGGTCGAATGCACCGGTCTTGAAAACCGGCAACGGTTTATCCCGTTCTAGGGTTCAAATCCCTATCCCTCCGCCACATTAAATACGAGAAAAGCCGTTGATTATCAACGGCTTTTTTTGTTTCTGGCGTTTGAGGGGCTCTCCATAAGGATTGACTCAGACAATGTATCTTTATCGAGCACCCAACAACGTGTATTTCACACGTATCTGTTTAGCCAAGTCGCTTCGCGATAAAGGCTTTCCTTTTGATGTAAAAGTGTCGTTGCTGACTCGAGATAGAGCAGAAGCGGTCATCCGCAATATTGATGTTGCCGGAACACTCAAAAAAATCATTAAGTCTATTGACCATCAAACTCGTATTAACGACTTTATTCGCTACGTCGATGAAGTGATTAACCATCTTAGAGCTCAGTTTGATGGTAATGAAACTGATATTACGTTCAACATCACGCAAAAACCTCATGCTATCCCCATTAGAGAGACTAAATTGTCTCAGCATCGTGAAACTACCGCTGTGGCGCAAGCAAAGCCTGTTATTGGGTTAAACGAAGCATTAAGTGCGTTTATTATCTCAAAACAAAAATCAGCCATTAGGCCGCTGTCTATTAAGCAGCTTGAGCAGCGCACTCGGCATTTTATTGATACTGTATCATCAAAATCCACTCTTAAAACCAAGCTTAAAACTGATGATAGATGTGTGCATGAAATCACCAGCGCTGATGCGATGACCTATCGCGATGAGTTACTGACTCAAGGCCGAAGCTACAAAAGCAATAAAGAGTACTTAGCTGCCGTATTTCAGTTCTTTAAGTGGTGCCAATTAATGAATTACTGCACCAGTAACCCCTTTGAAAGCGTTACAGTCGGACAAAAACCAAAAGCTAAACCGAATCAAGCTAGAGACCGCTGGACGCACATTGAACTTAAACGACTACTTCGCAGCTCATCATTCAAAGCTTCAACAATCGATTTCAAATGGGTCACCCGATTAATGCTTTATGGTGGTTTAAGGCCTTCAGAAGCTTGCCAGCTCAAACCTAGAGATATCAAACTAATCGATGGCGTACACTGTATTAGCATTGATGACAGCGGTTCAGCACAGCGATTAAAGAACCTCAACGCTAAACGTTATGTGCCCATTCACAAATACTTGCTTGAGCAAGGTTTTATTGCGTTTGTTGAGCAAAGAAAATCAACACATACCCAGCTGTTTGATTATAAACCCGTTGGTATAAACGAAGATTGGTCAAAAATTTACTGTAAACAGCTCGCCAAGCTTCAAACCGAGATAGGCATGCAAGCGAACCTGCGCCCCACGTCATATGGCTTCAGACACACTTTTATCGATGAAATGAAGCAATTAGATATCAGTGAGCATATTGTTGCTCAAATCGTCGGTCACGCTAATCCCAACATCACTTTCAGTCGTTACGGCAAAGATATAAACGTTGCAGCATTGCTTAAGGATATTGAGAGAATTGAATATCAAATTTGATGATCGGGTGTGGTTAATAAATAAACTTTAAACCTAAATTAACAATCTGTCTCGATTGGCAGTAACAGTGTCAGTTGAGGCACAAACACTGCCAAAGCTGTCATTATTTCGCTACAGCAGAGAGCGAGATATTAGGCTGTTGAAAATGGCTCGCAGTCGGTGAGTGCGAAGCAAAAACAGCCCACAATTATGTGGGACTAGTACGTAACCCGGTACGTTTATCTCCCACTTTTTGTTCCAAAAAGATGGGAGATAAACTCGGGCAAGGGGAGCCCCCTTTGAACCCTAAAGACAACAGCATTGAATTAGCTGAAATACTTCAATAACCCTAATCGGTTATGAGTAACAATTAGGTCTAATGAAGTTAATAATCAATTTGATGATCCCTCAGTTTTACCCATGTATCAAGACAACACTACAAAGAAAAAGCATGAGCATGTGGCGATTAAATTTAATTACAACCAATAGCAAAACGACAAAACTTAATGGTGACTCACCTAGAACTCGATCATTGATAACGCTCCGATTTTATCTTCGATTAGTGGTTAAAAAATAATTTTGAAAAGTTGATTTTATTATGTTGACAGAATGTAAAATTGGGCATATTTTCTTCAAATTCTAGTATCAGCAACTTTAGCTTGCAAATGGATTTCAATATATGCACAAAAGGTTGTTTCCCCCTACATTAAGAAGATTGAACATAGGTTTGGTGTTTTTTTATTTTGTAGGCTTGCCAGCTATTGCAGCTAATCAATCTGTATCTTTCGATGTATTAAACAACACCAGTTATGACGGCTGCCCTTATTCCGGTGAAGTTGCCATTTCTGTTGAGTATGATTTAGTCGAATCGAACGTTGGTCAGTTAATTGTTTCCGCTGTTAACTCAGGTCGGTCTTATGAGCTAACAAGGAAAGATGTTGAACACGGTCCAGGCAGTGCTGTATTTGTCTTTGAGCTACAAGAGTGCATTGAACGTATCGATGTAGCCCTTACCCCCTTTTAAATTCCAATTATCAACCTTTATTATTACGTGAAAGTAAGGATGCCTCATGTCTCGCCATAAATTATTGCTTCCAATAATGCTCATTATTTTTGGAGTAAGTGCATCTTCGAAGGCCGAAGTTGTAGGGTTGTCTTCAGGTGAGTTTAGGGTTGATGAGAGTGGTGCCGCCACATACTCAGTACCCATTAACATACCTGAAGGTCGAGCAGGCGTAACGCCGCAAGTGTCGTTAAACTATTCAAGTAATAACCTTCAAGATGGCCCTGTAGGTATTGGTTGGAGTGTTGGCGGTATTTCAGCCGTTTCTCGCTGCCCACAAACGCCAATTAATGACAATGCGATTACAGGTGTAAATTTTACCAGTAGTGATAGGTTTTGTCTTGATGGTCAACGATTGATATTGCTTGCGGGTACCTACGGTGCACCTTATTCAACTTACATTAAAGAAATTGATGACTTCTCAATTGTTACCGCTATGGGCGGTAGCCAAGCTAATGGGCCTAGTTATTTTGAAGTCAAAACGAAAGCCGGTGAAACTTATTATTATGGTAATCCCGGTTTAACGGGTCTTGTCAGTACAAATCAAGCGGACGCATTTGTTGAGCCAAGCAATAAGACTGGAATGGCAAAAACATGGGCTGTTAAAGTCATCAAAGATATTAAAGATAACTATATTCTGTTTAATTACAACAACAGTAAAGCGAATGGGACATTTTACATTGATAGCATTCAGTACTCAGCAAAATTGGGCGACAGTACTGCTTTCAATAAAGTTAAATTTGTTTACGAAGACTACGGTAAGGGTTTTTTAGGTTATCAAGCGGGGGCTATTGCAAAGCATAACAAAATACTAAAGCGTATTGACTCATCGGTTGACGGTAGCAACTACCGTTCTTACTTTTTGAACTATGAGAACAGTAATTTTATAGAAGAGCGCACCTTATTAACATCCGTTCAAGAATGTCCCGATAATGATACTGACTTTGGTAATTGCTTACCCAAAACAACGTTTGGTTGGCAACGCCCCAATCTATCTAGCAGTAGCATGCAATATCTGTGTAAGTCAGAGCCTGCTGGGCCTGACTTTTGTCATGATGTACCCACATCAACTGATTTTAAGCCATTTGAGAATCCCACCTCTGTTGCGAGTGGATCTGCCAACGTTAGTACTTCTCAAGTTTTTGACGTCAATGGTGATGGGTATCAAGATATTGTTTACGTCAGTGGTAGTTCGTGGGCTGTGAAGCTCGGCCCTTACTTTACTTCCACCAAAACGATGACATCGATTGGTACATCAAAAAAGGAATATGCACTTAATATTGATTATAACGGTGATGGTGTAAGGGATTTACTTGTTGCCAACTCTGCAACAGCAAATTGGCATGCATTATCATTTCAGGCTAGCGAAAGTGTTGAGGCATGTGCTAAGTGGGAGCAATGTGTTACTAAAATTATAACCTCTGAATACACGTTAACCAACCTTAATGTCGTCGCCACCGGGCTTGAGAACGGTGCGCAAGTTATGGATGTCAATGGTGATGGCAATGAAGACATTGTTTTTCGAACGGGCAATACGATTAAGGCCCATGTAAACAATGGCAATGGAACTTTTACTGCAAATAAACCCCTCTATACCTTTACGGATACCGTTGCATCTGTTGAGCTAAATATGGGAGTGCAATCTCAAACTGCTGATATGAAATCTGCCAGCGCCGTTGATGTTAATGGTGATGGCCGCTCAGACCTTGTGATGAAAGTGACGTCGACAACATCCGGTTGTTATGTTCGTGGTGTATTAAATGCTTCTATTCGCACTAGAGATGAATGTCAAAGAGATTGGGCTGGCACTTGGACCAGCAGTACTTCAACAAAACATATGCTTTTTGTTGCATCAGGCACCATGGCAAATCCGGTCTTAACCTTACAGCAGACCCTTGGTAACTATGAAGACACCTTCCGTATAGCCGATTTAAATGGTGACGGCTTGAGTGATTTGTTATTTGTCAGTGGCGATAAATGGTGGTATCGACTCTCTAACGGTATTGAATTCTTAGCGTCTAGAGACGCGGGGTTAGCTACATCGAGTACTAAAAAATACCTTGACCAATTTGTTGATTTAAACAATGACGGCCGCGCGGACGTGTTACATGCAACTTCCACGTCTAATTGGGCTATTTTCTTCTCTCGCCCCACAAATTCGGGTGAATGGATTTCATTTGAGAGCCGTGGCTTTATGGATTTTGACGCCAATGCTACGGTTCGTTTTGGTGATACGGATGGCGATGGTAAATTAAACCTACTGACTTCAACAGGCAGCAGTTGGAAAAAATACTATAACCGTAAAGGGATTAAAGAGTTCGCCATCAATACCATTACCAATGGCTTTGGTGTTGCGACAACGGTGACCTACAAACCGATGACAGACTCATCCGTGTATGTGACCAATTTCTCAGATGCAGACACAACAACAGATACGTTCTCACCTCACTCAGGTATGCAACTCGTCAGTAAAGTAGAAACACAAAGCAATATTGGTGTTGATGGCAAAGTATCGGTCAACTATCAATACGGTGGTTTTCTTATCCATAAAAAGGGCCGTGGTTTATTAGGCTTTCAGATGTTAAAAACCATCGATAACCAAACCAATGTTGTGACCGAAACCAAATACAGTCAAGAGCATGGTGAATTAACGTTTGCCCATGCAGGCATGCCTATTGAAACCATTCAAATGCTTGATACTCAGATGCTTTCAAGGGCGAGTAACACGCTAGATGTCATCCAAACCGCTAATGGTGGTATTTCACCTTATATTGCATCTTCAGAAGAAGAAAGTTACATACTAGACAGTAATCTGAGTAGCACACTGTCAAGCGTAACGCTCACGACCAATCAATATGATGACTGGGGTAACTTACTTGAAAGTAACATTGAAATTTCTGATGAATACTCCAATGACGTACTCACTACCAACAATGTTAATACCTATGGTTCAGGTGACTGGGAACGATATGGCCGTTTAGCTTCTTCTGTTGTCACAAAAACACGAACAGGCGACCCTAAAACACATGTCCGAGAAACAACATTTGATTACTATTCAAATTTGATGTTGAAATCGAGCACATTATCACCTAATCAAGCAGCCACTAAACTCACAACCACTTATGGGTATGATGTCTGGGGAAATAAAACCTCTGAAGCAGTAACGGGTTATAGCACAGCAACAGGCACAAATATTACTCGCAGTACGAGTAGCAATTATGGTGCTAAAGGGCGTTACCTGAGTTACACAGATGATGCGATGGGGTTTAGAACCAGTTTTAAGTATAACAATGTTGATGCAGACTCTGTAACAGGTGTCATCACTTCAATAAAAACTACCGATGCCAATAATGTCGCAAAAATAGAATATTTTGATGATTTAGGCCGACTAAAAACCATTGACCATCCTGACGCAAAAACAACAACCGTTACTCAAGCTTTTTGCAGTAGCTGCTCTAGTAATGCTTATTACTACGTTAGAACAACGGTAACCGGAAATCCCACCCAGGAAGTGTATTTTGATAAATGGGGGCGCGAGGTTATCGCGCAAACCACAAGCTTTAGCGGTGGCTGGAACAAGGTCATCAAAGAGTACGATGAGCAAGGCCGAGAAAAAATGGTGTATGAGCCAAACTCAACTGGTTTTACACTATTTGAATACGATGAATTAAATCGACCTAATACCGTTACAAAGCCCAATGGCAAAACAGTCACAAATGAATTATTTGGCTTTGAAAGTCGAACCACTAATGAAGTCGGTATAACGACAAGCGTATATCAAAATGGTTTTGGTGAAACGGCTTATACTGAAGATGCAATCGGTAATACAGTGTCTTTTACTTATGATGCTCAAGGCAATGTTGTGACTACAGACACAACCGGAGAAGGCAGTAATTACATTGTCACCGTGACTTATGATGACTGGGGCAGGAAACTCTCCACCAATGACCCGTCAAAAGGCCTATGGAAGTACACCTATAATGCTTTTGGTGAGTTAATGACCCAGGAGACCGCTAGAGGCCATACCTTCACTTTTTCATATGACTTACTTGGACGCAAAATAAAAAGCTATGAGCCATCAGAAGGCACGCTTTGTTGGAATTATGGTACAGCGACCGATAAAGGCAGACTGCTTTCAGTCGAAAAATTTGATGCAGCAGTTGCAACGTGTGCTACTGGCAATCCAACGTATAAAAATAGCTTTACTTATTATCCAGATGGCTTAGTTAAAACCACAACAACCTTAATAGATGGGAATACGTTCACACAAAGCCAAACTTACGATAGCTACAGCCGCCCAAGTATTACCACTTACCCTACAGGTACTGCGGCGTTTTCAGTTAAGAATCACTACTCAACCACAACAGGGTATCTTACAGAGGTGCGCAATAATGTGACAGGTGCATTATTAAAACGTGTTGACTCAATGACCGCGCGAAACCAAGTCGACGAAGTCACTTACGGTAATAATGTGACTACCACAGCGATGTTTGAAGATGACACTGGCTGGTTATCAAGTATTGACGTTAAAAAGGGTAGTGCTCAGCTTGCTTACACTGATGTCGTGCATGATGATATCGGCAACGTAACCAGTCGCTGGACTAAATTTGGTTCAATTCCTGGAGGCATTACCGACTTTACAGAAACCTATGGCTATGACTACCTGACAAACCGTTTAGAAGACCGCACGATTAGTATTGCCACTGGCAGTGCTATCTTGCCTGCTAATTTTAAAACTTATCAAGATTATAATTATGATGACTGGGGTAATATTAAATTTAAAACGGGGGTGGGCAATTACACCTACTATGCAACTAAACCGCACCAGCTTAATGAGGTCAAATCAGCCTCTGGAGCGCAATTGTATAAGTTTTTCTATGATGCCAACGGCAATAGTGAAACCGATGGCACGCGTACCTTTACTTATGGCAGTTACGACAAGCCAACATTAATCACGAAAGCTGGCAGCAGTTCTACCATGAAATATGGGCCTGAACGTGAGCTTATTTTTAAAACGGATACGTATGTAGAAAATGGCAAAAATGTCACTTATCAGACAACCTATTTAGGTAATTATGAAAAGGTATATCGTACGGGTGGCGCAGGTCCATTAACCGAGCATAAGTTTTATGTTGGCGACATTGTCTATACCCAACGAAGCAATGGTTCAAGTGATACTTTTTATCTACACAAAGACCATCAAGGCTCAGTCATCGCCACAACCAATGCCAGTGGCGCAGTGGTATCGCAAGCGATTTACGACCCTTGGGGTAAACGTACCGCTGTCTATTTGGCAAGTTTATTATCAAATTATACCTACAGCGAGCCAACGGACAGAGGATATACAGGCCATAAGCATATAAAAGACTTAGATATTATTCATATGGGTGGGCGTATTTACGACTCAACCTTGGGTAGATTTTTGCAGGCTGATCCGTTTGTGCAAGCCCCGACTGATTCTCAAAGTTATAATCGATATGCTTATGTTCGAAATAACCCAATGTCGATGACAGATCCAAGTGGGTATTTCTTTAAAAAGTTACTGCGTTCAATTGCAAAGGTTCCTATCTTAAATATGGCTGTTCATGTGGTATTGAACTTGATACCCGGCTGTCAAGGTTGGTGTAGCGCTGTGTATGCAGCAGCTTCTGCTTATGCTGTAACGGGTAGTTTAAAGGCAGCATTTACGTCAGGAATCGTTTCAGCCATCACTCCCGGTGCAGAAGGCTTTTTGGCTGCTGGAGTTATTGGTGGACTAGCTAGTAAAGCACAAGGTGGTAACTTCGGACATGGCTTCTGGTCTGCGGGGTTAGGTGCCGCTGTTGGAGGTCGAATAAAAACGGGTAATGCATATGCAAATGTTATTGTATCCGCTGTTATTGGTGGATCGGTGTCTAAAGTCACAGGCGGTAAGTTTGCTAATGGAGCGCAGACTTGGGCATTTAGTGCTGCACTTAGAGCCGCAATGAATGGGGAATTTGAGGCCAAAGGCCGTGAAGCAACCAACCAACAAGAATTAACAAAAGATCAAATTGCTGTATCTAAAGCTAATTTCTTAAAGGCTAAGTCAGCAGTTTTAAAAGACTATACAAATGGCTATTTTGGCTCAGCAGTAGATGGTGAAGTGATGCATGTAGACGCAGCTGACGTAAGCTTCGAAGAAGGAAGACTGTATCATGAGGGTAAAGAAGTTTGGGGTCTTACCACACCTAAGAACCATCGGAGTAGCTGGAGCGCAAGTATTGAAATTTCAGCCGCGGCTTGCTTAGATTCGGCTAATTGTTATCAGACGCTTGGTCATGAGTTTGCTCATACAAATATGTATTCTTATTTTAATCTTAAAAATGGTCATAGTGAAATGGCCCTAATGGCACAGGGTATGGGGTCACCTGAAAGGTTCATGATGGCAATTAGCGCAGGTCGGAAAACATATCTTGAGGATTTTGCAGAATATACGGGGGTTACATGGGCAAAAAGCAAAGGTTACTAATGTGCATTGTACTATTTATTGTGCATGAAAGTGCATTCAGCAGTGAATACATATATCAAGATTTAATCTCAGGTATTGAATATAAACTAAGTGTTGATAATGAAGTAGGAGGCTGCATTATCAGTAAAGATGGTTTTACTCAAACTGAAGATCATGAATGTTCAACATTTTATAATTCAGATACTTTGAGTTTAAGATTGATTAGGTTTTCTTCTTTTAGGGTGAGCAAAGAAAGTTTGGATGAATATGATAGGCTTGAAAAAAACAATGAATTGAAAGAAAAGATGGCCGTAGATGTTTGGTATAAGCAAAAATATTATATTGATGATGATGAAAAGCTGATCATAATAGATAAAGGCAGAGATTTAAAAATTTTTAATGCACTTTTCAAAGATGTGTACAGAATAACTTATCAAAGAAAAAACACGTTAGAGCATGGTGGGGTTTTGCTTTTTAGTAGATATAGTGGTGTTATTGCTTTTGCAAAATCTGTTGACATCAATCAGGATCTTCCTTTCCAGTTTTTGATTGGAACTTGTGGGTACGGCGGGGAGTGCAATGAAGGCGCTACTAAATAGAATTCAATCACTGATGATTAATAAATAGGATATATATGGACAATCCCGCTCCTGGTGAGTCTCAGCAATAGTCTGCTCACCAAAGACTTTTTGGCCTAGTTTTCTGTACAACATTCTCACTCTTATCGTTGCTTTTATGCGGCTCGTTTACCGCTAGAAGCGGTTTGTAATGCCCAGATGTTTATACAGCAGCGGACTTAAGAGCCAAGCTGCGCCCCTAATGAAATCCGTACCACTGCGCCGGTAAATTGAAACACCCATGCGGATTAGGTTTCCCTTCCTTTTTTGCTGTTCGGGCTCGTGGAGTTTAATCAGAGGCGTTCATTTATACGCCATTATGATTAAAGTTTTAGATGCACAAATTAGTGCTTTTAAAGGCTCATAATTATTGACTTTTTTCAAACCAATAATTAAGACACCCAAGATTGTTGACTAAATATTGAGCGCTGAACTACGCTTTATTTACCCTTTCACAAACGGTACTTGAAGATGGCCAGACCAAGACAGACGATCGTTAGCCTGGAAGATACGCCTTACTATCACTGCTGCTCTCGTGTGGTGCGTAAGGCATTTCTTTGCGGTTTTGATAAATCCACAGGTGAGAACTTTGAGCATCGCCGAGAATGGGTTGATTCACGCATTCTTGAGTTAGCGACCATTTTTGCCATCGACATTTGTGCTTATGCCGTGATGAGTAATCACTTACATGTGGTGTTAAAAGTTGATGCTGATAAAGCAAAACAGTGGTCAGATAAAGAAGTGCTCACTCAATGGCACAAGGGCTTTAAAGGTACGTTACTCACGCACAAATACCTTAAAGAGGAAGACCTTAACCAGTTTGAACTTCAAACGGTTAATGAATGCATTACTGAATACCGTAAACGCTTAATTGATATCAGTTGGTTTATGCGCTCACTCAGTGAGCCTATAGCCAGAATGGCCAATAAAGAAGATAAGTGCACTGGTCGTTTCTGGGAAGGGCGCTTCAAATCTCAAGCACTACTCGATGAAGCTGCAGTATTAGCCTGTATGGCCTATGTAGATTTAAACCCAGTCAGAGCCAAGATGGCCACAACCCCTGAAACCTCAGATTACACCAGTATTCAACGTCGAATAAATTCAGCAATGAAAGGTGAGCAACCACCCGAGCTATTACCGTTTGTGGGAAATGAAAGACTCAATATGCCTAACGGACTCATGTTCAGCGTAAAAGATTACATTGTACTGGTTGAAGATACCGGTCGGATTATTCGAGAAGATAAGCGTGGTGCTATTAGCTCAAGCAGTCAGGACATACTGAATAGGCTAAACATCCCCGCAGAGAATTGGCTTAAAATCACTACAGAATTTGGTGCATTATTTAAAGGCGCTGTCGGCGCATTACCTGCCTTAACCGAATACTGTGAGCATTTGGACCGAAAACGACGACAAGGCGCGGCAAATTGTCAGCGCTGGCTGTGCGCTTAAGTCATCATCCCCAATCAAATTTCAATTCTTCTAATACTTGATAGCTATCAAGTTTTTCTGATGTGTTGAATTCTACAAATGATGAATAAACCACTAATTTAACGATAATATGTTAGTCATATCGATAAAAATTGATGAGCTGAGCACATCGTTCGTAACCCTCGCCAAAGCCATGAAAACGAGTTATGTTATTTGTTCAAGAAATGGGTGGCATCGTTTTTGTTTGGGCAGTTTTGAGCGTGAAGTAACCCTAAGCAGTACGGTAGATAAAACCTACATTGGTGACCACACCATTAAGATGAAAGCCCATGTGGGCAGCTTAGGTAATCAATCACTGTTCCAGCACGTACTGCGCGACCATTTAGGCAGTGTCGATACATTGATGGATGCCAAAACCGGAGCAGTACTGCAGCACCGTGGTTATGATGTATTTGGTCGCCCAAGAGACATTGCATCAGGTAATGCGTTATTAAGTAGCTGGCAAGGCGTCACTAAAGGCTATACAGACCATGAGCATTTGATTGACCAAGAGCTTATTCACATGAACGGGCGGATATACGATTTCAACGTTGGCCGTTTTTTAAGTGTTGACCCGTTTTTGCAGTTCCCAGAGAATAGTCAAAGCGCTAACCCGTATTCGTATATTTTGAATAACCCGATGAGTGGGACAGATCCGACGGGTTATTGTCAGGCTGAAGACAACATGTCTGACTGCTCTGGTAGTTTGAAGAGCGGTGAGACAAAAGCTATTACAGATGCTGATGGCAAAAGAGTTGGTACAGTTGGTAAAGACAGTAATGGTACGACTTACGTAACTTCTGGAGGTAAGGGCGATGTCAAAGATGCAATGGCTTTTACTAATAACACTGGGCGCTTCAAGTCTGATGTCGGTAAGCAAAATAGTATTGGTATTAAGGATAGTTCTACTAGCTATGGAAATTCGTCAAGTTTTATCGCTGGTTATAGCTCTGCGAATAAAGGAGATATGACTGGTGCGCTTTCGCTAACACCCATTGGGCAAACTGTTGATGGAATTAAGTCTGGAATAGATGCATTAGAAGCAGGTTATGAGGAATATCAAAAAACAGGTGATCTAACAAGCGCAGCTGTTGTAGCAGGAAAAGTTGGAACTGAAGCCTATATTGAGCGTAAACTTAAGGTTGCTAGGCTTCCTGATGTTACAAAGGGAAGAATTAATAGCGCTGGACAGCCTATTAATGAAAAGGGTCAATTTGTAAGTGGTGCTGGCGGTGAATCGGCTGCTGCGGCTCGAGGAAGAGCAGCTCACGACGCTTTTGACGCAATAGTAGAAGCAAAACGCGATCAAGGCTGGGTAAGTAAACCACGAATTGTAGATGCAAATGGAAGGGTGCATATCCCTGACGCCTTAACTCCTAGCGGACGCCCAATAGAATATAAACCTAATACACCTTCAGGAATTAAAGCCGGTAGACGCCAGCTCAAGCGGTATGAGCAGGTAACGGGTAAGAAAGGACGATTATTAACTTACGATTAAGGAAATATCGGTGATTAAAGAGCTTATTAAATTGTACATTGCGCCCTTTCTTAAACGACTAGGATTTAAGAAAAAAGGCTCTACGTGGAATAGAGAAATTAATGGCGTTGTTCATGTAATTGATATCCAATCAACTAAAGCACGTGTAGATGGTACAGAATTATTTACTATTAATATCGGCGTTTTTATCAATGAGCTGTGGCAGATCTTTTGGAATAAGGAAGTTCCTCAGTTTGTAAAAGAAGAAAATTGTTATCCTCGATTTAGATTGGGGTATTTACTTTCTGGGTTTGATCCAAAACGCCGTGATCAGTGGTGGCAAATTAACACTGAAGAAGATATCGAAAAAATTTGGAAAGAACTTGATGTTATATTCTTGAAACATTGCCTGCCTTTTTTTGATGAAATTGAAAGCGTGGGCGACCTTCTTGGTATATCTGATAAAACTAGACCTAATATGCCGTCAGAGAAACTTTCACATGGCATCTTGTTGAATATGACTGACAATAAAGAAGAGGGCGATCGATTAATTGGCGAGTTAGTTTCAGATTCGCACTGGGGCAATAGGGCTACGGAAATATCAGAAAGACTGTCCCAACGATCTTGATATGTGGTTATGAAGTCTAGCCCAATAATTAGGACATCACCCATAATTATTTCATCGTAACTACGACTATGACGCCGCAGGTAATATCCTTGTTAAAGGCGATTACGGTAGTCAGTATCTTTACGTTAGTGTAGGAAAAGGTGCTGGCGGTAATGCAGGCCCTAACGCCATTAGGCAGTTTATTCGTAATGGCACCCAAAACTTTACCTATGATAATAACGGTAACAGGCTCACGGGTGACGGGATAACGTTAAGCTATAACGACCAAAACAAGCCGTTAACGGTTGACCGCAATAATGTAAAAAGTATATTCAGTTACGATGCGAATGGTAACCGCTATAAACAGGTTAAGCAGCAAAACGGTAGTGTGGTATCGACCACGTATTATGTGGGCAGTTTTGAGCGTGAAGTGACCTTAAGCAGTACGGTAGATAAAACCTATATTGGTGACCACACCATTAAGATGAAAGCCCATGTGGGCAGCTTAGGTAATCAATCACCGTTCCAGCACGTACTGCGCGACCATTTAGGCAGTGTAGATACCTTGATGGATGCCAGAACTGGAGCAGTACTACAACACCGTGGTTATGATGTATTTGGTCGCCCAAGAGATATTGCATCTGGTAATACATTATTATCTGGAACTAATTGGCAAGGTGTCACTAAGGGTTATACAAATCACGAGCATTTGATTGACCAAGAGCTCATTCATATGAACGGGCGGATATACGATTTCAACATCGGCCGTTTTTTAAGTGTTGACCCGTTTTTGCAGTTCCCAGAAAATAGCCAGAGCGCCAACCCGTATTCGTATATTTTGAATAACCCGATGAGTGGGACAGATCCGACGGGGTATTGTCAGGCTGAAGACAACATGTCTGACTGCTCTGGTAGTTTGAAGAGCGGTGAGACAAAAGCTATTACAGATGCTGATGGCAAAAGAGTTGGTACAGTTGGTAAAGACAGTAATGGTACGACTTACGTAACTTCTGGAGGTAAGGGCGATGTCAAAGATGCAATGGCCTTTACTAATAACACAGGGCGCTTCAAGTCCGATGTCGGTAAGCAAAATAGTATTGGTATTAAGGATAGTGGTACCAATGTAAATCAGGACCCATCGTTAGGGCAGCAAGGATTATCACTTGGCTTGGATGTTGCTCCTGTCGTTGGTGGTGTTAAGGGGGGTGCACAAGTATTCACTGGTGAGGACCTAATCACTGGAGAAAAACTTAGTCGCTGGGAAGAGGCTGGGTATGCGGTACTTGGCTTCTTTGGTGCAAAAGGGCTAGCAAAAGCTGGCGATATTGCAGATTTTGGTGAAGCATCACTCAAGGTACTGAGGCAAGGTGATAACCTACCCGACTCGGTCAATTTTAAAGGGTTAGTGCAAAATAGAAACCTCCAAGACCTAACTCATCAAGACCTAACCAAGGCGTTTGATGGTACTGGTTTCACACTGTCGAATCACGCAATCAACCGACTTAAACACTCGAGAACTCGGGATTTGGGTTTCGGTAACCTGAATGATATATCAAAAGTTTTCAACAAGGGCGCAAGGTTTGACGCTGGCAGAGGTGAAATAGGCTTCAGTTATAGAGGGTTAGAGGCTATTGTAAACCCGAAAACCAATAACATAGTAACCTTTAGACCGGAAAAGCTAAGGCGGTAGAATATGCATATTAAAGGCAGGGATTCGTCATTCAAACTTGAGGTTTTGGGTTACGAATTTCAAAACTCGACAGATACTGATGATTCAAACTGGTTGAGTGTGAAAATAGACTGCACTGACAACACTGATAAGTGGAGCGCTTCAGGGGGCTTTCTGCGCACAATGGAATTGATAGAAATTCAGGAGTGGTTATCCAGCATAAATGATGCGGACTCTCACCCTAATAGACTATCATTCACTGAGCACGAGATTGCATTTGAGTACCTTGATGATGGTAGGTTAGCCGTTTGCTTGGATTATGATTGCCATCCAAAAGGAGTTAATTACAACCTGAATGATGATGCTGAATATCAAATGCATTTCACCTGCAATGACAAGGTGCTAAAGAGGTTGATAGCAGATATAGATACCGCACTTAAGATGTACCCTGTTCGAAATTTATCACACTAGAGCATGTTATATAACGAAGCTTACACTGAATCTGGTGTAAGCTTTTTATTTCACATTACTAGCAATTCCCACCCATCATCACTGTGTAAAGAAAACCACCGTTTATGAACCATTGCCATCATCACAGCCAATCATGGTCAAAACAGCCGATAATCTGTAAAGAAACTTGTAAAGTTATCAATATCCACACCAGTTCACATTACTAGCAATCTTCATCACCGTATAAATCTTTCCAGCTTTGGGCTATAATGTCGAAAATTATGGAGAGTCGAATGAGCAATATCAGCAACTTAGAAGATTAAAGAACACCCACCCCAAACACCGAAAACTCGAAAGTTACCAATACCCGCAAATATAAAGATGTTCGTGAACGTGAATATCTAACATCATCAGATCTCTAACGCATCAGCAAAACTGAAAGCCTAGTCGTAGCATTATGGATAACGCCAACTTCAATTGACAATTTTTCATTTCAATCATATAGTCAATCTTAGTTAGCAATTGCAGAGCTTGAAGATATAAAACTCTGCAACCAAATGAATTTAAACGACTATTTTAACTATTTAATTCGAGAGCCTGGGTTCAAATCCCTATCCCTCCGCCACATTAAAATAAAAAGGCCCGCTATTTATAGCGCAATGCCGATCGTTTAAGGGCACTTGACCGATCTTGCAGATGAAAGATAATCCCTACCAGTATTCTGGTGGGGATT
>NZ_JBEOPM010000033.1:0-47390 GCF_040310165.1 Shewanella sp. AC91-MNA-CIBAN-0169
TAACAACGAGTAGAGCGGTAACAACGAGTAGAGCGGTAACAACGAGTAGAGCGGTAACAACGAGTAGAGCGGTAACAACGAGTAGAGCGGTAACAGCGAGTAGAGCGGTAACAGCGAGCAGAGCGGTAACAGCGAGTAGAGCGCGTACAAGATGTATGACTGGGGTTATTTTTTTGTACGAAATATCATCGGTTATATGATTTTTTACACTTTGTGTAAATAAGCCTTGCTCTAGGACCTTTGCGCAGGCATAGTTGCTTTTAAGGTGTAATGGTGTAGCGTTACAAAAATACAGATTGTACTATCCAATACCTAAAAAATAAATCTATTAGTGACCTTTGGTCTGTCGTCAAAAGAGAGTGATAAGTATGCAACAAGATACCATTAATAATGTGCACATCAGTTCAGAACAAGTGCTAGTGACTCCTGCAGAGTTAAAGCAAGAACTTCCATTATCAACTCATGCTTATCAATATATTCTAAATGCTCGTAAGCAAGTCTCAGATATAGTCCATAAACGTGATAATCGCGTGCTTGTGGTGACGGGGCCATGTTCTATTCATGATATTGCCGCGGCAAAAGAGTATGCATTAAAGCTGAAAAAGTTACATGATGAACTCAGTGATGATTTCTACATTTTAATGCGCGTGTATTTTGAAAAGCCTCGCACAACTGTCGGTTGGAAAGGGTTGATTAATGACCCTGATATGGATGAGTCATTTGATGTCGAGAAAGGACTCAGAATGGCTCGAGAACTCATGATTTGGCTTGCTGAACTTGAATTACCTATCGCGACAGAAGCGCTGGATCCGATCAGTCCGCAATATTTGTCCGAGCTAGTTACTTGGTCTGCAATTGGCGCAAGAACCACAGAATCGCAAACTCATCGAGAAATGGCTTCAGGTTTGTCGATGCCTGTTGGTTTTAAAAATGGCACAGATGGTAAGTTGGAAGTGGCTATTAATGCATTAAAATCAGCTGCCAGCAGCCACCGCTTTATGGGCATTAACCAAGAAGGTCAAGTTTCTTTGTTGCAAACGGCCGGTAATCCAGATGGACACATTATTTTACGTGGCGGTTTAGCACCTAACTATGATGCAGACAGTGTTGCTCAGAGTGAAGCCCAAATTCATAAGGCGAAACTCAGTGCTCGTTTAGTCGTTGACTGCAGTCATGGTAATTCATCAAAAGATCATCAACGTCAAAAAAACGTTTGCGAAGATGTATTTAACCAAATTGAAGCAGGTAATAAATCTATCATCGGTGTTATGCTTGAAAGTAACCTCAATGAAGGTAATCAGAGTTCAGATAAACCGTTAGCAGAGCTAAAATATGGTGTTTCTGTCACTGACGCATGCATTGATTGGGAAACTACTGAAACCATTTTAAGACAAGGCGCTAACCAGTTGTCTGCAGTATTACCAACGCGTTTTGAGACGCTGCAGGTTGTTAACGGTTAATGGATAAACAGATGAATGAAAAAACCACAGCAGGCTTAGAGCATCTTCGTGATTTAATTGATGGCGTGGATCAACAATTACTGCATTTATTACGTAAACGTCTCGATTTAGTGGCGCAAGTTGGTGCCGTAAAACATGCGGCTGGTGTACCTATTTATGCCCCACAACGTGAAGCATCGATGTTAGCTAAACGTCGAGACGAAGCACAAAAAATGAATGTCTCACCACAGTTAATCGAAGATATTTTACGTCGACTTATGCGCGAATCTTACTTAAATGAAAAAGATGTTGGGTTTAAGCAGATTAAGCAAGATCTGGGTCATGTGGTCGTTGTGGGTGGTCAGGGCAAACTGGGACAGTTATTTAGCCAAATGTTGGTTCTTTCTGGCTATGAAGTTAAAAGTATAGATAAAAATGATTGGCAAGATGCCGCTGCCATTTTTGATGGTGCAGGATTAGTGATTGTTACCGTACCCATAAATGTGACCTGCGAAGTGATCCGTGACAAGTTAACCCAGCTACCTGAAAATTGTATTCTAGCTGATCTCACCTCGATTAAAGAAGCACCTTTAGCGGCAATGTTAGCTGCGCATAAAGGCCCTGTAGTGGGTCTGCATCCTATGTTTGGCCCAGATGTTGGTAGTCTCGCTAAACAGGTGGTGGTGGTGTGTCATGGCCGTCATCAAGAAGCGTATCAATGGTTACTACAACAGATTGAAATTTGGGGGGCGCGAATAGTTGAAGCTGAAGCAGAGCGTCATGATAAAGCGATGCAACTTGTACAGGCTATGCGTCACTTTTCAACATTCGTATATGGCGTCAACTTGTGCAAAGAAGAAGCTGATATTGGTAACTTATTACAGTTTAGCTCACCGATTTATCGTTTAGAGTTAGCCATGGTTGGTCGTTTATTTGCTCAAGATCCCGAGCTTTATGCCGATATTATTTTTGCCCAACCTGGCAGCCAACACGCGATTAGTGATTATCTAGATAATTATCGTGATGCATTAACAATGTTGCAAACCGGTAATAGGCAAGCCTTTGTGGAGCAGTTCCAGCGTGTCGCTAAATGGTTTGGTGACTTTGCGCCGCAGTTCCAACATGAAAGTCGCGCCATGTTGCAATCTGTTAATGATATGAAAGCTGGATAACGCTAAATGAAGCATTATTAATTGAACTAATTATTGCGAAATAGTGACACAAAGCTTATGTTTAGTTAATACGGTAGCCAAATAACGCTGTGTTAGCTCAGTAAACTTAGTTACCTTTGGAGGATACCCCATGTCGATGATGCCATCGAATATGCTACCTGTTCAACAGGTTGAAGATAATTCCTTAGGGCATTTTCTTTACGGCTTAATGAGTGCTTTTCCATTATTTTTTGTGCCTGTATTATTGAGTTTTTGGCTTAATTTGATCCAAAAGAACGTCAACCCAGACTCTGTGTTGGGTAGTCATCTACGTTGGCAACGTATGAGTATTATTGGCCTATGTCCATTTTTTATTGCTGGATATTGGCTTAGTCCTTTATGGCTGAGTTTACCCATGTACTTACTGGGTGTTAGTTGGTTCAGTTATCGTATTTTTAAAGGCTGGATAAGTTTAAATGATGGCCTAGCAGTATGATTATTGAATAGCCTTGAATAACTAATTACCTTTTACAATTACGAGTAATAAAATGCCGAGAATATTCTCGGCATTTTTATGTGTGTCATTCCCGGTTATTTAATCGTTACTTTGCTTGGTATAAACCATGAATAATATCAGCTTGCGATACACCATCTTGATGTAACAATATAATTCCGTCAGCATTAAGTTGCTTAACGGCATTTGCATGAGTAGTTAACAGTGCAGCATTAATACAGAAGCTCGTGTTAACGATTACAGGTAAATGACTGCGGGATTTCACTTCAACCAATCCGGCTAAATCGAGGCTTAACTGCTCTGGGTGCGTGAAACTACGTACACCTGATTCGCATAGCCCGAGTTGTTGATTACCGTGACTAAGGACTGCATCGGCAGCTTGTAGCCAATCATCGATACTAGCCATGGTGTTTCTTTCTAATATTACCGGCAAATTGACGGAACCAATTAAGGTTAACATGTCCGGGTTGTACATTTGTTTACCACTTAATATCAGCATATCTGCTAATTGGCTAGCAACGATAAACTCCTGTTCTTGATCTATTTGCATTACACATAATAAACCAGCTTGTTCGATGACCTGTGCATGCTGTTTTAATTGTTGTTCATTGAGTTGTTGTTTTAAATCATTGAGCACAATGGCTTGAAAGCCTGATTCTTTGATGTGCTTTGCTTGCGTAGCCAGTTCGGTATTATCTATCGGTAAGTTAATTTGCTGTAATGCGCTAAATTGTCCGGCGCCTATTTGTAAGTGCTGACAGAACAATTGAGTATCTTGTGATTTATAGTCGCGTGAATGCTTAGCTTGGCTATTTGGTATAGGTTTGATTGGCTCTTGTTTAGAGCTACCGGGTTCAATTAATAATTGAGCTTGCGATAGTTGTGTAGGTTTAACGGTTTCACATGGATAACAGCCTAATACTTTGATAAAACGAGTAAGGCGCTCTAACTCTTTAATCGCTTGTTGTACTTCGGTAGTAGCCAAGTTGCCATCAATATCGAGGTAAAACATCTCCTCCCATGGTGTTCCAGGTATTGGACGAGATTCTAACTTACTCATATTCAAATTATGAGCTTTAAGTACCAATAATGCTTCTACTAATGCTCCTGGCTTCTGTCCTGTCGCCATGATCAAGGTGGTTTTTGCTGGCAGCTGAGAAGGCACCGCAGAGGCTTTTCGAGCGACAACAATAAAACGACTCTGATTGATTTTTTGGTTAGCTAAACCTTGCTCCATCGCAATTAACTGATACAGGGCTCCGCCTTCAGCACTGCCTATGGCTGCGACAGTATTGCTGTCTGCCTCGACAACTTTTGTCATGGCTTCAGCACTACTAGAACAATATTCAAGTTTGATATGAGGATGTTGACTTAAATAGCGACTGCATTGACTGATCGGCTGCGGGTGAGCGTAAATAGTCTTGATATCAGATAGTTTACTGTTGGGTTTAGTGAGTAAACAATGACTCACTTCAATAGTTGTTTCGCCAACAATTGACAGCGTTGTATGTTGCAGTACGTCATACACTTCATTGATAGATCCTGAAGAGGTATTTTCAATCGGTAAAAAACCATAATCGGCATGACCAGATTCAACGGCATTAACAATTTCATCAAAACTTTTGCAGCCGAAATCAAGCATTTCGACTTGACGGCGTGAACAGTAACGGCTTGCAGCTAAGTAAGAGTAAGAACCCCTAGCACCCAAATAAGCCACAGTATATTGCTGCTTTTGAGTGTCTGGGTTAGCTCTACCATGAAGATACGTTTGTTGAAATAAAACCGAGTCTTCAATAATGCTTTGATAAAGTGATATCACAAAATGTGCATCAAGTCCTTGGTCGCGCCCTTGCTGTACTAGTCTTTCAAGTAGTTCTTTTTCTCGTTGTGTATCTCGTATCGGTCTAACATCAACTTCTTTGCTGCGTGCAACATTTAGGCTCAATTGGCGGCGCTGAGATAACAACGCTAATAAGGATTTATCCAAGGCAGTTATCTGTTCACGAGTTTGACTTAACTCAGGTGGTTTTTGCATATTGACCTCAATGTGACGCTACATACTGGCGCATGACTAGATACGGCAGAGTTTATAAGACAAAAAAGCCTCCCAGTTGGGAGGCTTTAGAATTTTCATTTTCGTTTTTACACAGAAAATCCGCCTCCAGAGGTGGGCTGAATAAAAAAGAAAATAAAAAGGCTGAATATTTTTTTGTTCATGGAGTAAAACTAAAGCTCTGACAGGCGACTGTCAACGTAAATTTACTCATCAATGCTTGAGTATTGGATTATAGACAAAAGAAAGCGCACCCGAAGGTGCGCTGGTGAGAGATAAATAATATCAAGCGGCGTTTTCCTCCTTATAAACATACTCAAATTCGCTTTCTGTGTCATTTGGTAATGATACATGGCGTTGAGCCTGGGGTTTGTGGGTCAGGCGATTTAGCTGTTTTTCCAGCTTTTGTCCCATTGCAGTAATTGCTGCGTATAGGTTTTCACTTTTTGCCTGGGCGAATAAATCTCCACTAGGTAATCCAACTGATGCCTCTATTTTAAACAACTGCTTTTCTTGAGTAATAATGACGTGCGGGTTAATTAATTGAATATCATGTCGACTTAATTTTTCTAATCGTCCTTCAATACGTTCACGGATAAGGGCAGTGACTTCAAGTTGTTTGCTAGTGATTTTCAGCATATTTAGAACCTTCTTGTTGTTTGCTTAACTCCAGATTACCAAGGTTAACCATAAAATTCGTGATCTACATCACACTTTTACCGGCTTTATATATCGAGTGCTGCATATTTGATCTCTTAGACGTTTTGAACAAAAAAGCCATTAAATATGCTTGTAATGCTGTCAGTATAGGCTCATATTTGTATGGATAAGTTAATACTTAATTAGCTTTGCTGAGGTTTTTTCATACAATTTCAAGCACGATTTTGTATGGGGTTGTCTTATTCATAAACGCTCTACAAGCATGCTCCTTTATCCTATGTTACTGGTTACTTAGCTGACATTGATTTATTACTTCTCGTTAGGTTCATCCTCTTTATAAAGCAAAGCTTCTTTGGTTGTCTTTTTTAGCTGCGTAAGCATGTTTATTTGTATTAGTTTGTAAACCTTCTTGTTTTATTTATTGCTGATGAGTTTATAATTTGTCAGTAAAGAATAGTAATAAGCAGGTTATTAATGAGTATAGAACAACAAAAAATAAAGGTATGGGATTTTCCAACACGTTTTTTCCATTGGGCTATGGTGTGTTTAATTGGCGGATTATGGTGGACAGCCGAAATAGGTGAAATGCAGTGGCATCAGATATTGGCGTATCTATTGATGACTCTGATTACATTTAGATTAATTTGGGGCTTTATAGGAAGTGACACCGCTAAGTTTACACATTTTTTTGTTGCACCTAAAAAAGTTATCGCTTACGCGAAAGCCCAACCTAAACCTTCGTCACTTGGGCATAATCCACTAGGTGGTTATATGGTGATTGTGTTGCTGGGATCGCTTGTGTTGCAGTTAAGTACCGGTTTATTTGCAACAGATGATATTTTTACTGAAGGTCCGCTGATATATCTCGTTTCGTCAGATACTGCGGGGTGGCTAACCTGGCTGCATAAAACTAATTTCAACCTTATTTTGGCTTTGGCTGCGGTACATATTATTGCCGTGTTAGTGCATGTTTTTAAGGGTGACAATGTACTTAAAGCCATGTTCAGCGGTTATAAACAAGTTACCGAGCAGGTCACTTCACCTACATTGCGTTCGCCTTGGATGGCGTTAGTTATCGTGTCAGTTATTTTTGCTGCTATTTGGTGGTTGTTACTCGAACCTGTGGTCAGTTTTTTATAATTTCAGGTTAATTAAAGCCAATAAAAAAGCCCATAAAGATGGGCTTTTATCATTTTCACTATTGAGTAGAGCTACTTATACTCACCAGAGCTAACGAATTAAATTAGTCTTTTTTGTAAACGTCGTGACAACCTTTACAGCTTTTACCAGTGTTAGCAAAAGCTTGTTTAATGCTATTTTTATCGCTTGATTTAGCTGCAACAGCTAATGCCGCGGCATTATCTTGAAATGCAGTCATTTTGCTATCAAAATCTGCTTTATCTTGCCAAATTTTAGCTAGTGCTTCGGTATCGCCTTTATCTGAACCAGCAATAAAACCTTCATGTGGTATTTTTGATAGCGCTGCAACATTATCTGCACGAGCACTAAATACAGCAGCATCAAAAGGTTTTTTACCTTTTAGCATAGCGCCCATATCACCAAAGTTATAAGCAATTAAGCCGAAAGCAGCTTGGCGGTATTCAATGGCATCTGCAGGTTCTTCAAAATTATTCGCAAACACAGCAGGGATCATCATTGCGGTTGCCGCAACCGTTAGTAATATCTTTTTCATCGTCATCCTTCACTTTTTTGTGGGTGGTACCGGTTCCATAAGCACTGATATCCACATAATTATGCTAAATTTTAACTAAAGTGCTAACCATTAAATGTTCAGCCTACAGCTTAGTCGAGTTTTTAGCGCTTAGTTATGAGGGTATTAAATCTCATTCTACACAATTTTATAAGCATTTTGCGATATCTTTCATCAATAGCATCCCGCAGTTATTTTTCATTTTTCATTACAAGTTTATCGGTAGCAATTTTGCTAATCGACGTCGTTCCTTGGTACACTTGTAATGTCTGGGCATTACTAAAAAGAGAAAAATAATGCGTGCCAATTGGAATTTAGTGGTAGAAAAAATATTAACCCATGCAAATGAAGATGATTTGTCGGTGTTGTTTCATTTATTATTAACCGAAGAAGAGCGGAGTGCAGTTTCTGGGCGTTTACAGGTGTTCCAAACGTTATTAGCAGGGGAATTGAGTCAGAGACAAATTGCTGCAGAACATCAAGTGAGTATTGCAACGATTACACGGTGTTCAAATTATTTAAAAAATATGCCAGTAAATCAAAGGGACTTAGTTAAAAAATTGATTCTAGGTTAACAATTGATTTTAGGCTAAGCAATTGGTCATCAATTCGCATCGACACAATATTTCAGTCCTCAGTGCTGATAATTCAGTGCTGATAAATCACCAATATAACTGACTCGATAGGTGTCTTTTGTTACCTATCGAGCCTAAAGCATTGCTCATAAAATCAAATAGACACCCATCGATTTTAATTAAATTAGGTTCACTATTAACAATTGCTAATCAATTCATTATGCTGTTTTGTTCAGTTAACCTTTTTCATCCTCATAGCAATAATAAATCTGACTATTGGCTAACTCCACGCGGTAATCTGTGATGACGATAACTTAAGCGTCTTAAAAATAGGTATCCACCATACGTGGTTAGGCACAGAGCAAAAAGTGTGCTCGAATCTCTAGGGTAAAAACGATAAAGGCTCACGGCACTTAATACGTAAATAAAGGGTAATAAACCATAAATCGTTTCGGGAATGAATCCTGATTTGCGTTTACGTTTGGGATCGGTTCTACGGTTCTTGGAACGTAAGTTGTAAATATGTGCACCATATAAATACACTACAATTGAAGCAATAAGTGCATAATTAGGTTCAAGAAGAAAAATACTGACACTGCCTACAAGCATGTAAGTGAACGGCAGTAATTCATACAGCGGTTTAATTAACATAAGCACTCCGTCGCTAGGTATTAATTATTATATTGGTTGTCAATTAGTGAGGATTGTACCGCCTAGTTATCCTTAACGGTCGATACAATAAATCTGACTAATTGATGTGACTAACGAACTAACTATAACCTAAACAAAAAGGCACTGCCTAGTAACTAGACAGTGCCTTACGATGTTTCAACCTTTTTACTGACAAATAGACATTAAAAATAGAATGAGTCACTTATCTATTTAATCAATAATGAATTAACGACAGCCACAGCCGCCATTCCCATCACAGCCAGGTTTCTCTGTGCCACATGATTCATGGTCGTGTCCGTGATCGTGTCCATGGCTACCACAGCCGCCTTCTGCATGGATATGTCCATGAGATAGCTCTTCTGCTGTTGCTTCTCTTACAGCAATAACTTCGACACTAAAATGCAGTGACTGACCCGCTAGAGGGTGATTACCATCAACAACGATGACATCATCTTTCACTTCAATTACTTGAACAGGGCGTTGACCCATTTCAGTTTCAGCGATAAAACGCATACCTGGAACGATATCTTCGACATCACCAAATGCACTGACAGGAACTTCTTGCTTTAAACCTGGGTGATATTCGCCATAGGCTTGTTCCGCAGGGATCTTTGCCTCGATATTTTCACCAACAGTTTTACCTTCCAAAACTGATTCAAGTCCAGGAATTAAATTTTCAGTGCCATGTAAGTAAACCATTGGTTCACTTTCAAATGAACTTTCTACTAATAGACCTTGCTCATCAGATAAGCGGTAATGAATAGTGACCGCCGCATGTTTTGTAATTTTCATATCGCCTCCAATTGTGATGTGAGTATCATACCGTATTTTGATATAAGGCTGCGATGACTAACATCAGTTTTTGGTTATTGAATCACAGCTTTTTTTGTTTTGTCTTATGCTGCATGTTTTACATCGACTGATGGTGAAAATAAATCATTTAATTGGTGTAGGAAATAGCTAAGGCGGATAAATCATCTTGGTTACACATTTATTGGCAATCTTTTTATGAATACATATTAAGTTACTACTTCTATCATTATGAAATTGTTGTATTTACTTAACTTTATTTATTACTCTTACGTCTACGTTAACGTTGGATAAGGCAATCAATAATGGTTATCACTACTCATTATCGATTTTTAACAACTTAATTATTAAAAAAATCAACTCAACTTAAAAAATAACTAGTAAATAAACTGTAATGAGGGGTTGACAACCTTAGGTTAAAAAAGCAATTCTGTTAGCCAACGTGGATCAGCTATTTAATCTAATTAAATATTATCGGCAGTTAACATTTAACCTAACGAAGAGAATCATCAAATGTTTACCCTCATGCTCGTTGTAATTACAACCATTACAACCACCACTATTACCATAGTGGGGGCGGGCTGATTACACCTTAAAAGATTTTGCATAAAAAGCCCGCTTCTAACAACTGAAGCGGGCTTTTTTGTTTTTATTCTAATTATTTGATTTTAATTTAATGTTGTCACTTTATGAGTGACAAGGAGAGCGACATGAAAGTAATGAAATTTGGTGGAACATCGCTAGCGAATTGGCCTCGTTTTTCGATGGCGGCAGATATTATTGCTGATACGGCTTTGACAGAATCTGTTGCTACAGTGCTTTCAGCTCCTGCCACAGTGACCAATGCGCTTTTAGAAATGGTAGACATAGCAGTTGAACAACATGATTATCAACCGGTATTAGATCATATTCATTTGGTCTATAGCGGGCTGTTTTCTGACGCGGCGGCATCACTTATTACGGCTCTTCAACATGAGCTGCTGGTTGGGAAATTAACAGCACAAATGCAAGTTTGGAAAGATAAACTTTACGGTATTAAACTGCTAGGCGAATGCCCTGATAGTGTTCGTGCTGAAATAGTGGTGACGGGTGAGCGTTTATCTGCGGCATTAATGGAACAAGTTATGTTGGCGAAAGACATCACTTCAGCACAATTAGATCCAGTGGCGTTATTTTTAGCGCATGGTCAGCCGTTGGAGTCGGTCGTTGATATTGCGGTGAGCAAACCTCGCTTTACCTTACTACCGCTTGATCAATATCGAGTGTGGGTGATGCCTGGTTTTACTGCTGCAGATGCTCAGGGCAAGATCGTCACATTAGGCCGCAATGGTTCTGATTATTCAGCTGCGGTACTGGCGGCATGTTTAGATGCCTCAAGTTGTGAAATTTGGACTGACGTTGATGGGGTTTATAACACAGATCCTCGAGTGGTTGCTGATGCTAAATTGTTATCGCAGCTAAGCTACCAAGAAGCGATGGAGTTGTCTTATTTTGGTGCCAAAGTATTGCATCCTAAAACGATTGCGCCGATTGCTCAGTATCATATTCCTTGTTACATCAAAAATAGTTTTAATCCATCCGCTCCCGGCACGCTAGTGTCTAATGACGATGATAAAACCGGTTTACAAGTTAAAGCAATTTCCAATCTTGATAATCAAACCATGTTTAACGTATCGGGCCCAGGTATGAAAGGCATGGTCGGTATGGCAAGCCGAACATTAGCGGTTATTTCTCGTAGTGGTATCTCGGTATCGCTTATTACCCAAAGCTCATCTGAGTACAGTATCAGTTTTTGTGTGGCAACTTCAGATGCCAATAAAGCGAAATGGGCATTAGAGCAGGAGTTCGAGCTAGAAATTAAGAGTGAATTACTTGAACCGATTGAGTTACGTCATGACCTGTCGATTGTGTCTTTGATCGGTGATGGCATGAAAACCCACAAGGGCGTAGCGGCTAAGTTTTTTACTGCGCTAGCTAAAGCCAGTGTCAACATCGTTGCCATTGCGCAAGGGTCATCTGAGCGTTCTATTTCTACTGTTATTCAACAGAAAAAAACCAAGCATGCTATTGGAGCATGTCATCAAGCATTTTTCGATGTTCAGCAGTATCTTGATGTTTTTTTAGTCGGTAGCGGTAATGTGGGGGCTGGATTACTCGATCAAATCAAACAGCAAAGTGCGATGTTAAAAGAGCAGCACATTAGTGTCAGAGTTTGTGGTATCGCCAATTCACGCCAAATGTTGTTGAATAGTGAAGGCATTGAACTTAGTGAGTGGCAGTCATTGTTGGCCGAGAAGGGTCAAGCGTATGATTTAGCTAAGCTACTTGAGTGGGGGCAAGAGCAGCAATTACTTAATCCTGTACTGGTTGATTGTACATCAAGCGAGTTAGTGTCAGACCGTTACCTTGATGTGATGAATGCCGGTTTCCATGTCGTCACCCCAAACAAAAAATCGAACACTCGTGATTATGCTTACTATCAAGCATTGCGTAAAACGGCTTTAACTCAGCGTCGACAGTTTTTGTATGAAACGACGGTAGGAGCTGGTTTACCGGTTATCGATAACTTGAAAAAATTAATGTATGCCGGTGATAAGCTACATAAGTTTAATGGTATTTTATCTGGGTCATTATCTTACATTTTTGGTATGTTAGATGACGGTATGAGTTTATCGCAAGCGACAGCAATTGCCCGTGATAAGTGTTTTACTGAGCCTGATCCTCGTGATGATTTAAGTGGTATGGATGTCGCCCGTAAAGTCTTAATTCTTGCTCGCGAAGTGGGTTTACCTTTGGAGTTAGACGACATTAATGTGGAATCGGTATTGCCTGCTGATTTTGATGACTCTGGCGATGTTAATCAATTTATGGCCAATCTTGCTTCATTAGATGAGGTTATCTCAGCTCGAGTAGCGGCGGCTAAAACCGAAGGTAAAGTACTGCGTTATGTTGGCCAAATTGAAGAGGGGCAATGCCATGTCAGAATTATTGAAGTCGATGCAACTGATCCATTATACAGCGTAAAAGGTGGCGAGAATGCGCTGGCATTCTATAGCCGATATTATCAACCAATTCCCTTTGTATTAAGAGGCTATGGTGCCGGTACCGATGTTACTGCTGCTGGGGCCTTTGCTGACGTATTAAGAACCTTAAACTGGACTCGTGAGGTTGGGTTATGAATCAAACGTTAAAAGTAAGCCAAGACACGCTTACTGTGTATGCTCCAGCGTCTATGGGCAATGTTGGTGTTGGCTTTGATTTGCTTGGCGCAGCATTAGCGCCACTTGATGGCTCATTATTGGGCGATAGAGTGATGATTAGCGCTGCTGCCAGCGGGGTTGAATATAGCCAAACAGGTGAATGGGCACATAAATTACCGAGCGATGGTAAGGATAATATTGTTTACCAATGTGCTGAGTTTTTTTTAAATAAATTACAACGACAAGATGGTGTCACTGTTTGTCTAGAGAAAAACCTTCCAGTCGGCAGTGGGTTAGGCTCTAGTGCCAGCTCTGTAGTCGCTGCGTTATATGCCTTAAATGAACATTTTGGACAGCCTTTTAACCAGCAAGCCTTATTAGCATTGATGGGCGAGTTTGAAGGGAAGATATCTGGCAGCGTGCATTATGACAATGTAGCGCCATGCTATTTAGGCGGCATGCAGCTAATGCTTAATGCCAGCAACAAAGCATGCGCTGCTATTCCAAGTTTTGATAACTGGTATTGGGTTATCGCTTACCCGGGAATTTCATTATCTACTGCCAAAATGCGCGAATTGCTGCCGCAGCAATATGATAAGTCTGTAGCCATCGATTTTGGTCGTTATTTAAGTGCATTTGTTCACGCGAGTTATCAGCAAGACGCTGCTTTGGCAATTGAAATGCTGAAAGATGTTTTGGCCGAACCTTATCGTGCATCCGCAATACCTGGTTATACCGAAGCACGAGCAGCATTAGCTGAATTAGGCATGCTTACTAGTGGTATTTCTGGCAGCGGCCCAACATTGTTTAGTGTAACCGACGATTTAGCCACCGCAGAAAAAGCCAAAAACTGGCTGATGCAACATTATATTTCGGAGCAAGGTGGTTTTGCTCACGTTTGTAAATTAGATAAACTTGGCACGCGCTGCGTGTAACGCTCTCTTTCACATTATTGATATTGAAATTTAAAAGGCAGTCGCAATGGAATTATATAACTTAAAACACCCATCGCAGGTAGTTAACTTCAGTCAAGCGGTTCAACTGGGTTTAGGTAAAGATAGAGGATTGTTTTTCCCAAAGTCCATTCCAGTACTATCCAATATTGATGCATTACTGGCATTACCCTTTGCTGAGCGAAGCAGAAAAGTCTTGGGTGCTTGGTTAGCGGATGAACTCGGGCAGGAGAATGTTGATAAGCTTGTTGATAAAGCATTTACCTTCGATGTACCACTCGTTAAGGTTGATGATAAACGCGCTTGTTTAGAGCTTTTTCATGGCCCTACATTAGCGTTTAAAGATTTTGGCGCACGGTTTATGGCCCAATGTGTTGATTTACTTGCTGGCAATAAAAAACTGACCATTTTAACCGCAACATCGGGTGATACTGGCGCTGCAGTAGCGGATGCATTCTATGGTTTAGATAACGTTAATGTAATGGTGTTATACCCAAAAGGTAAAATTAGCGAACTGCAAGAAAAGATGTTTACCACCTTAGGTAAAAATATTCATACTGTGGCAGTAACGTCTGACTTTGATGCGTGTCAGCATCTGGTAAAACAAGCTTTTGATGACTGTGATGTTCGCGATGGCTTAGCGTTAAATTCTGCTAATTCGATTAATATCAGCCGTTTATTAGCTCAGATATGTTATTACTTTGAAGCGGTAGCGCAAGCAAAGCAAGCTGGACATAATGAGCTTGTGATGTCTGTACCCAGTGGTAATTTTGGTAACTTAACCGCTGGGTTATTTGCTAAAGCCATGGGGTTACCTATTCAACGTTTTATTGCTGCAACCAATAGCAATGACACTGTGCCGCGTTATCTCACTGGTGGAGAATGGCAGCCGTATAAAACGGTAGCGACTATGTCAAATGCTATGGATGTGTCAGAGCCAAGTAATTGGCCTCGTGTTGAAGCGATTTGTGAGCAAATGGGCTGGCCGTTATCATTGGTAACAGGCGTGGCTCTTTCTGAAGATGATACCGCTGGCGCTTTAGCAGAACTTTATCAGTTGGGTTATCAATCAGAGCCCCATGCGGCGATTGCGGCTCATGCATTAACGCTTGGCTTAACAGGTAACGAAACCGGGGTATTTCTAGGTACAGCGCATCCTGCGAAGTTTAAAGATGTGGTTGACCGTGAGTTGGCCATTAATTTGCCGTTACCTCCTGAATTAGCTGCAGTGGCACACAAAACGATTCTGTCAGCAGAATTAGATGCTGATTTTGGTCAGCTTAAGGCTCATATGTTTGCTGTGTTAAAGTAACCCCTTACCTTCAAATATCTAACACCTAATATCAATGAGATTGGCATTAGGTGTTTTTTTATATTTCAATATTATGATCTTGGTCATACCTCATAATGCTTATCACAGTGTAGATTAGTAAAAGATGCATTATTGGCTATTATTTATACATTGGTGTTTTGTAGATAGATGACGGGAGAAGGTTATGTTGCAACGTTTAATGCGCGATCATAAGCATATTGCCATTTTGTTGAATATCCTTTCGAATAAATTGACTCGATTGGCTGAAGGTAACGGAGTTAATTTTAATCTGGTTAGGGATATCGTTGAGTATATGCAAGGCTATGCTGAGCATAGTCATCACCCGTTGGAAGATATTATTTTCGATTATTACAGTAATAAAACGGGTTTAGCGAATTGTGGCCAACTTTATAATGAACATCATCGTTTGGCTGAGGCATCGGGTGCTTTAGTTTATAGCTTGAATATGATTCTTTCGGATGTGGTTATCTCGCGCGACAAGTTGATTAACGATCTGCAAGAATATATTGACCTACAACAATTGCATATGCAGTATGAAGAACGGGAAGTATTTCCTAATTTTGTTAAGGCATTAGACAATAACGATTGGCAAAAAATCAACGTGTTATGTCAAAATCGCTTAATTGAAGATCCGTTATTTAATGATAATGATAAAACGATTTTTGAAGATTTACGGACCTATATTGAACATTCAGATAATAAATGATGTGATTATTCTGGGCTAGAGGGTTGTGATGTACATTCATAGCCAACCTATAAATTTTGGCAAACAAAAAGAGCGCTCTATGCGCTCTTTTAATCGATTTTATCGTTAAGTGTTAAATGTGGTGGGATTCAATTAAAGCACTAATGTATTAACATCAAAATCGAATGAATCATCAATATCTTGCAATTCCTTGAGTAAACGCTGTTTATCCTTAATGGTTTCAATTTCACGCCATTTGCGTTTTTTTGACGAGCTTTTTGAGCGGGTTGGTCTTTCAACAACTTCGTCTAGCGCACCACCATAGTCTAATCGATCCATGGTAACCTCCCTTGTTATTATGATGTCTCTGCACAAATAAGTACCATATTTCAGCTATAGGGTGCAATAGTTGTGTTGCATTTACGTTACTAATAAATCACAGTTTAGTGAATTTGATATCAAAAACGCATAAAAAAACCTCAGCAAGCTGAGGTTTTTATTTAAGGCTAGTATTTGTTCTATAGCTTACCTTTGCGATACAGGTTCACTAATGCATTGCTCGATGCATCTAAATCGGTAGCATCTTGGTCGGCACCAATTCGTTCAAGCACATCATTGCCTAATTGCTTACCTAGCTCTACACCCCATTGATCAAATGAGTTTATCTGCCATATAGCACCCTGAACAAAGGTTCTGTGCTCATATAGCGCGATTAACGCACCTAATGTTGTTGGCGTGAGCTTATCCATCAATAAGGTATTACTTGGCTTGTTACCAACCATTACCTTATGTTTGGCTATAAGCGGTTTTTGTTGCTCATCAAGCTGGCTATTGCTTAGTTCAGCCAGTGCTTCATCGTAGGTACGACCTTGCATTAAGGCTTGGGTTTGCCCAAAGCAGTTTGATGCAAGTTGGTCATGATGTTCACCCAACGGATTGTGGCTTTGCAACGGCATAATAAAGTCGGCAGGAATAAGTGCTGTGCCTTGATGTAGCAACTGATGATAGGCATGTTGACCGTTAGTACCTTCACCGCCCCAAATGACGGGACCGGTGCTGTAATCGACGTCAGTGCCATCGAGTGTCACTGATTTACCATTACTTTCCATGTCGAGTTGTTGAAAATAAGCCGGAAGACCACGTAAGTAATGATCGTAGGTTAAAATGACATGTGATTGAGCACCATGAAAATTACCATACAATACAGACAACATAGCCATGATGACGGGCATATTTTGTTCGATAGGCGTGTTAGTAAAATGCTCATCCATTTGATGCGCGCCATCTAACAAGTCTTTAAAGTTATCCATACCAATAAGTAGCGCGATTGGTAAACCAATGGCTGACCATAATGAGTAGCGTCCGCCAACCCAATCCCACATTGGGAATATGTTGTTAGCGTCCATACCAAACTCAGTTGCCTTAGCCACATTTGATGTTACAGCAACAAAGTGTTTCGCCACATCTTGTTGACTTGCACCTTGGCCTAAAAACCAATCTTTAGCACTAAGGGTATTGGTAAGAGTCTCTTGAGTACTGAATGATTTTGACGACATCACAAACAATGTGGTCTCAGCATTGAGATTTTTTAATTTTTCACAGATTGAAGTTGCATCAACGTTGGCGACAAAATGGCAATTAAGCCCTGCTTGCCAATATGGTCTAAGCGCTTGTGAAACAATTTTAGGTCCAAGAAAAGAACCTCCAATGCCGATACTGACGATATCTGTAATCGCTTTACCGGTATAACCTTTCCACTCACCTGATTGCACCGTGCCAACAAACTTAGCCATTTTGGCTAATGTTTGTTGCACTTCGGGAACGATATTCGCTCCTTCAGCAATAACCGTTTGAGTTGCTTTACTGCGTAATGCAGTGTGCAATACTGAGCGCTGTTCGGTGTTGTTAATTACATCACCATTGAACATTGCAGTAATTTTTTCACTCAGTTTTGCTTCTTTAGCGAGAGAGAATAGCAGCTTAAGTGTTTCATCGTTCACACGGTTTTTAGAGTAATCTAAAAACAGACCACAAGCCGCAACGCTCATTTGCTCAAAACGTTGTGGGTTTTGGGCAAATAATTCGCGCATGTGAGGTAGTTGACTTGAATGGGTTTGTAGCGCCTTCCAAGTCGTGCTTTGAGTCAGTGTAGTCACGAGTAAAGCCTCCAACTAGCTTAAGTTTGTTTTTAGCATAACTTCTAGTTTGCCTTGATCGATGGCAAAATTACGAATGCCTTCTGCCAACTTATCTACTGCCATTGGGTCTTCGTTAAATGCCCAGCGGAATTGTTCTTCAGTGAGTGCTGTTGGAGCCGACTGTGTTGCTGGTGTCGCAACCAATTTCTGGATGATTTCTACATCAGTATTGGCTAATTCTTCTAGTAATGCAGGGCCAATCGTTAGACGGTCGCAACCTGATAATTCAATAATTTCACCAATATTTCTGAAACTCGCACCCATTACAACAGTGTTATAACCATGTTGCTTATAGTAGTTGTAAATCTCAGTAACAGAGACCACACCAGGATCGGTTTCTGCAGTGTAATCTTGGCCTGTGTCTTTTTTATACCAATCTAGGATGCGACCAACAAAAGGCGAAATAAGGTATACGCCAGCTTCTGCACAAGCTCTTGCTTGAGCAAAGCTAAATAGCAATGTTAGGTTACAGTTGATGCCTTCTTGTTCAAGTACTTTTGCTGCGCAAATACCTTCCCAAGTCGAAGCTAGTTTGATCAAAATTCGTGATTTATCAATTCCGGCTTCTTTATATAATTTGATTAGCTTGTGCGCTTTGTCGATTGAGCGTTGCTTGTCAAATGATAAGCGAGCATCGACTTCTGTTGAGATACGACCTGGTACTAGCTTTAAAATTTCTACGCCAATATTGACTGCAAGTTTGTCGCCTGCATCTTCAATCTGTTGTTCAATACTTTGGCTTTGAGTTTTAGCCCATTCAATAGCATTCTCGATAAGAAAAGCATATTCAGGGATCTGAGAAGCTTTTAAAATGAGTGATGGATTGGTTGTTGCATCTTCAGGCTGGTAACGCTTAATAGCTTCTATGTCGCCGGTATCAGCAACGATGGTCGTGAATGATTTGAGTTGCGCGAGTGCATTGGCCATGGAAATTTCCTCTCGTTAAGCAATGAATATAGATCAATGCCTTTATTAGAAGCGATTTTAGGAATTATTCCAACTTTATTTGTAAAAAAATTACGAAATTATCCGCTATTTTCGCTTATTTAAAGCCATTATTGTTGCTAAATAGACAGAATTGGTCAGTTTATACGGTACATACTTCCAATTCTATTACCGCTACGTCAGTGGCAGCCACTGGTGTACTAGTTTTTACGTTGTTCTTAAAATAAAAAAGTCGCTGCAAGCAGCGACTTCTAAAGTATAGCGTATCTATATTACAATTAACGTAATACTACGCGCTTTTCAGTACCCGTCACGATAGCTTCGATACGACGGTTAACACGGTTAGCTTCAGCTGAGCTACCTTGCATAACTGGTTTAGTGACACCGTAACCAACAGAATTAATACGGCTCATGCTAATGCCATACTTTTTGTTTAGTGCACTTGCAACAGAAACCGCACGACGCTCAGAAAGCTTCATGTTGTATTCTGCTTTACCTACGTTAGACGCATGGCCTTGAACAGATACAGTGTGTTGTGGGTATTTAGTTAAGTGGTCAGCAAGTTTTTCTAAATCAGCAAACGAACCAGCACGGATTTCAGCTGAATCATTAGCAAATAAAATACCACCTAAATCATACTTAGTTGTAACGTTTTCATAAACACTACAACCAGTCGCATCAACTTTGTGAGTTGATGGTGTGTCTGGACATTTGTCGATGTTGTTTGTTACGCCATCTTTATCATCATCACCAAGTGGAACAACAACTGGTGCAACAACAACTGGTGCAGCAACTGGAGCTGGAGTACTAGTACCAAAACGGTAGCTTAGCTCAAGACCCCAATAGTTACTTTCCATCGAAAGTGTATTCCACTTTTCTTCGTCAAGATTTTCATAACGACGGTATTTAGCTTGTAACTTTAAATTGTCAGTAAAGTTATAACCAATACCAGCACCTAAATATGGTGCAATACCGCTATCACTGTAATATTCAGTGTTGTATTCTTTTTTGTTCGAGATTAGGTAGTTAAGCGCACCAGCTTCAGCTGATAAGCTCCACTTGTCTGCTAGTGGGTAAAAACCAACAAAACCTAATGACATTCCACGAGCACCAACATCATTGCGCTTGTTAGAATAATCAGTCCATTCTGCACGGCCAAGGTCACGATAACCTAGCTCAATACCGACGTATTCGTTAAATAAATAACCACCAAATACATCCCAAGCATATGGGTCATCTTCACCACATACTTTCATGGTTTTTTGGTCGCAGCTAGGTTCATAGTTGTTGACGCCTAAACCACCACCAACATACCAAGGTGTTAATTCTTGTGCAGCTGATGCAGCGAAAGGCAACATAGAGGTGAGTAATACTACTTTTAATGTGTTCTTCATCATATTTACATCCATTGTTATTTTACTCCACCAAATATGCATGTAACGGAGTTGTTATTGTCATGCATTACTGACGCTTAATGTGGTGTTTCTTTGTGTTTTAGTCAGCGGCGCAATTATGGTTGGTAATTAGATGTTTTTCCATAGTAAAAAGGATTAATTTTTGGTAATGCTAGATTAGATAACACTCAGGCTGAATTTTTTTTTAATTAAAATAACTAATTAAAACATAAGCTAAGCATGTATGTTTTAATTCATAAATGATTAAAGATGAATTGTGAATATCATCTCTTTTTTTAATAAGTTAGTTTGATTTTTATGAAATGGTCACTTTTGGGGATTATAAAAACAAAAATACGCCCTGAAGGCGTATTTTTTATTGTTAAAAGTGGCTTAACTTAACGTGTCCACACCCAGTTTTCGATCTCTTCAGGGTCAACACCGTTCGCTTTGATGTAGTTTTTGTGGTCTACCAAGCGTTGTAACATATCGGTCGTGATGGTCACATGTTGTGATTCATCAATTACGCCTTGCTGGAACAACTTATATGCCATATCGATAACTAAATGATAGCGAGAAGTACCATTACGCACACCCATATCAAATGGTGTAGTCGTTGAACCTTCTTCTTCATAACCTTTAATACGGAAGCGACGGTTACCTTTATAATCAAATACAAGCTTTTTGATGGTGTTTGGGTAGCCATGGTAGTTGAATACCACACCTTTATCTTCAGTGAAGACTTCATCCATCATCCAAGGCTTGCTTTGAAACTTAAGACTACCTAAACCGCTGCTGTGAAGTTCTGAGACACTTACAAAGCGGATGCGCACTCTTGGTAAAATCTCACGAATTAATACCAGTGAGGCCATACATTCTTGCGTCGCGTAGTCACCACAACCTGCAAGTACTACATCTGGTTTGTCATCAGAGGCGAAATCCCACACCATGATACCGTCTTTAGCTTGCTTACGGGCTTCATCAAGTGATAACCACTGTGGTAATGACTTTTTACCCGCAACAATAATGTTCAGTTTATCGCGATCAGCGTAAGCACGTTCAGTGTAAACCAAGGTACTGTTAGCATCTGCAGGTAAATAAGCAGAAATAATGTTCGGATGTTTCTCTAACATAGCGCCTAGGAAAGACGGATTCTGGTGAGAATAACCGTTGTGATCTTGACGTTCTAATAGTGAAGACAATACGACGTTACATGCAGGGATAGGCTTACGGAAATGGATACCTTGGCTTGCATGAACATATTTACAATATTGATCCGCCATTGATGACACTACCTGAGAGAAAGATTCGTAGGTAGGGAACATACCGTGACGACCTGTTACTGTGTAACCGTGTAACATACCGAAAAGTAAATTTTCAGATAGGAGCTCAATCACGCGGCCATCGCGAGACATATCTTGATCCCAGCTTTCGATTGGCCACTGCCATGCGCGGTCGGTTTCTTCAAACACAGCTTGTAGTTGGTTTGAGTATGTTTCATCAGGGCTGAAGATACGTAAGTTACGTTGATCGCGGTTTAGTTTGAAAGCATCACGCATCCACTCACCCATTTTCAACATTGAGAAACCACGTTGACCACGAGCTGTTTCTGAACCGTAACCCAATTTGTTTAAATCTGGATTTGCTAAAGCACGTACAACTTCACCGCCGTAACTCAGACGTTGACGACCACAACATAACTCTTTTGGCGGCATCAAAGACATAATGTCTTTATCAAATATCAATTCACCGCTTTCAGTGGTTTGCACTAATTCGTCAAACTTATAGCTAGCCAACCACTTATCAAGTGCTTCAAGATGGCCTTTATCTTTGGCGCAGTTGCTCACTATTACTTGATGAGATTCACAGTTACCAGCAAGTTTCTTACCATCGTATTCAGAAGTACCAGTCCAACCTTTTGCGGTTCTCATTAAAATAACTGGCCAGCGTGGTTTAACGACATCTTCACCTGAACGTGCGCGACGTTGGATGTCATTGATCATGTCATATGACAAGTCCATTGCTGCGGTCATTTGTTCAAAAATATCGGTTTCCATTGCATCATCAACGATGATTGGGTGATAACCAAGACCACGGAATTCTAAATCTAGCTCTTCATGGCTCATTCGGCCCATACGAGTAGGGCCTGAAATTTTGTAACCGTTAATATGTACGATTGGTAGCACTGCACCGTTGTTATCTGGTGAGACTAAACGGTTGGCATACCAAGATGCAGCTAATGGACCTGTTTCTGCTTCACCGTCACCAATTAAACAGGCGGCAATAAGATTTGGGTTATCTAATACAGAGCCCCAAGCAACTGAAAGTGAATAACCAAGCTCACCACCTTCTAATATTTGGCCTGGTGCTTCAGGATTCGCATGTGATGGATAACCGTAAGCTGCTGAGAATTTTTTACAGATATCTTCGATACCCGTTTCTGTATAAGGTATGGTCTCTGGGTAGAAATGGCTTAATGAACCTTCTACAAATAAGTTAGCTTGTACTGCTGGGAAACCGTGGCCAGGGCCAACAAGGTAAATGAATTCACGATTATGCTTAACAATAAGACGGTTAACGTTAGCGTAGACAAAGTTGATACCAGGACACGTTCCCCAGTGACCAAGTAAACGAGGCTTGATATCAGTATGTTGTAAAGGACGCTTAAAAAGTACGTTTTGCTTCAGATAAATTTGCGATGTCGCCAAGAAGTTAGTCGCTCGTACGTATTTTTTTAGTGCAGTTATTTCATTTGAGTTAGTCATTGTGACCTCGATTAAAAGTGAAAATAATTATTTAACTTTCTTTGAGAACACTGTATCTGTAATTTTATTACAATAATGTGGCCTTTATCTAATTTTTGACGAGTCACTTTTAGTTCAGATCGCATTTTTGGTTGATATGTCGATAATTACTTGAAATTTAATAACGATTTGCCAGTGCTTTAAGCATAGAGCATTAATAATAGAAGTGATAAAGTGTGATGGATGTCACTTGTTGCTTTTTGTTTTATTTGTGTTGCTTCAACGTGTCATTTACTTAGGCAATGTATCAGGTAGGTAACGTTGTTTTAGCATTCACAGCCCTTGGTGATCTATACCTATTAATCCACCATCATTAGCTTTTATAATGGCGCCTTTATTTGGCACTTTTATTTGTTTTACCGTTTGACACATAGCAGCTCGCATATGAAGTGCCAGGTCTGTCCATTATGTGCTTTAACATTCAGCGCAATAGCCTGATACAAAAAAATAACCTTATAACGGGGAAGATTAGACAATATGGCAATGTTAGAAACGATTATTAATTTTATGAATAGCCTACTTTGGGGCAAGCTATTAGTTTATGGACTGGTAGGCGCTGGATTATTTTTCACCATTCGTCTCGGTTTTATTCAAGCCACTCATTTTGTTCATGGCATTAAAGTATTGGCTATTAGCCGTCGTCCAGGTAAGCATGGTTTATCATCATTTCAGGTTTTTTGTACCAGTATGGCAGCACGTGTAGGTGCTGGTAACATGGCCGGTGTGGCTGTTGCAATTGGTACTGCAGGACCAGGTGCCGTGTTCTGGATGTGGGCTATTGCGGTACTTGGTATGGCAACCGCAATGATTGAGTCGACCCTTGCCCAAGTTTATAAAGTGAAAGATGGTGATGGTCAGTACCGTGGCGGGCCTGCTTATTATATGGAGAAAGGTCTTGGTCAACGCTGGATGGGTGTGCTGTTCTCGATATTTTTAATTATAGCCTTTGGTTTAGTGTTTAATGCAGTCCAGGCTAACACCATAACTGGTGCTATGACTCAGGTGTTTGGTTTTGAGCCTGTCTATATTGGAATTGGTATTGTTATTTGCAGTGCCTTTGTGATTGTTGGAGGCCTTAAGAAGGTTGCTAAAGCATCTGAGTTAATTGTGCCTGTGATGGCTATTGCTTATATTGCCATTGCTTTTGTCGTTGTGGGTATGAACATTGAAAAATTACCCGACATATTCATGTTGGTTATCAATAGTGCATTTGGTTGGCAAGAAGCTGCTGCTGGTGGTGTTGCATTTAGTGTTTCGCAAGCAATGCAAGCTGGTATTGCCCGAGGATTGTTTTCAAACGAAGCGGGTATGGGGAGTGCCGCAAATGTTGCTGCAAGTGCATCTCCAAATCCTAACCATCCAGCATCGCAAGGTTTTGTGCAAATGATGGGCGTGTTTGTTGATACTATTGTTATTTGTACCGCAACCGCAGCGATTATTTTATTATCTGGAGATGCAGCTTCTAGCTCGGATGGTATTGCCAAAACCATTAGTGCATTAACCAGTCATGTGGGTGATTGGGGTGGAGCATTTATTGCTTTTGCCATTTTACTCTTCTGCTTTACGTCTATTATTGCCAACTATTCTTATGCAGAAACCAATGTAATGTTCTTGTCTGGCAATAGTAAAAAAGCCTTACCTTTATTTCGTTTAGTGGTTTTAGGTATGGTTATGTTTGGTTCTCTCGCTAAAATTAGTTTGGTTTGGGATTTAGCGGATGTGTCGATGGGGCTAATGGCCATTGTTAACTTAGTGGCATTAGTCTTGTTGTCTGGTTTGGCGGTTAGAGTGATCAATGACTACCGTGAACAGATAGACGCTGGTATTGATCCTGTATTTGATACTAGTAAGTTTCCGGAGCTAGCCGATCAATTAGAAGAAAAAATTTGGCCTAACTCAGCAGAGCCTGTAAAAAAATAGCATTTACCTATTAGGGTAATCGAAAAAACCATGCTACAGCAGCATGGTTTTTTTTTATCAGTTCAGTATGATGACATTATGATTTTACCTGGAGCGTACTTATGCTGGTTTTAGTTTCACCCGCGAAAACATTAGATTTCGAAAATCCACCTATAACTAACACCCATTCTCTGCCGTGTTTACTTAAACAAAGCCAAGCATTGATTGATGTATGCCGTGAATTAACACCAATGGATATTGCCAGTTTAATGAAAGTAAGCGATAAAATTGCCGGGCTTAATGCTGCTCGTTTTGCTGACTGGCAGCCACCGTTTAGCCTTGATAATGCTAAACAAGCTATATTCGCATTTCGAGGTGATGTCTACACCGGTTTTGATGCCGATCATTTATCTGAGTCACAAATAGCTTCTAGTCAAAAGCATCTGCGTATTTTGTCTGGTTTGTATGGTTTACTTAAACCGTTGGATTTAATTCAACCGTACCGGTTAGAAATGGGTACCAAACTAGCAAACTCACAGGGCAGCAATTTATATGCTTTTTGGGGCGAGACTATCACTGCTGAAGTGAATAAGGCCTTGAAAGAGCAGGGTGACGATATCATTGTCAATTTAGCGTCGAATGAATACTTCAAATCGGTCAACGTTAAGCAGCTTGAAGGACAGTTGATTACACCAGTATTTAAAGACTGTAAAAAAGGTCAATTTAAAGTGATTAGCTTTTATGCTAAAAAAGCGCGCGGATTGATGGCTCGTTACATTGTGGATACTAAACCTACTAGTGTTGAACAATTAACCGAGTTTGATCTTGAAGGTTATTATTATAATGAAGTGCAATCGACCCCTACAGCGCCAGTGTTTTTACGAGATGAACAAAAATAACGCTCTCTAAAATAATAAAACCAGCTTAATAAAAAGCCCTTGAATAAGGGCTTTTTAATGTCTGAGTGTTAAGCTCGATTGAGATAAACCGATTAGTGTTGTTCTTTTTGCTGAGTAACAGGCCTTAAATCGATTTCTGATTGCGCCATCATATAAGCAAATTGTGCATAAGCAGCGGCACTTTGCGCTAGTTTCTTGGGATCAATTTTATCCAAGGTGTCGTTAGGAGTGTGGTGATAATCAAAATAATCTGAACCATCTTGATTTAACGACGCAACAGGAACGCCTAATGCTGGTAGAATTGAAACATCTGGGCCACCAGACGCTTCATTATTGCCTAGCTCAACGCCGTTTAAGGTCATAGCTGAATGTTCTTGTTTGACCTGTTCAAATGTCGCGGCATTAACGTTAAAATCAATTTTATATACTGGTCCTGCACCAAAATCAGATTCTGCGGCAATATAGTGTTTATCTAATTCATCAGCATGTTGTGCCGCATAGGCTTTACCGCCAACTAAACCGACTTCTTCTGCAGCGTATAATACTACTCGAATAGTGCGTGCTGGCTTTTGTGGTAAGTCTTGGATAAGTTTAGCAGCGGTGGTGACAATCGCCACACCAGCGCCATCATCAATCGCACCTGTACCTTCATCCCACGAATCAAGATGAGCACCAATAAGGACTATTTCGTCAGGCTTACTGCTACCTGTGACTTCTGCAATGACATTATAAGATGTGGCTATCCCTAGATTTTCTGAGGTCAAATTTAATGATAGTGTGATGTTAGGATTGCGCTTTAACATCGCATTAATTAAATCGGCATCTGGATTCGACATTGCTGCCGCAGGAATTTTAGGCGTTCCTTCTTCATATCGCATCATACCAGTATGGGCCATTCTGTCATGATCCGTCCCAATAGAGCGGATAACGATGGCAACCGCTCCTTTTTGTGCAGCAACTATAGCTCCTTGAGAGCGACCACCTACAGCTTCGCCATAACCTTTACCTGTAATATGGCGTTCAGTTTTGTGGTCGATGAATACAATTTTGCCTTCGATGCGTCCAGGTGATGCATTAGATAACTCTTCTAAGCTGTCAAAGCGTACAATTAATGCTTGAATACCGTTAACCGGTGTTGCCACGCTTCCACCTAAGGCGGTAACGACTAATGGCTGATCATAAGGCGCCACGATACTTGCGTGGGCGCTACCTCTTGACCATGCAGGAACTTGAACAGACTCCTTGTACACTTTATCAAATCCGAGCAGCCACAATTTTTCCATTGCCCAATCAACCGCAACTATATCTTTATCCGTGCCAGCTAATCTTGGTCCAACTTCAACGGTGAGTGATTCGACTATGTCATAACTTAAGCGAGACGATAAAGCTTGTTTAGCTAATTGTTGACTGATTTTTGCATCATCAGAATCATTAATCACTAATTGTGGTGCAGTGGCTTTAGTTGGTGACGTTGTTTGACAGCCAATAAGTGCTGCAAAAATGGCACCGACGAGAGTGGCTCTTTGATAGTTTTTCATGAGTTTCCTTTGATTATTTTAGCTAAGTCTCATTTTTTACAACAATCTACCAAAAAGTGTGCTTTATGTCCCGACTCTATTTGTAAGGGAACGCTATATTAGAGCGGGGTTAGATGAGGAGAAGAGCGCGTGATGAATATAGAAAAAATGCAGCAGCAAGCAGATCATGCGGTCGTATTGCTAAAAGCATTAGCAAATGAACGTAGATTGTTTATTTTGTGTCATCTTCTTAATGAAGGTGAAATGTGTGTTGGTGAAATGAATAAGAAGTTGGGGTTGAGTCAATCGGCATTATCTCAACATTTGGCATGGCTTCGTAAAGACAATTTAGTCTGTACTAGAAAAGAAGCACAAACCGTTTTTTATTCATTAAAAAGTAATGAGGTAAAAGAGTTAATTCAAGTATTAAATAATATGTATTGTTATTAAATTGACTCCACAAACGTCTTAACTGATGCATCTCATTGATGATGTCTTAAGTTAAGACGTTTAGTTCTGTAAATTTATACACGCAATATGCCGCTTACTGGCCGCAATTAAGACACTTCACACCACAAACCTGCAATGTATCAATATTTTCAAAACCACCAACAATCAACTTTCAACTTTTAACTTTCAACTTTCATAAAATTGATCGTTCTCCCGTTGAAATGAGTGAAAGCTTCCATACTGTCTTTCTACAGGCTTAGTTAGTCGCCAATATTAATAGTATTAAATTAAACGTTAAAACAGTTCTCAAGCGCAACTTGCCTTTAATCAGACTATTTTTTAGGGTCAGATCATTAATAATTTTGACATTATTATATTGATACTAATCTGTTGAGTTGAGTTGAGTTGAGTTGAGTTGAGCTGAGATTGAGATAGGGGAAGTTGCAGATGAAAAAGATAGATAGGTAAAATTTAGTGATAAAAAAACCGGCCTAAGCCGGTTTTTTGAATCTTAATCTACAAAAACTTAAGCTGCGATAGCTTTGATTTTTGCATTTAAGCGAGCCTTCTGACGACCGGCTTTATTCTTATGAATAAGACCTTTAGTCGCCATACGGTCAACAATTGGTTGTGCAATAGCGAACGCTTCTGTAGCCGCTTTATGGTCACCACTTTTGATAGCAGCGATGACTTTTTTAACGTATGTACGTAACATAGAGCGACGACTAGCATTATGCTGACGACGCTTTTCAGACTGAAGCGCGCGCTTCTTTGCAGACTTGCTATTAGCCAAGGTGCAACTCCTAAAAACTGGATTTGATACTTTTAAAGGCCGAGGAATATGCCTGCTTTTTGTCGTCTTGTCAACGACTACAGTTGAATAATCATCATAAAGATAAATTAATCCAACCTAACATGCCTAACTTCAACCCACTCGTGTAATATGTGGCGCAATTCTACCAGCTCTTTGGTCTGTGTGACAGGGCCATAATAGAATATTTATTAATATATCCCATTAATTTTCGTTGAAGTGTGTTTGTGCCTGGGGGGCTGTTTGAGCAAAAAATTATTTAAATCAGGCTTGATTGTCAGCGTTATGACGCTGATTTCACGAGTATTAGGTTTAGTTCGAGATGTAGTGATTGCGAACCTAATGGGAGCAGGCAGTAGTGCTGACGTGTTCTTTTTTGCAAATAAGATACCTAATTTTTTAAGGCGTTTATTTGCCGAAGGGGCTTTTGCGCAGGCATTTGTGCCGGTACTGACCGAGTACCAGGAAAAAATGACCCCAGAAGATACACGCGAGTTATTAAGTAAAGTCGCTGGTACCTTAGGTGTACTAGTGACAATTGTTACTTTGGTTGGTGTTGTTGGTTCTCCAGTATTAGCTGCTCTTTTTGGTGGTGGCTGGTTTGTCGATTGGTTAAATGACGGGCCTAATGCAGAAAAATTTGAACTGGCTTCTGTCATGTTAAAAATTACCTTTCCGTATTTATGGTTTATCACCTTCACAGCCCTAGCAGGATCAATCCTTAATACTCGTGGACGCTTTGCGGTTTCAGCCTTTACGCCAGTATTTTTGAATGTGGCGATTATTGCCGTGGCGTTATGGTATGCGCACACATTAGAAAACCCTGAAATTGGTTTGGCTTGGGGGGTATTTGTTGGTGGATTGATTCAGTTTTTATTCCAAATACCTTTCTTAATTCGTGAGAAAGCACTCGTTAGGCCTACGTGGGGATGGCATCACCCTGGTGTGGTAAAAATTAGAACCTTGATGATCCCAGCTTTATTTGGTGTGTCTGTGTCGCAAATTAATTTATTGTTCGACACTTTTATAGCCAGTTTCCTGATGACGGGATCGATTAGTTGGTTGTATTACGCAGACCGCCTATTGGAGTTCCCTTTAGGATTATTTGGTATTGCCATCGCGACAGTGATTTTGCCTGCATTATCGCAAAAACATGTTAATGCCCAAGGCAGTGGCTTTAATCAAACGATGGATTGGGGAGTAAAAGCCATTTTACTCTTAGGCACTCCGGCTATGTTAGGACTGATTATTCTCGCTAAACCAATGCTGATGGTGTTGTTTATGCGTGGTGCATTTAGCCTAAATGACGTTCAAATGGCTTCGTATAGCCTGGTTGCTTATGGCTGTGGTTTGTTAAGTTTCATGATGATTAAAGTGTTAGCTCCAGGATATTATTCGCGTCAAGACACTAAAACTCCGGTTAAATATGGCATTATTGCCATGGTTAGTAATATGGTGTTTAACCTTATTTTTGCCATTCCATTTGGTTATGTGGGCTTAGCCATTGCGACATCAATGTCTGCGCTATTAAATGCGGGTTTGTTGTATCGAGGTTTGCATAAAGCGGGCGTTTATCAAATGAGCCGACAAACGTTATTTTTCTCGTTTAAAGTGATTATTTCTACAGCCTTAATGGCCATTGGCATTGTTTATTTTATGCCGCAACAAAGCATATGGCTCGAATGGCACACCTTCGAACGGATGTTTATGTTGATTGAGCTCATTGTTGGTGGCGCGGTTATTTATTTGTTGAGTTTACTCGCATTGGGTGTACGGCCTTGGAAAATTAAACGTCAGGGATAATTTATCCTACGTGAGAGACTTAGGCATATTCGGCTGATTATCCAAAATTCGCTGTAATAATCTGAGGTTGAAACTCGCATCTGACATTGGTTTGGGTATATAATCTGCCGATTTGCAATAGGCAGTATTGAGCGTAATGGAATTAATCCGCGGTATACACAATATTTTACCTTCTCATCATGGTTGCGTTTTGACCATTGGGAATTTTGATGGTGTCCATCGTGGCCATGCACAGGTGATCAGCAGCTTGGTTAATAAAGCGCATCATTTTCAACTGCCTGCAATGTTAATGACCTTTGAACCGCAACCGCAAGAACGTTTTCGTGGTACAGATGCGCCGGCGCGTCTGAGTCTTCTACGTGATAAAATTAGATTGTTAGATGAGCTTAAAATTGATCAGCTACTTTGTATCAATTTTACTGAAGCCTTTGCTAGTCAACCTGCTGAAGCGTTTATTGAAGAGTTACTGGTTAAAAAACTCGGGGTTAAATATCTCGTTGTTGGAGATGATTTTTGTTTTGGTAAAGGTCGCTTAGGTAACTTCGATATGCTCGTTGCTGCGGGTAAAGAATTTGGCTTTACTGTGGTCAGTACACAAAGCTTTGTTGTTGGTTCGTTGCGAGTAAGCTCTACTGCAGTGAGAGAACAACTAGCGTTAGGGCACTTAGAGCAAGCAAGGCGGTTATTGGGTCATCCTTTCATTTTAAGTGGTAAGGTTGCACACGGGCAAAAATTAGGCCGTACAATTGGTTTTCCAACAGCAAATATTGCCTTAAAACGACACGTAGTACCTGTAAGAGGGGTGTTTGCGGTTCGTTTGTACTGGGATGGCAGCGATATTTATGACGGTGTGGCTAATGTGGGTTTTAGACCCACTGTAAATGGTCAAACTTGCAGATTAGAAGTCCATTTGTTTGATTTTAGCGGTGATTTATACGGCAAACGAGTGGAAGTAGAATTAGTAGCAAAGATCCGTGATGAACAACCTTTTGAGTCATTGGACGCGCTAAAAAAACAGATTTTAAATGATGCAAATGAAGCTCGCGCTTTATTTAGCAACGATGCTAGCTGAAATGAATCAGCTTTAAATAATGGTATGGGATCAATGAGCGACTATAAATTTACTTTGAACTTGCCGGAAACAGAGTTTCCGATGCGCGGTAATTTGGCAAATCGCGAGCCAGAAATGTTAAATAGCTGGACGCAAGACGGACTGTATCAACAGATCCGTGATAGCCGTGCTGGCCGTAAACCTTTCATTCTTCATGATGGCCCTCCATACGCCAATGGCAGCATTCATATTGGTCACTCGGTAAACAAAATCCTTAAAGACATCATTATTAAGTCTAAAACCATGTCAGGTTTTGACGCGCCTTATATTCCAGGCTGGGATTGTCATGGATTACCGATTGAGCTTAAAGTTGAGCAAAAAGTCGGTAAGCCAGGTGTCAAAATTTCTGCGGCAGAGTTTCGTGAAGAATGTCGTAAATATGCCGCTATCCAAGTTGATGGCCAACGTGATGACTTCATTCGTTTAGGTGTATTAGGTGATTGGCAAAACCCTTACCTAACCATGGACTTTTCAACCGAAGCGAATATTGTCCGTTCATTGGCAAAAGTAATTGAAAGCGGTCATTTACACAAAGGTGTTAAACCTGTGCATTGGTGTACCGACTGTGGTTCAGCACTTGCTGAAGCTGAAGTGGAATACGAAGATAAAACATCTCCAGCAATCGATGTCGCTTTTGTGGCGGTTGATAGCCAAGCTGTTGCAGCTAAATTTGGCGTAGAAAATTATGCTAAACCAGTAGCTATGGCAATTTGGACCACGACCCCATGGACGATTCCTGCAAATCGTGCATTAGCGTTAAGCCCTGAGTTAGATTACAGCCTGGTTGAATTTGTTAAGAATGGTGAAACGACTACCTTGATATTAGCTCAAGTTCTGGTTGAGTCATGTCTTGAGCGTTACAGTGCAGAGTCACACACTATTTTAGGTGAAGTAAAAGGCGCAGAACTTGAGTTAATGCGTTTTAATCACCCATTTTATGCGTTTGACGTGCCTGCTATTTTAGCCGATCACGTGACTACTGACGCAGGTACCGGTATTGTACATACAGCACCAGGCCACGGTCAGGACGATTTTATTGTCGGCCAAAAATACGGTTTGGAAGTCGCTAACCCTGTTGGCGACAATGGTGTTTATAAGCCAGACACTGAGTTTTTTGCTGGTCAGCATGTATTTAAAGCCAACGCCAATGTGGTTGCGCTGTTAGAAGAAAAGGGCGCATTACTTCTGCATGTTGCTATACGCCATAGCTATCCACATTGCTGGCGCCACAAAACACCAATTATTTTCCGTGCCACGCCACAATGGTTTATCTCTATGGATAATCATGGTTTGCGTTCACAAGCGTTAAAAGAAATTGAACAAACGAAGTGGATCCCTGATTGGGGCCAAAGCCGTATTGAAAAAATGGTAGAAAACCGTCCAGACTGGTGTATTTCACGTCAGCGTACTTGGGGCGTCCCTATTACGTTGTTTGTACATCGTGAAACGGATGAATTACATCCAGACAGTGTTTCATTAATGGAACGTGTAGCGCATCGCATTGAACAACAAGGTATTCAAGCTTGGTGGGATTTAGATGCCAGCGAATTGTTAGGTGATGAGGCCGATCAATACCGCAAAGTGACTGATACATTGGATGTATGGTTTGACTCAGGTTCATCATTCTCATCTGTTGTCGCAGCGCGTCCAGAGTTTCATGGGCATGACATAGATTTGTATCTAGAAGGTAGCGATCAGCATCGTGGTTGGTTTATGTCATCATTGATGATCTCAACCGCTATGAATGGTAAAGCACCTTATAAGCAAGTGTTGACCCATGGTTTTACCGTTGATGGTAAAGGCCGTAAGATGTCAAAATCTGTTGGTAACGTGATAGCTCCCTTACAAGTAATCAATAAGCTTGGTGCTGACATTTTACGTCTATGGGTTGCCGCAACCGATTATAGTGGCGAAATGACGGTATCTGACGAGATTTTAAATCGCAGTGCTGATGCATATCGTCGTATTCGAAATACTGCCCGTTTCTTACTTGCTAACTTGAATGGCTTTAACCCAGAAACAGACATGATCGCATCTGAAGAGATGGTCGCGTTAGATCGTTGGGTTGTTCGTCGTGCAGCAGTGCTGCAACAAGAAATCATTGAAGCATATGATCAATACAATTTCCATTTAGTGACTCAAAAACTGATGCAGTTCTGTTCTGTAGAGTTAGGCAGTTTCTATCTTGATATTATTAAAGATCGCCAGTACACCGCTAAGCAAGAAGGGCATGCACGTCGTAGCTGTCAATCTGCGCTTTATCATATTGCCGAGGCAATGGTTCGGTGGATGACGCCAATTTTAAGCTTTACCGCTGATGAAGTGTGGCAATTGTTACCCGGTAAACGTGAAAAGTATGTGTTTACCCAAGAATGGTATCAAGGCTTAGAAGCCGTCACTCTTGAAAGTGATTTAAGCGATGATTATTGGGAGAAACTATTAACAGTCCGTAACGAAGTTAACAAAGTACTCGAACAAGCGCGTCGTGATAAACGTATTGGTGGTTCATTAGAAGCTGAAGTGACATTGTTCGCAGATGCTGATTTAGCTGCTGAGTTAGCTAAAGTGGGTGATGAGTTACGATTTATTCTTATTACCTCTAAAGCAGCCGTGGCGGATATGTCACAAGCGGGTAGCGATGCCATCGAAACCGAATTAAGTTCGCTTAAACTAGTGGTTGTCAAAAGTAGCGCCGAGAAGTGTGAGCGTTGCTGGCACTATCGTGAAGAGGTTGGCACTATTGAAGCTCACCCAACATTGTGTCAACGCTGTGTGACCAATATTGAAGGTGAAGGCGAGAAACGCGAATTCGCTTAAGGAAACATTGATAATGAGTACTGTGCCATTAACATGGAAAGACAGTGGCTTACGTTGGTATTGGGTAGCTGCATTGGTGTTTTTAGCCGATCAGCTGTCTAAACAATGGGTCCTGAGCAATTTTGAATTGTATGAGTCTATACAGCTTTTACCGTTTTTTAACTTCACTTACGTGCGAAACTACGGTGCAGCGTTCAGTTTTTTAAGTGAAGCAGGAGGTTGGCAACGTTGGTTGTTTACCATTATTGCGGTTGGTTTTAGTACCTTGTTAACAATATGGTTGCGTAAACAATCTTATTCGTTATGGCGCAGTAATTTAGCCTTTACCTTAGTTATTGGCGGCGCATTAGGTAATTTGGTTGATCGTTTAATGCATGGTTTTGTAATTGATTTTGTCGATTTTTACTGGAATACCAGCCATTACCCTGCATTTAATATTGCCGATGCAGGCATCTTTATTGGTGCGGTACTGATCATTTGGGAATCATTTAGACCCGACGCAAAGCCATCGAAGGAGCAAGATTAACTATGACAGATTTAAATAAGCAAGACAGTCATTCATTAATATGTCATATGAATATTGTACTGGAAGACGGGTCCACAGCCGACAGTACAAAATCATCTGGCAAACCTTCACGTTTAAATATTGGTGACGGTAGTCTAAGTCCGGCTTTTGAAGACGAACTAAAAGACTTGAAAGAAGGTGATAAGCACACATTTACCTTAGCGGCAAAAGACGCTTTTGGTGAGTCAAACCCTGATGCGATTCACTATATGGACCGAAGTCGATTTCCTGCAGATATGAAGCTTGAAGACGGTGTTATTGTGAGTTTTGCGGGTCCTGGTGGCAGTGAAATACCGGGTATCGTTCGCGATACTGCTGGTGATTCAATTACAGTCGATTTAAACCATCCACTCGCAGGACGCACGCTTACGTTTGAACTTGAAGTGATTAGTGTCATAACTGAATAAAAAAGGTAGCACATGCTAAAAGTTGATCCGACGTCTCCAGAACTGAGTATTTTATTGGCCAACCCTCGTGGTTTTTGTGCCGGTGTTGACCGTGCTATCAGTATTGTTGAGCGTGCTTTAGAGTTATTTGAACCACCAATTTATGTACGCCATGAAGTGGTACATAACCGATATGTGGTTGAAAACCTAAAACAGCGTGGTGCTCTTTTTATTGATGAACTTGACCAAGTACCAGACAACAGTATTGTTATTTTTAGTGCTCACGGTGTATCACAAGCTGTGCGTAAAGAAGCTAAAAATCGTGGTTTAAAAGTCTTCGATGCGACATGTCCTTTAGTGACAAAAGTACATTTACAAGTGACTCGTGCAAGTCGTAAAGGTATTGAGTGCATTTTGATTGGTCATGAAGGCCATCCAGAAGTTGAAGGCACTATGGGACAATATGATAATCCTAAAGGTGGTGTTTATCTTATTGAGTCTCCAGAGGATGTTAATAATCTTCAGGTCAATAATCCAGACAACTTATGCTTTGTCACTCAAACAACACTTTCTGTTGATGACACCTTAGATATTATTACTGCATTGCAAAAGCGCTTTCCTTCAATTGAGGGGCCGCGTAAAGATGATATTTGCTACGCGACGCAAAATCGACAAGATGCTGTACGTAGTATGTCTTCCGAAGTCGATTTATTGATTGTTGTCGGTTCTAAAAATAGCTCTAACTCTAATCGATTACGTGAGCTGGCTGAAAAAACAGGTACGCAATCTTATCTCGTTGATACCGCTGCTGACGTTGAGGCTGTGTGGTTTGATGGTGTGAAAAAAGTAGCAGTAACTGCTGGTGCTTCAGCGCCTGAGGTGTTAGTGCAACAAGTTGTTAACGCGATAGCTAAACTTGCACCGAGTATTATTACTGAAGTTGAAGGCCGTAAAGAAGACACTGTATTTGCAGTTCCAGCTGAATTACGTTAGTAATTTCAATCATCTATAAATATTAACCCGCAACTTAATTTAAGTTGCGGGTTTTTTGTGCTTACAAAGTAAACCGAGTATAATACGGATAAAATATGTTGTTCTATTAATCATACAAAATTGATACTATCTGATTACATTTAAGTCAGTTATTATCTATGCAGAATGTTTAGACTGGTTTAATAGTTGTGCTGTATAAAAAATCGATATTCAAGAGTGAAAATATCTACTTTTGATTTTATCTGGAGGTTTTACGCTCATGTCATGCAAAAGGAATGGATTTTCCTTAATTGAAGTAATGGTCTCACTGGTTATTCTAGTGATTGGCCTTATTGGGATTTTTAATCTTCATTTAGTTGCCAAGAAAGGCAGTTTCGAATCTTTTCAACAAACTCAAGCCTCGTATTATGCTAACGACATCATTAATCGAATGCGTATAAACAGTAGTCAACTAGCCACCTATGCAGGGACTTATACTGGTTCATCTATATCATCGGCCAAATCTTGTGATGTTGCTGTGGGTGGTAATGTTCTATGTACCAACATTGAAACAAGAAACTGGGACTTATATCAGTGGGAACGCGCGTTTTTAGGTGAAAATGAAAAATCATCTGACAATAATAATGTGGGTGGATTAGATTCTCCAACAGCTTGTATAAATATAGACGCTAATAATAATGTCATGGTCGTAATCACTTGGAAGGGCGTTAGATCATCTTCAGATGGCGCTTCAGGACAATCTAGCGTTGTGCAAGGTTGTGGAACGAGTAGTGACAGGCGACGTGCATTAGTGGTTAATACGGCGATATTAAGATGATGAAGAAATCAGTAATCCAGCGAGGAATGTCGCTAGTTGAGTTAATGGTCGCGATGTTGATTAGCTTGTTTTTAACAGCAGGCCTTTTTACTATGTTTAGCATGTCTTCAGGCAATGTCACTACCACAAGTCAGTTTAATCAATTGCAAGAAAATGGCCGAATCGCATTAGCGATTATGGAACGCGATTTAAGTCAGCTTGGGTTTATGGGTGATATTACAGGTACTGATTTTATTATTGGCAGTAACACTACTATCTCATCTACCGCGGTTACAGCAGATTGTTTGGGTGCAGGCCTTAATAATGCTAGCTTTCCTAATGCGCAACCTTCACATTTTCGCCGGTTATGGGGTTATGAGCAGGGAGTGAGTGCAGAAACCTTAGCGTGTATTACGCCTAATAGTAAAACAGATGTTATTCAAATTAAGCGTCTAATCGGGCCACCTGCTACAGTGTTAACTGCCACGCGCTATTATGCAGCGTCAACATCTAATGAAATTATTTTTTTTAATGGAAGTGCAGCGGCTCCTGGACTCGCTAATAGCCGCTTATGGGAATACCAACACCATGTCTATTTTATTCGAGATGACGGTAATATTCCGGTATTAAGACGCCGTACTTTATCTATCAATAATGGCATGAATAACGAAGAGCAACTCGTTGAAGGCATAGAAAATATGCGTATTCTTTACGGCTTTGATAGTGATGGTGACGGTACTGCTGATAGCTATATGCCAGCACAAAATGTGACAACATTGATGTGGGATAACGAATTATTTCAACGTTTAGTTTCTTTAAGGGTATTTTTACTCGTTCGCTCAAGCGAAGAGGACAGAACCTATAAAAATGATAATACCTATACACTCGGTGATAAAACCATTGGGCCACTTAATGATAAATATCGTCGTAAAGTCGTCTCAAGTACGATTGTGTTAGAAAATCCAATTTTAATAAACCTATAATTTAGTTGTTCAATACGTAAATTTATTTTGAGTTGATGTACGAAACAAAAGGCAGATAAATGGTCACATCATTAAAGAAACAGCAAGGAATAGTGTTGTTTTTTTCGTTAATCATCCTTGTGCTAATGACCTTAATTGGTGTGGCATTGGCGGTTAATTCGACACAGTCATTGAGAATGTCTGGCGCTGGTTCTGAGCGTATTGAGGCGATGGCTTCTGCTCAAGGCGGACAAGACAAAGCTATTTTAGTTAATCAAGGCACTACAATGGCGACGATGACTGTAGCTTCTACAACTGTCGATGCCGCACTCGGTGTGTCAAATACGATCACCCCGATGACTGTTGGTGATGTTGGCTGTCAACGCAGCACAAAAGCAAGTTCAGGAAATTTAATTAGTTGTCGCAGAGTTGAAATATCAAGCTCTTCAACATTTGGCCGCAGCAATATGGGGTTAGTCACCGTGGTTGCAGGTATAGAACAAGAAGTGTTAACAGGGAGTTAGTCATGTTTTTTAAACAATTATTATCTACATTGCTATTTGCAATCTTGGCTTTCTCATCCATCAGTTTCGCCGATGATACTGAGTTGTATGTGCTTGAGTCTACAGCTCGTACTGGTTCTAAGCCGCAAGTACTGATTATTTTTGATACGTCTGGGAGTATGGGCACCAATTTTAATACCGATGATCCTTATGAGCGTGGTAATGAGAATGTTAACAGAAGTGGCCGTTTAAGAGGCTCTACCAAATTATTTTTCACTCGTAATAGTAGTAATATTCCATTGTCATCTAGTGACCAATATTTCCAAGCTATTGTTAATGGCTGTGGTGTCAGTGATCGCTACCTAAAAGATTATGGTATGTTTACTGGTTATCTTCGTGAACACAAATATATCGGTGAGAATGGCGAATGGTCAGAGCTCCCTTTAACTGATGGAAGCAGCATTCAATACGTTGATTGTTACGAGGATATCGCGGAATTAAATTCCAATAATCGCAGAGAAACAAATGGTTTTCCAGTTGATGGTTTAGGTACTAGTTCAAATCCTATTCGTTATACCGCTATAGGTAATTCATCAACTTCAGCCGAAATTGATGCTGCCGTCGCAAAAGCTAAATTAACCAATTTTGGTATTGGTCAACCAATCACTATTTATACCGAAAAATACGTTGATTGGTATCATAGTACCAAAACTCAGAGTCCCTATTCACGGCTAGCAGTTGCCCAACGAGTAATCGAAGATACTATTGTCACAACCCCTGGTGTTGATTTCGGTCTGAGTGTGTTCAACCGAAATACGAGTAATAGTACAAATGGTGGCAGAATTGTATATGGCATAACAACGAATAATGATGCAAATAAATCCAGTTTACTTACTACTATTGGTGGTTTTACCGCTGGCGGTAATACCCCGTTATGCGAAAATCTTTACGAAGCCTACCGCTATTTTTCAGGTTTAGGTGTTTACTATGGTGATGATGATCCGACTCGAGAGCCTCCTAGAGATACTACTGTAGAGTCAGGTGATGAGAATAATAAAGTCTATAGTTCCCCATTTGTAGGCAAGCAATGTCAAGATAAAGCCTATATTATTTATGTTACAGATGGTGCACCTGTTAGTGATAATGATGCAGATAGTAAAGTTTTAGCTCTTCCAGGTGTAACGACTGCTAATCGATACTCAAATAGTTATTTAGCAGCACTTGCTGGCTGGTTGAATACAAATGATGTAAATACTAGTCTTGATGGAACACAAACAGTATCAACTTATACAATAGGTTATGGTTCAGGTATAACAAGTGTTGCAACACTTCTGCAAGAAACTGCAAATCGTGGCGGTGGGGCATATTTTCCTGCTTCCGATGCTGCAAGGTTGCAAGAGGCTTTACAATCTATCTTCTCTAATATTCTAGAAACTAACTCAAGTTTCACTTCACCTTCAGTAGCGAGTAATAACTTTGATAGAACCCAAACATTAGACTCGGTTTACTACGCTATGTTTTTACCTAACGAAGGTCCTCGTTGGGTGGGTAATTTGAAAAAGCTTAAGGTGACTGGATCTGGTGATGTTGTCGATAAAAATGGTAATGATGCCATTGATGATGATGGTAATTTGGCCTCGTCGGCATGTTCTTATTGGACATCGGATGCTGTCTGCAGTGCCACAAGTGGCGGCGGTGATGGTAATAATGTTGAAATCGGAGGTGCATTAACCAAGCTTCAATCAACGCCGAGTCGCACTTTATACGGGAACTTTGGTACGGGTGGCGCAATTGAAGCTTTCACTAAATCAAAAGCAGTAAACAGTCCTGGTATTGGCAGTGAAGCTGCCTTGGCTGCCTTTATGGGCGTAGACACCTCTGAGCTAACTAAATTATTTGATTGGGCGATTGGCATTGACGTTGATGATGAAGACAAAGACGGTTCAACAACAGATAAGCGCTCAGATATTATGGGCGACCCACTGCACTCTAAGCCGTTAGCGATTAACTACGGTACTGCGGGCTCACCAGATATACGTATTTTACTGGGCACTAATGCAGGCTTTTTACACATGTTTAAAGACAGTGGTGCGAGTATTGAAGAGTCATGGGCATTTATGCCCCAAGAACTATTACCTAACCTTCGTGAGTTAAGGGCAAACGTACCAACAGGAGTTCATTCTGTTTACGGTATGGATAGCCCACCTGTTGCATACGTAAAAAGAAATGCATCAGGTGCAATTGATAAAGCTTGGCTATTTGTGGGTATGCGTCGCGGGGGGAAATCGTATTATGCGCTCAACATTACCAATCCTGATTCACCACAATTTATGTGGAAAGTTGACCCTAGCTCCACAGGAATGAGTGATATGGGCCAGTCTTGGGCTGAGCCTGTGGTAACGTTCATCCCAGGAGTGCCAGCAGGTAATACCTCTGCTGATACCGCATCTCCAGTTGTGATTATTGGCGGTGGATATAACCCTTCAACAAAAGATGGTGCAGGGGTTGGTACTGATGACACTACCGGCCGCAGTGTTTACATTTTAAATGCTGAAACTGGAGCCCTAGTGTATCGATTTGGTACTGGCTCAAGTGGAACACAATTACCTGGTATTGTTGATAGCATTCCAAATAGCATCGCAATATTAGACAGTAACAGTGATAAATTAACTGACAGATTATATGCAACTGATACAGGGGCTAATATTTGGCGTATGGATTTACCCGGTGCTTCACCGACTAGCTCTACCAGTCCGTGGACGGCGTTTAAGTTTGCGAGTTTAGGCGGCTCTACACAAGCTACCGATAGACGCTTTTTTGCTGAACCTGCAGTGGCGCAAACGGTATTCACTAATATCTCTCAAGTGTCAGTGACTGATACGTCTAATAATACAACCACGAACCTGACGTATCAGAATATCCCTTATGATGCTGTTACCGTAGGCAGTGGCCACAGACCGCATCCTTTAGATACATCGCGCTCAGACCAGTTTTTTGTGTTACAAGACCGTAATGTCGTGACTAAATCGTTTACTGGCGCTGAAGGTAAAGAGATACCTGCTCCGTTAGCGTTAGCAAATCTTTATAATGTATCTTCAACGCCTCCGACAACGGAACAGCAAAATATTGAGTTTGGTGCAAAAAGAGGCTGGTATTATAACTTTGCTGCGAAAGGAGAAAAAAGTTTATCTGCCTCTACAATAATTCAAGGGCGAGTGTACTTTACCTCTTATGTCCCTGGGGATGCGACCTCATCAAATCAATGTCTTGCATCTGGTGAAGGTCGATTATATGGCTTTGATTTGCATAAAGGTACTCGTTCATATACTCAAGAGTATTTAGAAATGGGCGCAAGAGTACCTGATACGCCTCAGTTAGTCATACCGCCGAATGGTACATCAGACAGTTATATGTATTTAATTGGTATTGGCTCTGCTGGTGATGACATGGATAAAGTGGATGATAATGAGGATGATGGCTGTGCTGCTGGTGATGATAAATGTATCGGTGGTGGTTTAGGTGCTAACAAAATTTATTACCATATAGATGAATAAAGATGAGTAAAAAAGCAATGATAAATCATAAAGGATTCACATTAATTGAAGTGATGATCACTGTTGTGATCGTGGGAATTCTCGCTTCAATTGCCTATCCTAATTATACGCAGTTTGTCGCTAAAGGCGCTCGTGGTGACGGTTTGGCAGGGGTAATGCATGTTGCTAATTTGCAAGAACAGTATTATTTAGATCATCGAAGCTTTGCAACTGATATGACTAAACTTGGGTTGAAGGCAGATCCTTGGATTGTTGAAAATACCTATTATAAGGTTGATACAACGCTGAGTGGTGATGATTACACCGTGACAGCTACAGCTGTTGGAGTACAAGCGACTCGTGATACGGCTTGTGCAACGATATCGTTAACCTCAACGGGTGCTAAGTCACCTACGGAGTGTTGGAAATGAGAACAAGCATAATATTTACAGCAATTTTATATTTTTTTAGTACATCTTCTGCTTTTGCGGAAGAAGAAGCTGATTATATTCCGTATAAATGCCATATCGAAACACCCAACGGTCCAAATATTGCTTTGTTTTTATGGGAAAAAAAATTAGCGATACAAGAGCAAAGTGCTTTACTAGCTAAGCAAGTGTCAACAATATCTAATGAACGTTTATTGGTGAAACGGATAGTTGAATGCATTGCAGAAGATAAAAAGTTTAACGATAAATTTGTTCGTGAACTTGATGAACGGAGAACTGACATAGACAATTAATGTGTGGTTCTAAATAGGCTTATTAACATAAGCCTATTGTTACTAACTGCAAGTAACGGTGGTGCTAACTTTAGACATTCTGCCTGACGAATTTATATTTACGGCCTCAGATGAACTACTGTCTGCGCTGCCAGGGCAATATCGAAAAATGCCATTGAGACCATTAGCCATCATTCCATCAGGATTAAAAGTATACCGCGTTAGATCTGACTTTATAATATCGTTACTATTAAATGCATCGACTTTACGTAAGATCACATCAGCAATTCCATTGGTTGTATCCATTGTTCCAGTAACGCCATTATCGATGAATATACTAAAACCTTGGGCCCAATTACTGCCACAAGTTGTAGATGTCATAGGGCAAATAGACACTCTGCTACCGTAACTAACCGCTTGGCTGCGGGCAAAGACAAACGATGAATCAATGGTGCTTATAGCTGTTCTCGCTCTAATTCCTTCATAAAGCGACTTAAGTGCGGGAACGGCAACGGTCATGAGTATTGCTGCTATGACAACAGTGACCATTACTTCTATTAAAGTGAACCCAAAAGTTAATTTTTTCATGCATAAATCCTCTGCTATATAAAGCAGAGTATAACTAAGCGCAGCATGAATTACAGTGTTTTATTGACCATTTTGACCGAACTACTGATTTGATATTTATTCAAATACCCTATTTAATTCCTACTTTGTCAAAGCTTACATTTAATATTTTTCTTTTTCGACATTCTTACCCTTCCTGCTTGATTTACAATGATGGCTTTTGAGTATTTACTGTCAAATTTTCCTGGGCAGTACGTTAATGTGCCATTAGTACCAGAAGCTAATCCATCGGGTTGGAATCTAATCGCTGCACGATTGTAATCAATATAGTCATTTTCATGAAAAGGAGCCGTTTGTTGAAGTAAGCGATCATTGTCATCAAGTTGATTTTTTTGCCCATGATCAATAAATACGCTTAATCCAATACTCCAATCTGCTGAACACAGATTATCGATTAAAGGGCAAACCGTTACCCTAGAACCATAACTTATGGCCATATTTCGGCCTAACTGAATAGTCTGTTGAATAACTTGAATATTACTCTTTGCTCGTACTTGTTCAATTACTCCAGAAAAAGAGGGGATTGCGATGAGTGACATTATTGCGGCAATCAATGTGGTGACTATAACTTCAATCAGGCTAAAGCCTTTTGCTTGGATAGGAAATTTCACTGTTGTTCATCCTTAAACGTGGTCAGCTGCGTCCTGCAGTAAGATTAAATTAGTATAGAAAATAACCAGCAGCTTTGCTGAGAAATATCTTTTCATAAATACGTAAAATAGCCGCGACAATTAGCTTCGCTTTCAAGTAAGATATTTGGATGATGTTAGCAAGCATATAAATTGCAATGAGGACATATGCTTAATCAACTTCAGTATGGAATTATAAATGGTTATTAAATAGCTCCTGCTTGCTGTAGTGGATTGACTTGCAATAGGCACCATATTGACGTGCAAATGTGACTTGTTAGTAAAACAAATGGCAAATTCGATATTGCAGATTTGAAATAAACCATTTTCTTATCGATTTATCCCATCTCTTATCCCGAGTTGAGGTTAATCAAAAACTTAGCCGATGACAGGAGTATTTAATGAAAAAAGTCGAAGCGATTATTAAACCGTTTAAACTTGATGACGTGCGTGAGGCACTTGCTGAAATTGGCATTACGGGTATGACGGTATCAGAGGTTAAAGGCTTTGGGCGTCAGAAAGGCCACACAGAGCTTTATCGTGGTGCAGAATATATGGTTGATTTTTTACCTAAGGTAAAAATTGAATTAGTGATCCAAGATGACATTCTGGAACGTGCGATTGATGTTATCGTTGATATAGCCAGAACAGGTAAAATTGGTGACGGTAAAATATTTGTAACTGATATCGAACGCGTGATTCGTATTCGCACTGGCGAAGAAAATGAAGAAGCAGTATAAGGCCCATAAGGGCCTTTTTTTATAACTGTAAATATTGTGTGATTATGTTGTTGGTATAAGGTAATTCCGAGGTAGTGTATGGTGCAACGAATTGTTATCGTGGGTGGTGGGGCTGCAGGGCTAGCATTGGCTTCAAAATTGGGCCGGAAATTTGGTAAAAATCCGTTAATCGACATTAGTTTGATTGATAAAAATACCGTCCACATATGGAAACCTAAATTACATGAAGTCGCTGTTGGTGTAATTGATCAATCAATCGAAGGCCTGCAATATCGAGATCACGGATTAAAGAATGGTTACCGGTATATTCGAGGTGCCATTGAGCAATGCGATCCGACGACTAAGAAAATTCAACTTGCTCCTGTGTATAACGATGAAGGCGAGATGATCATTGCCGCGCGCAATATTGAATACGATACTCTTGTTCTAGCTTTAGGGGGCGTATCAAATAGCTTTAATACACCAGGAGCCGAAAAACACTGTATTTTTTTAGACAGTCTAGACAGTGCTAATCTGTTTCATCATAAGCTGATGGATGCACTGTTACAGCTTAATGAAACCCAAGATCAATTAGGTATCGGCATTGTTGGTGCGGGTGCTACAGGTGTCGAGCTTGCCGCTGAGCTCCATCATGTTATTGAATCAGTAAGAGAGTACGGTTATCAAAACATCTCCAAAGATCATTTAGATATAAATTTAATAGAAGCATCCCCAAAAATACTCCCTCAATTGCCAGAGCAAGTCAGTACCAGAGCGCAAACTGTACTGTCAAAGCTAGGGGTTAAATTACATTTAGGTGTGCAGGTTAAAGAAGTAACCAAAGAAGGCTTTGTTACTGCGACGGGGGAGACGATAAAAGCCAATATCAAAGTGTGGGCGGCAGGTGTTAAAGGTCCCAAAGTATTTGAAAATTTCACTCAACTTCCCGTCACACCACGTAATCAAATTGATGTAGATGATTGCATGCGTGTAAAAGGCATTGATGATATTTATGCTTTAGGCGACTGTGCTCAATTAATTTTACCATCAGGTAAGCCGGTACCACCAAGAGCCCAAGCCGCGGCTCAAATGGCAGATCGTCTCTATGCCAATATTTGTTTGAAGATGAAACAGCAGCCAGAAAAGCCTTTCGTTTATAAAGACTATGGATCACTAGTATCACTGAGTCGTTTTTCGGCGGTTGGGAACTTAATGGGAAGCCTCCGCTCAGGAGATTTTTTTGTTGAAGGACACATTGCTCGTTTGATGTACATCTCTCTGTATCAGCGTCATTTAGCCAGCTTGTATGGCTGGTTCTCGGCTTCTGTATATCGTATTGCCCAAAAGCTACTGCGCTGGCAACGTCCTAAGCTCAAGTTACACTAGGCGAGTAATCACATAGAGAGTTGAGCTACTATCAATATAAACGAATAGGCTTTGTTAAACACAAAGCCTATTTTGCTCAAGAATTGGTCATTTGACGTTTATTGACGCAATTTAACTTAAATCTACTTGAATTTAAGATTTAACTTGGTAGTTTCAGTTATTAATTATTTGTTAACACAACGTATGACAATGATGTTGTACTTATACCATAAAAGATAATCAGTGCTTCAAGGAGCCAAGATGCCTAACCAGATTACATTATTAGAACAAACCAAGCATGGTGATTTAAAACTGACTCCAAGTGATTTTTCTCACGTGGCGGAGCAGCACATCGTGCCGGTTACCTTGCATGAAATTAACCGTGCTGCCACTGAGTATCCAATCGTATTTGTTAAAAACAGTGACACTAACGAATTTCAATCAGTTGCGATGTTAGGCCTAAAACCAGGTCAAAATCTAAGTGTGAAAGATGGTAAGTGGCAAGGTTTGTATATTCCAGCTGTTGTTCGTGACTATCCCCTTGGTTTAGTGGTTAATCCAGACGTTAAAGATAAAGTATGGATTGGTATACGCGAAGATGCCAAAGAAGTGACTAAAACAGACGGCCAAGCATTATTTGAAGATGGTAAAGAAACTCCATTTTTAGAAGCGCGTAAGCAAGCTTTGATTAGCCACTATGAACAAGATCAAGCCACTCGCGGTATTTTAGGGTTTCTAGATGAAAAAGGGCTGTTGATTAATCAGACTCTCACTGTTGATGTAGCGGGTGAGAAGCGTAATATCAATGGTTTATACCTTATTGATGAAGCTAAATTAAATGCACTAAGCGACGAAGAGTTTATCGAGCTTAAAAAGCGCGGTCTACTAGGCCCAATTTATGGTCATTTGGGTTCTTTAAACCAAGTTAATCGTTTAGCCCGTGTTGAAGTACTCGGTAGATAGTCTTCGGGCTTCCCCAAACAAAACAGGCACTCAATTGAGTGCCTGTTTTGTTTGGGGAAGTTAAATACAATATCTGAATTAATATGTTTAGATTTGACTAAATAGCAGATGCAAAAAAGCCACTCATTGAGTGGCTTTTTTGTTTTTATGGTGCCGGCACCAAGAGTCGAACTCGGGACCTACTGATTACAAGTCAGTTGCTCTACCAACTGAGCTATGCCGGC
>NZ_JBEOPM010000034.1:0-46392 GCF_040310165.1 Shewanella sp. AC91-MNA-CIBAN-0169
TCCCCAATAGTTCAGTTGGTAGAACGGCGGACTGTTAATCCGTATGTCACTGGTTCGAGTCCAGTTTGGGGAGCCATTTCAAATTAAGTATTTATAGTAATAATTAATTCCCCAGTAGTTCAGTTGGTAGAACGGCGGACTGTTAATCCGTATGTCACTGGTTCGAGTCCAGTCTGGGGAGCCATTATTAAACGCAACATTAAACGCAACAATATCCACAGAAATCCCGCAACGTTATCATCTGCAAAACACACTCTTGCTCAACCTACCCTATAATTTCAATATTTTAATCAATAGTTTAATTTACCTTAACTATAATCGCTTATTCATCGGTATTAGTTAGTACTAAATCGCTAGTTTTTCTATTATAAATAATACCTTAGATTAGTAATCATTTAATCTCATTTCTGCTATGATGATATTGGTTATTATATAAACTATTTAAAGCATTATTACTTAAAGCATTATATTATTGATTAAATACCACGGTCGAACATCTACAGCACGACATTTGTGCAAGACCGAGCAAATTTAGCCATACACTCATAGGAATTGTTGTTTTATGGGCTTATCGAAATCCTTTCAGCTTGTCCTTTTTATCGTGTTCGGTTTATTAATTTTTCGAATTTACACGGTCGAAAACAACGAAGTACAAGAACAAGGTGAAATAGCACGAGCTAATTACCAGCAATACGTGCAAACCATTGATCAATGGCAGGGTAGCGGAGAAGCGCTATACCAACGTATGTCTACAGCGTTTTCTTTTCAATTTTTCCAATATATCCATAATACTGACAGCAATGAAAATTATACTCATGGCAGTTTACTTCGCCCTTCTGATGATTTTGCCAGCGAGATTTTTAATATTGAATTAGGCCATGTGCATGATTTTCCTGACGGGCGTTTACAAGTTAGATTAGACACCGCGAGTGTGTTGTCCCCTAGTTTTAATGACTTAGAGCAAACTGCGACGTTATTGATTACCGCTTATATTGCTTTGATGTTGTTATTTGCGGTGTTAATGCAATTACATCGTAAAAGAATTAACTATGCCGCCGAATACATTACTCATATTCCAGACTTATCGTTCCTAGCCATTGAGAAATCTCGCTTCCCAGGTGTGCTCCATCCCATCGGCAAAGCATTAGAAACATGTCGTAGCCAATTAAAACTCAGTTTAGATCGCGTACGCAAAGAAAATGAACAATTAACTAAAGCGGCATATCAAGATCCCGTGAGTGGCTTTTCTACTCGACAACGCTTTACACAACATATTGACACTATAAGCAAAACAGATAAACAACAGCATGGTGTCCTCGTTGTTATTAAGGCCGCAGAACTGGCAACGATTAACCAACTACATGGGCGTGCTGCTGGTGATGATTATTTAGCTAAACTGGCTACTTGTATTCGAAAGTCAGTTACAAACCTCGGATTGAGTGAGTGTTTTCGGGTATCTAGCGGTGATTTTGCTGTTTTCATTGAAAGTATTACTCTTAAAGAGGGTGAACGATTTTTAGAGCAACTTAAGCGTCATCTTGATGAATATGCCCAGAGTATCAAGAGTGACTCTATTGCTCATGCGGGTATGGTGCCTTATCAACAAGGAAATGAACCATTAGCATTGATGGCATTAGCCGATACCGCTGTCAGCGTGGCACAAACGCTCGGACCCAATCGCTACTATCAATTAGAAAAATTATCAGCGAATGAACAATTTGGTAATAACCATTGGAAAGTGACCATTGACGACTTAATTAACCGTCGAAGTATTAAATTTTATCAACAACCTATTCAGCCCTGTAATAATGACACCGAAGTTTACCGTGAACTTTTGGCTCGATTTTATAACTCCGAAGGTAAACCTTTACCCACAACCACTGTGATTGCGATGGCTGAGCGTTATGGTATGAGTGTGGAACTCGATAAAATGATAGTCACTCAAACCATTAAAGTGTTAAGTGAAAACCCCAGTATTTCAGGCCAAATGGGGGTAAACATTAGTGCTTCTTCTGCTCTGCAAGAGAGTTTTACCGTGTGGTTGAAGGATATATTATCTAAACACCGTGGTACTGCGGCTAGATTAGTGTTTGAACTCAATGAGTCTGGAATGCAGGCTAACTTAGAGTCTAGTCATAAATTTGTCACAGAGATCCATAAAGTTGGCGCAAAAGTCGCTGTCGAACGCTTTGGTCTAGGTTTTACCTCATTTAAATTTTTCCGCGAGGTCCGTCCTGACTTTATCAAATTGGACAGCAGTTATAGTGATAATATTGAACAGGATAACAACAATAAATTCTTTATCCGGATGATTGTTGATATCGCCAAACGCATTAGTATTCGAGTCATTGCCACGGGTGTTGAAAAACAAGATGAAAAACTCACCCTTGAAAAACTTTTAGTGGATGGACTACAAGGATATTATATTGCTAAACCTGAAGTATTGTTAACTAAACAGTAAAAACAACGTTAACAAACGGTAAAAATAACGATTTTATGTCAAGGTTAAACATTTTATGTTTAACCTTATTTTTTATCCGTTGTTTATCGGCGCCAAACCTAAGATAATACTAGGATGTATTAGTCAAAAAATTGTAGCAATGACAGAGTATCTTCTCTTGTTGATCGGCACAGTGCTGGTGAATAACTTCGTTCTGGTAAAATTCTTAGGTCTATGCCCTTTTATGGGGGTGTCGAGCAAATTGGCGTCAGCAATTGGCATGTCGATGGCAACCACGTTTGTGTTGACCCTAGCCTCTATTCTGAGTTATCTCACCAATGAATTTTTACTGCAGCCATTTGACCTCAACTACTTACGTACAATGAGCTTTATTTTGGTTATTGCCGTCGTAGTGCAATTTACCGAGATGGTTGTGCAAAAAACCAGTGCATCTTTACATCGTGCTCTGGGCATTTACTTGCCACTTATCACGACTAACTGTGCTGTATTAGGCGTCGCTTTACTTAACGTCAATGAAGACCATAACTTTATTCAATCAGCTATTTATGGTTTTGGTGCTGCAGTTGGCTTCTCATTAGTGTTAATTTTGTTTTCGGCCATGCGCGAGCGATTAGCCGCTGCAGACGTGCCCTTGCCTTTTAAAGGTGGCGCAATTGCCATGATCACCGCCGGTTTAATGTCATTAGCCTTCATGGGGTTTGCGGGGCTAGTTAGCTAATGGTATCGAATATATTAATTGCTGTTGCTGTATTAAGCGTTTTAGCATTAGTGTTTGGCGTCATTTTAGGTTTTGCTTCAAAAAAATTCAAAGTTGAAGGTAATCCTATTATTGATCAAGTTGAAACCCTGCTTCCGCAAACTCAATGCGGTCAGTGTGGTTATCCTGGTTGTCGCCCCTATGCTGAGGCTATCGCTAACGGCGACAAAATCAATAAATGCCCTCCTGGTGGTACTGCTACCATGGAAAAGATTGCCGAGCTTATGGGGGTTGAACCTGAAGCATTAGGCGAAGAAGCACAAGCCAGTATTAAAAAAGTAGCTTATATCCGTGAAGATGAATGTATTGGTTGTACCAAATGTATTCAAGCCTGCCCAGTTGATGCCATTTTAGGTGCTGGTAAATTAATGCATACCGTTATTGCCAAAGATTGTACCGGCTGTGACTTATGTGTTGAGCCTTGCCCTGTCGATTGCATTGATATGATCCCAGTTGAAACCACAATACAAAATTGGGATTGGAAATTACGCGCGATCCCTATCAACGTGATCAATACAGAGCAAGAGGACAAACGGTGCTAACGTTATTAGAGCAATTAGATAAAGGTACTTTGTGGCGCTCTCCTGGCGGGATCCATCCACCTGAACTTAAATCACTTTCCAACCAAAGCACCATATCACCTTTGCCACTGCAATCGCGATTTGTGATACCGGTTCCTCTTGTTGGTCAACAAGCGACCTTGAGTGTCAAGGTCGGAGACCAGGTATTAAAAGGACAACCACTCACTGAAGGTGCTGGTTTTATTTATTTACCCGTCCATGCCCCTACTTCCGGGACCGTTGTCGCGATAGAGCAACACGGTAGCAATCATCCCTCTTCATTGCCTGTGCTGAGTTGCATTATCGAAGCCGATGGACATGATACTTGGTGTGAACTTACCTCAAATCAGATTGAACAACTGTCCAAAGCCGATATTTTAGCCAAAATAAGGCAAGCAGGTATTGCAGGAATGGGCGGCGCAGCGTTTCCCAGTCATGTAAAACTCAACCCCGCGAGTGAAATCGATTTAATCATTATTAATGGGGTGGAGTGCGAACCTTACATTAGTGCTGATGATCGATTAATGCGTGAATACAGTGATGAAATATTAACTGGTATTAGTATCATTCAGCATTTGCTTAACGCACAACGTATTATTATCGCTATTGAAGATAATAAACCTGAAGCGGCTCAAGCAATGGAGTCTGCTATTCGTCGCAGCTCATTACCTAACGATATGATCCGTGTCACCGTTATTCCGACAAAGTACCCGTCAGGCGGCGAAAAACAACTTATTCAAATTATTACCGGCAAAGAAGTGCCCAGTGGCGCCATTCCTGCTCAACTTGGTATTGTTATGCATAACGTCGGTACCGCCTATGCCATTCAAGAAGCGGTATTACAGGGTAAACCACTCATTGAACGCGTAGTGACGTTAACCGGTGAATCCATCGGTAAACCTGGAAACTATTGGCTGAGAATTGGCACTACAGTAGCTGATGCCCTCAGCCAAGTCGGTTTTGAACCGCAGAGTTTACAAAAAGTCATTGTCGGCGGTCCGATGATGGGATACGCGTTGAGTGATCTTGATGTGCCAATATCAAAAGGAACCAACTGTTTATTGGCACCAAGCCAAGCAGAAATAGCTCCTGATCCAGATGAGAAAGCCTGTATTCGTTGTGGTGAGTGTGCAGTCGCCTGCCCCGCGTTATTGTTACCGCAACAGCTATTCTGGCACGCCAAAGCGGAGGAATACGACAAAGCGGCAAGTTTTAACTTAAAAGATTGTATTGAATGCGGTTGTTGCAGCTACGTATGCCCAAGTGACATTCCTTTAGTTGAATATTATCGGGTCGCGAAATCAGCGTTGAAGAATACCGCAGAAGAAAAACTACAAGCTGAAAAAGCAAAAATTCGTTTCGAAACACGCTTACAACGACTTGAAGATGAAAAAAATGCTCGAGAAGAAAAGTCAAAACAAGCAGCTGCCAAACGCCAAGCAAATATGAAGTCGGGTGATAAAGATGCGGTAGCCGCTGCTATGGCACGTATCGCCGCTAAAAAATCCCAGGCTGCAGAAGGCATAACTGCTGATACTGCTGATACTGCTGTAACAACATCTGATACTGATGCACCAAAAGCAGCAATAGACAGTACCAGCGCGAAGAAAACAGCAGTTAATGCCGCTATTGAACGTGCGAAAGCTAAAAAAGCCGCCTTTGCAGCTCAGTCTAAAGTAGATAATCAAAGTGATGTAGCTGCGGTCACAACGGATATAACTAACGAGAACATTGACACCGGCAATGATAAAAAAGCACAAATTGCTGCTGCAGTTGCTAGAGCTAAAGCCAAGAAAGCAGCATTAACCAATGTGTCTGGCGTGGCAGATGATGTGAGCGGCGATAAGGCTCGCGATACCGCAAACGAAGTTAATCCAGCAAGCCAAACAGATACAACCATTGCAGCAAGCCCTGTCGATGACAAAAAAGCTAAAATTGCTGCCGCCGTAGCCAAAGCAAAAGCCAAGAAAGCAGCATTAGCCAATGAATCTGCTGTGGCAGATGATGTGAGCGCCGATCAGTCTCGCGATACCGCAAACGAAGTTAATTCAGATACAACCATTGCAGCAAGCCCTGTCGATGACAAAAAAGCTAAAATTGCTGCCGCGGTTGCCAAAGCGAAAGCCAAGAAAGCGGCATTAGCTGGTGATTCTAGCCCGACAAATGACGTAGACGGCGATCAGACTCGCGATACCGCAAACGAAGTGAACCCAGCAATCGAAATTGATATAACCATTGCAGCAATCCCTGTCGATGACAAAAAAGCTAAAATTGCTGCCGCGGTTGCCAAAGCGAAAGCCAAGAAACTCGCTAACAGTGCTAAGCAAGAGGAACTATAACTATGGCATTTAAAATTGCCTCATCTCCACATGTCAGCACAACATTGCACACCAATACGGTAATGAAGCGTGTGGCACTATGCCTTATTCCAGGTATTGCAGTACAAAGCTATTATTTTGGTTACGGCACGTTAGTTCAATTATTACTCGCAATTACGGTGGCTTATTTAGCAGAAGCTGCAGTAATGAAACTGCGCAATAAAAATATTGTCGCCACCTTAACTGATAATAGCGCATTGGTTACCGCAAGCTTACTTGCGGTCGCGATCCCGCCATTAGCACCTTGGTGGTTAATTGTCATCGGAACATTATTTGCTATCGTTATTGTTAAACAACTCTATGGTGGGTTAGGTAATAACGTCTTTAATCCTGCAATGGCCGCTTATGTACTGCTGCTGATTTCATTTCCGGTACAAATGACCTCATGGGTTGCCCCTCAAACCTTAACCGTCAATTACGCAGATATGTTGCATACCTTCAACAGTATCTTTGAATTAAACACGGGATATGCTGCAGATTTTTTCCATTTGGCGATTGATGGCACCACCATGGCAACGCCACTCGACACATTAAAAACAGACCTTTCTATGGGGCTTACCACAACAGAAAGTATGACTAAAACCATCTTCTCTGGCAGTGTCGGCGAAGGTTGGTTTTGGGTCAATATGGCCTATTTTGTTGGTGGCCTAGTGATGCTAAAGCTTAAGGTGATACGCTGGCATATTAGCGGCGCTATTGTGCTGACTTTGTTTGTCTGTGCCAGTATTGGTTTTTTGATCAGCCCAGATACCTTCGTTAGCCCTGTGATGCATTTATTTTCAGGAGGAACCATGCTGGCGGCATTTTTCATTGCCACAGATCCCGTTACCGCAGCAGCAAGTCCTAGAGGTCGACTTATATTTGGTGCCATGATCGGCTTACTCATATACTTAATACGAACATTTGGTGGTTATCCTGACGCCGTCGCTTTCGCCGTTTTATTAGCCAATATGTGCGCGCCATTTATCGATTATTATGTTCGTCCACGCAGTTATGGTCATCGAGTAGGAAATTAATAATGTCTATTTTAACAACTAACCCGATGATTAAAAATGGCCTATTACTTGGCCTATTTGCCTTATGTTGCACTGGCCTAGTTGCGTTAGTGAACGCGTTAACCAGTGACACCATATTATTGCAACAACAAAAACAATTAACCTTAACGCTTAACCAAATTGTGCCGACTGAGTTATACGATAATGTACTCAGTGAACAATGCATTTTGGTTAACTCCCCGGAACTGTTAGGCACTAAAGCTGACTTACCAGCATACCTTGCTTATAAAAATGAACTCCCCGTAGCCATCGCGATTGAAGCTATTGCACCAGATGGTTATAACGGAGAAATAAAACTCATTATTGGTGTAGATAACCAAGGTAAAATATTAGGTGTTCGTACCCTTTCCCATCAAGAAACCCCGGGGCTTGGTGATAAAATTGAACTGAGAAAATCGGATTGGGTCACTCATTTCAGTGGTAAGTTATTTAAAGACAACACCAATATGTGGAAAGTAAAGAAAGATGGTGGTCAATTTGACCAATTTACGGGTGCCACTATTACTCCACGCGCTTACGTTAAAGCGATTGCCAATGCACTGACATTTGTTGAACAACATCGCCAAGCACTTTATCAAAGTCATTATGTCTGTGAGGCCAACCATGAGTAAATATAGTGAAATTGCAGCTCAAGGACTATGGAAAAATAACCCGGGATTAGTACAATTATTAGGGTTATGTCCGCTACTAGCCGTTACCGCAACAATCACCAATGCATTGGGTTTGGGCGTCGCGACGTTGTTGGTATTAGTTGGATCCAATATTTTAGTCTCCTTGGTACGTGATTTTGTGCCTAAAGAAATTCGTATCCCCGTGTTTGTCATGATCATTGCCGCGCTTGTTACTTGCGTGCAATTACTGATCAATGCTTATGCCTATAATTTATATTTGTCATTGGGTATTTTCTTACCGCTGATTGTAACCAACTGCGTCATTATCGGCCGCGCAGAAGCATTTGCCTCGCGTAACTCATTAGCGCATTCGGCATTCGATGGATTAATGATGGGCTTAGGCTTTACCGCTGTACTGGTTGTTTTAGGTGCTAGCCGCGAATTGCTCGGCCAAGGAACGTTATTTGGCGGTGCAGATTTACTATTAGGTGATTGGGCAAGTGTGTTAACCATTCATGTATGGCATGTGGACACGCCATTTTTATTGGCTATGTTGCCGCCGGGTGCTTTTATTGGCATGGGATTATTAATAGCCCTTAAAAATGTCATCGATAGCCGAGTTAACGCCCTGCAACCTAAGGTAGAAAGTGTTAGCGTAACGCGTGCGCGGATCACTAAAGTCAACTAACAAGACTTTGCAGTTAAACTACTGAGACCGTTAACTTAACGATAAAATGACCGATTATTATGAATAAAGATAAGCGACAACAAATACTCAACAGATTAAGAGACAATAATCCTAAGCCTGAAACTGAACTGAACTTTTCTAGTCCATTTGAGCTATTAGTTGCTGTCACGCTATCAGCACAAGCAACCGATGTCAGTGTCAACAAGGCAACTGATAAGTTGTTTCCTGTTGCCAATACGCCTCAAGCAATCTATGACTTAGGCGTTGATGGGCTTAAGCAATACATCAAAACAATTGGCTTATACAATAACAAAGCCGTTAATGTGATTAACGCCTGTAAAATGCTGGTTGATTTACATGGTGGCGAAGTACCCGAGAATCGAGAAGCATTAGAAGCTTTACCTGGAGTGGGACGAAAAACGGCCAATGTAGTACTCAATACCGCCTTTGGCTGGCCCACTATTGCCGTTGATACGCATATTTTTCGGCTAGCAAATCGAACGAAGTTTGCTCCTGGCAAAAATGTCGACCAAGTTGAACTGAATATGCTTAAAGTGGTGCCGAGCGAGTTTAAAGTGGATGTACATCATTGGTTTATTCTACACGGACGTTATACTTGTTTAGCACGAAAACCACGATGCGGCAGCTGTATAATTGAAGATTTATGCGAATTTAAAGATAAAACTGAATAGTCTATCACCTTGTTGACGTCGATATGTGTCATGTCTGTTCTCTCTTTTGTCCTGTTGCGGGATAAAGAGGGAAAAGTTCCAAACCTATTGGTATGGTGTATTGTTCACCATTTCACTGACAATTCGCCGCCCTGAGCGTAAGAGTCCAACACCAAATCGGCATGTATCTATACTTATCTTACAGTCATTTTCGTTCAGTGACGCCTCTGCAATTTCGAAAATTTTACGTTTGAACGAAGCTCGTCGTTTAATGTTAACCGACAACTTAGATGTGACAACGACATTCAAAGTTGGCTACGAGAGCCCCTCTCAATTCAGTTGGGAATACCGCCGTTTTTTGGTGCATATCCATTAAAAGATACAAAAGCATTGCGCGAAACTGGACTGCCTCAAGAAGCAAAGGCATAAAGAAAAAGAACCAAAAATGCTAGGTTTAACTTAACTTAACTATTTGTGCTTATGGCACTCACCGACTCTTTCGCAATGATAGAATTGGTTTTATCAACAGCGATACTCCGATATTTGGCTAGCCCACTATTGCCATTGATACACATATTTTTAGCTAAAAAATCGTCCCAAATTATCCCGAGGCAATAGAGGAAGATCAACGCTCCCACCGTTACCCCAGTCACCGCGTAAAGTCAACTTGTGACATCTTTAACGTTGAGCGAATAACATCGGGTGATGACGGTGTAGAAAGCTCTGTTGTCCGCAGCATGTGCTGAGCTTTTTTAAATAGTAGACAACAGTGCGCTGACTTTCACTCCCTCAAGGATAGTAAAGAGATGTTAGTATGGAGAATATGAGGCTACATGGATTTTCATTTTATGAAAAATGACGTTTTATTTTACCTATCCTCGACACTAGAGAAGCTCAATACACGGGCTGAATCTGCATTGAAGAACGATGATAAATAATAGTGGGAATAATATTAATGGACCTCTCTGTATTAGACAAATTCTGGCAGCTAATTGACGAAAAATTACAAGGCTGGCTAGAAGCTGGCATTAAACACTTGCCGAATTTTATAGTCGCCTTTCTATTAGCCATGTTTTTTGGCTTACTGGCTAAATATGTTGGTAGAGTCGTTCGAAAAGTGCTTCATAAAACCTTAGAGTCTGAACAAATTGCCGATCTACTTTCATCAATTATCAAGATGCTGGTGCTGTTGACAGGGCTATTTATCGCCCTAGAGTTTTTAGGATTAACCGGTACTGTAACGTCACTCTTAGCTGGCGCAGGTATTATTGGCCTAGCACTTGGTTTTGCTTTTCAAGACATGGCAGAGAATCTTATTGCTGGTATTGCGATGGGTATTCGTAAGCCATTTCAAATTGGCGATGTGGTTGAGGCAGGAGATGTGTTTGGCACCGTAAAAACCATTAATTTGCGTAACACATTAGTCGAAACGTTTTTTGGCCAAATAGAAGTTATTCCAAATAAAATCTTGTTTCGAAACGTACTCACAAATTATACGGTTACAGGGGTCAGGCGCATCGTAGTACCCGTTGGTATTTCTTACGCAGACGACCCAGAGAAGGCAGCTGGAGTTATTGAAGAAGCGATAAACGCTTGTGATTTTGTTATCAAAAAAGAACAAACTGCCGTGTTTGCTGAGGGATTTGCAGACAGCTGTATAAACTTAGTAGTCTGGTTCTGGATCGATTACCCAGGTGACACTGGCTTTATGAAAGCTCGACATACGGCGGTTGTAGAAATTAAAAAAGCGCTAGAAAAAGCGGATATCTTAATTCCATTTCCTATCAGAACATTGGATTTTGGCGCCAAAGGCGGTGAGAAGCTCAATACCATGTTGCCGGAAAAAAAGTCAGAAGAAAAGTCAGAAGAAGAATCAGCAGACTCACAGAAGCCATCATCGTCTGAAAATGAAAAGTAACCTCTGGGATCAGAGAAACTTTCATGAACTAAACGTCAGCTTTGTCGCATTGGTCTAACTTAATTAGACTATCAAAACATTTTTGAAGGTTGGCTGATCGGACATGGAATTCTGGAAAAAAGAGCCAACCATCGGCATTCTGCTACTAGTACGCGTATTGTTCCAGGCAGCTTGTAGGTCGGTAACACTTAGCTAGCCGACGTTCAAATTTTCTCTGATATATATAAGCGCATAACCACCGCTTGAATACGCTTATTCTGACTCATCGAATGCGCACAGATGGCATCACTGATCTCACATACAGCATCACTGATCTGACATGTAGCATTACTGATCCGACATATAGCATTACTGATCCGACATATAGCATAATAATTGACTAAATACTTTCGTGAGTCCAGTGGTTCACTTAATCATGTCCTGCCATACAGGAATAACATATCAAGCGTTCAAAGATAAACTATTTTGCTGCCATTACAGCAAGTGGGTCAATACCACCGCCCATTTCAGCGCCAGACAATTTACTGTCGTCAATCCGAGCCCCCTAACAACAAGATATCGCCTAGGGGATTAGCACCATCAAATTTGTTCACTGGTCCCGTATTCTTACAAGCATTCTTACAAAAAGGGGGGGAAGTCGACATGCCTACCTAGCACTTTTTTGTCGATTTATCGAATAAAATTGATACCTAGCACTAACAATCCCTAACTTCCTCATCCATTGACTTGTTCCAACAGTGGGTTCAATGACCCTCAACCCAACAACATCAGACCATGATGAATAGATCAAGCATGTGGTTTATTCTTTTTATACTTTTTCTTTGGGCCATTTATCCACTTCCAGCAGGAGCTCGGCGATGTTTGCAACGTGGTAGTGTTGGCAAGCGAACAGACAGATCCCGCCAATTGACTGATAATCCACCTTAGCTAGCGTCAACGGCGTTAGCCTATCAGACTAGGAAGGAGCAACCATGTCGACAATCACCACCATTAATCCCGCGACCGAAAAAGAAATCCATACCTACGACATCATGACCGAAAAGCAGGCGACGGATCGGCTTGAGTCCTGCCATGGGGCATTTCTGCAATGGCGCGAACTGACCCATCAGGAACGGGCCCCCTACCTCAAGATGATCGCTCAAAAGTTGCTCGACAATGCCGATGAATTGGCCGCTTTGATGACCAACGAAACCGGCAAACTCCTTAAGGATGGACACGTTGAGGTCGAACTCTGTGCAGCTATCTTTAATTACACCGCTGAAAATGGACCCGACGTGCTGGCCGATGAAGATCGTGAGCAAGCACTCAACGGTAAACGCGGCGTCATCAGTTATCAGCCCATCGGCGTTATCTATTCAATTCAGCCTTGGAACTTTCCCCTTTACCAGCCGGTTCGTGTACTGGCATCCAATCTGATGGCTGGTAATGGCTGTATTCTGAAGCACGCTAGCATCTGCACCGGATCCGGTCTACGTTTGCGTGAATTGTGCATTGAGGCCGGCTTGCCCGAGGACCTGTTCCAGGTTTTGGTGATTGACCACGACACCAGCGACAAGCTGATAGCCCACCCTAAGGTCCGTGGTGTCACAATGACCGGCAGCGATGGCGCTGGGCGACACATCGGTGCTGTGGCCGCCAAAGAATTAAAGAAGACGGTACTCGAACTTGGCTCGAATGACGCTTACCTGGTGCTTGAGGATGCCGATATCGAAACCGCCGTAAAATTTTCGGTAATGGGTCGACTTTACAACAACGGAGAGACCTGCGTTTCTGCCAAGCGGTTCATCGTGACCGATAAGGTCTATGACGACTTTGTCGAGGCTTTCGTCGCCCAAATGCAAAAGATCAACATGGGTGACCCCACCGATAAGAATACCCAGCTTGGCCCGCTTTCCAGCCAGGAGCAGTTTGACACCGTCAAGGAGCAGGTGGATGCCAGCGTCGCCAAGGGTGCAAAAATCCTCTGCGGTGGTGAAATACCAAACCGCACGGGTGCCTATTATCCAGCCACTGTGCTAGCAGACCTCACGCCAGGAATGCCGGCCTACGACGATGAAATCTTCGGACCTGTCGCGTCGATTATCCGCGCCAGTGATGATGAGGACGCCATGCGGCTGGCTAATGACAGCCGCTATGGACTCGGCGGTGGGATCTTTTCAAAGGACGAGGAGCGAGCCCTCAAACTGGCGCGCGATGACTTCGACACAGGCATGATCCGTATTAATTCGTTTGGGGCTGCTGATCCGAATATGCCATTTGGCGGGGTCAAGAATTCTGGGTACGGACGTGAACACGGTGGCTTTGGTATGAAGGAATTCGTCAACGTAAAGTCAATTTTTCTCCCCTGACCTCGCTTTACACCCACAATTTCGCCCATTTCATCCAACATTAAGGATTTCTCTATGAGCATGAACATTCTTGTCGCCGGTGCCACCGGCAAAACGGGCCAGCTTCTGGCCCAGTACCTGATAGAACAGGGCCATAAGCCGATAGCGCTGGTTCGCGAAAGTTCGGATACCAGTTTACTGCCCCAAGGCGTAGACCTGCGCCATGGTGACCTGACCGACCTGGAAACCGGCCTGTGCGACTGCATGGACGCGGTGATCTTTGCCGCTGGCTCGGGAGGAAGCACGGGCCCTGAAATGACCAAAAAAGTGGACCGGGACGGCGCTAAGCGACTGATTGATCTGGCGAAGGAATCTGGCGTGAAGCGTTTCGTGATGCTCAGCTCGATCGGCGCAGATCAATCCAATCCCACCGGCGACATGGCCCCTTACCTGAATGCCAAACACGAAGCAGACGAATACCTCAAGGCTTCCGGAGTAACCTACTCGATCCTGCGCCCTGTGGCATTGACCAACAAGAGCCGCGGCACGGATGTGATCCTAGGTGAGGACGTCGACAAATCGGCCAAAGCATCTCGAGCGGATGTGGCCCATGTACTGGTGGAGGCCGCTACTACAGGCCGTTACGACGGTATGGTGCAGAATATGCAATCAGCCTGACCGTCGCGTCACTGGCGTAACACCAGGCTTGGACCGTTAACTTGTAAAATTCAATCATTCATTTCAACAGGAGAAAATCCATGTCAGAGATCAATAGCAAAGTCGTTATCATTACCGGTGCCAGCAGTGGTCTGGGTAGAGCCACAGCACTACGCTTGGCAAAGGGTGGCGCCAAACTGGTGCTTGCTGCTCGCCGCGAGGAACGCCTTGTGGAGCTGCGTGACACGATTAAGGATCAAGGTGGAGAAGCTATTTATCAAGTTACCGATGTCACTGACCGCGCTCAGGTCGAGTCGCTGGCCAAGGCCGCGAAGGAAGCTTACGGCCGCATCGACGTGCTGGTCAACAACGCTGGTCTGATGCCGCTATCGCCCCTCGATGAACTCAAGGTCGACGAATGGGAGAAGATGATTGACGTCAATATCAAAGGCGTGCTCTACGGCATTGCCGCGGTGCTGCCGACCATGCGCGAGCAGCATGTCGGCCACATTATTAATCTCTCGTCGATAGCCGGACATAAGGTCTTTCCCGCGTCCGCCGTTTATTCCGCTACCAAGTTTGCCGTGAAGGCGATATCAGAAGGCATGCGTCAGGAAGGCAATGGGGAAATCCGCTCCACCAATATTTCGCCTGGGGCCGTGGCGACCGAGCTGACCAGTAAAATCAGCGACCCCGATACTGCCAAGGGTGTTGATGAAATGTACGAGATGGCCATTGACCCTGATGCGATTGCGCGAGCAATTGCTTATGCCATTGAGCAGCCGACAGATGTTGATGTCAACGAGATTATCATCCGCCCCACTAGGCAGCCGCTCTAACCGGACAGCCACTCTATTGGACAGGAGCAATATGCAAACTGGCATGGTCAACGTTCAGCATCACAGCAGCTTAGTGTCTACTGTTGAACCACTTAAATTGTAAGCCAACACTGGAGAGCCATTTTTAGAATGCGGGTTCGAACGGATTGTCGGACCAGAGAACAAATGGTACAGCGGAAGGATCCGTTGCCTGAGTGCTTATGTTGTCATTTCTCAGCAAATCCATTTTGCTCTACGGTCTCTGTGTCGGAATTTTAGATACGAGATAAGAGCCTAGCATCTAGGGCATAAGCCGTCAGAGTGAAGTAAATAAAAATTTACTTCACTCTCTTTATACTTGGCGAATTATCCTGAGGTGAAACAAACGATGAGTATCAACTATGACTGACAAAATATTAAAAATTTCAGATAAGTTTTGGAATATTCGTGGTGAGTTTAACGTTTTCGGTTTATTAAATATTGGCACCCACACTTCTTTAGTAAAGCGCGGTAATGGCAAGTTTGTATTGCTTGACGCTTATGAGATGCAAGACGACGTTAAACAGCAAATCGATTCGCTGACCAACAATGGAGTCAACATTGAAGCGATTATTAATTTGCATCCATTCCACACCGTACATATTGAAAAAATACATGGGGATTATCCAAACGCAAAACTCTATGGCACACAGCGCCATATCGATAAATTGCCCAATCTAACATGGCAAACAGAGTTAACTAATTCAAACGAGTTTGCCGCTTTGTTTTCAGACGATTTTGAATTTTCAGTGCCCCGAGGGGTCGATTTTATTTCCAAAAACGAGCGCCTACATTTTTCATCGGTGCTTGCTTACCACAAAGAATCAAAAACCATTCACGTTGACGACACATTAATGTACCTTCAATTACCCGGTATACTTCGTTTTTTAAAAAGTCCAGAATTGTCTTTTCATATGACACTGTCGAAAACATTGGAACGACGCAAAGGAGCTGCTGATGATTTTCGGCTTTGGGCCACGGATATAGCGAAGCAATGGAGCGGTGCTGAAGTGTTGTGTGCGGCTCATTCGTCAACATTATTTATTAAAAACCAATCTCCATCAATTGCGGCGATGATCATGACAGCATTGGAACGGGTAGAATTAACCTTAAAACATCATGAAAACAAGTTTGGTTAACACCATTCTCTTCGTTATATTCCAGTTCAAACTGAATTAGGCATACAGAAATTGGCGAGATCACAACCGATGAAATGTCACTTTTGGATCTGAAACAGTCGAATACACCAAGACCAGCGAACGGTGCTTAGCCAGAAAACCACGATGCGACTGCTGTATAATTGAAGACTTGTGATTTTAAAGACAAGATATACCCAGAAAATTAACCCCCAAAGCACCGAAGGCACTTTAGGGGTTTTATATTAATGTATTGTATATTAACTCATCAATTAATATGCAATACATCTTTAGTGATGGCTCAAATGGGACTATCTAATTTTTGATGACGCCTAAAACAACGACACAAAAAATGCACTAAAACAAATCGCAATAATAACTGTAGTGCCTAATGCCATTTTCAATTCTGTATTCATTGTCTTGCCTCCAAATGTGTATATGGCAACAATAACGCTTTTTAGCGTTTAACCCAAAAAATATCCTCACAAATGTGAGCTAAAGCAAAATTTTGTTGGTATCAACCGCTAATATTTTCATTGTCATCTGAACTTGTTAAACTTAGATAAATTTTTATAAGAGAGCATATCATGTCGCAATTACTTCATACGATGATCCGTGTAGGCAACCTAGATCGCAGCATTCAATTTTATACCCAAGTGATGGGAATGAAACTACTGCGTCAATCTGAAAACTCAGAATATAAATACACCCTAGCCTTTGTTGGTTTTGGTGAAGAAACCACAGGCCAAGCCGTTATCGAATTAACCTATAACTGGGGTACCGATACATACGATTTAGGCAATGGTTTTGGACATTTGGCCATAGGCGAAGACGATATTTATGCGCGCTGCGAAGCAATTGCTGCTGCTGGCGGTAAAATCACTCGAGCACCTGGCCCTGTTGCTGGCGGCAAAACTGAAATTGCGTTTGTCGAAGATCCAGACGGATACAAAATCGAATTAATTCAAAAAAAATCAGCAACTGAAGCACTTGGCTAATATTGCCTAAGCAGCAAAAATAGGTGCGCTTGAAAGTACACTTTAGATTCGTTAGATATGATAAAACCAGCGAAAGCTGGTTTTATCATTTTGATGACAGAGATTTCGTACAAAATTTTACTGCGCTAGGCTATATATCTACAAGTCATTAGTGTGGGACTAAAATAGCTAATAAACAGATTACGCTTTTTCAGGTCTAACCAAACTAAAATGATCGTAGGCTCTTTGAGAAGCGATACGTCCTCTAGGTGTGCGCTGAATAAAGCCTTGTTGAATTAAAAAAGGCTCCAATACATCTTCAATCGTTTCTCTATCTTCACCTATCGCGGCGGCAAGGTTATCTAATCCTACTGGACCACCCATAAATTTATCAATAATTGCCAGCAAGAGTTTACGGTCTAAATAATCGAAACCTTGCTCATCAACATCAAGTAAATCAAGCGCATATTCGGCAACTTTTTGGGTGACTTTACCATCATGTTTGACTTCCGCATAGTCGCGAACGCGGCGTAATAAACGATTAGCAATTCGCGGGGTGCCTCGTGAACGTTTGGCGATTTCAATCGCACCTTGCTGATCAATCTCAAGCTCCATCACATTCGCTGAGCGTGTCACGATAGTGGTAAGATCTTTGACATTGTAAAACTCTAAACGCAGTGGAATACCAAAACGCGCCCGCAGTGGTGATGTTAGTGCTCCAGCACGAGTGGTCGCCCCAATAAGCGTGAATGGCGGTAAATCTAACTTAATTGAACGTGCTGCAGGGCCGTCACCAATCATAATATCCAGTTGGTAATCTTCCATCGCCGGATAAAGGATCTCTTCCACTACAGGGCTTAAACGATGAATTTCATCGATAAACAGCACATCACCTTCTTCAAGATTGGTTAACAATGCCGCTAAATCACCGGCTTTTTCAAGCACAGGGCCAGAAGTGGATTTGATGTTCACGCCCATTTCATTAGCCACAATCATCGCTAACGTTGTTTTACCTAATCCTGGAGGACCGAAAATCAGCATGTGATCAAGGGCTTCCCGGCGATTTATCGCTGCTTGAATAAAAACCTTAAGCTGCGCTCGAGTATCATCTTGACCGGTATACTCATCCAACATTTTAGGGCGCATAGCACGATCAATCAGTTCATCTTGACCTTGTACCTGCGGTTGGATTAGGCGATCAGCTTCAATCATTTTTACGTACCCTGTTTATGCATATCATATTTATAGCATTGATTTTAATGCAGCTTTAATTAGCGTTTCTGAGCTCATGCCTTCTTTAAAAGCCGCAGAAACCGATTTGCTGGCCTGAGCAGGCTTATAACCTAACGACAATAAAGCTGAAATTGCATCTTCTTCTGCACTATCAACTGGGGCAGCTGGAGTATAATTACTTTGCAGCATAAACTCGCGCTCCGAGCCTGCAGAAGCTTCAAGTAAACTTTTAAGCTTGTCACGCATTTCAATCACTAAACGCTCTGCGGTTTTCTTACCGACACCTGGCAGTTTAACTAAGGTGGCAATGTCATCTCGCTCAACACATGACACGAACTCAGATGCAGTCATACCCGACAAAATCGTTAATGCCAGTTTAGGCCCAACGCCATTGGTTTTAATCAATAATCGGAATAATGCACGCTCTTGTTTTGTGATAAAACCATAAAGTAACTGCGCATCTTCACGCACCACAAAATGAGTAAATAACATCGCAGCTTGATTTAACCCTGGTAATTCATAAAAGCTGGTCATCGGCACTTGTAATTCGTAACCAACGCCATTGACATCAAGCACCACTTCAGGCGCTTGTTTTTCAACTAAAATACCGCTTAAACGACCTATCATTTGTATCTTCCATATGTTCTGCTGCTAGCTTTACCACCCATAGCGATAAGGCTTTGATAAGTATGAAAATGGCATATTGCTACTCCTAATGCATCAGCCGCGTCAGCTTGTGGTGAAGCAGGTAGTTTGAGTAGTTGCTTAATCATATGTTGAACTTGCGTTTTTTGAGCTCGGCCTGTCCCCACTACAGCACTTTTTATTTGGGTTGCGCTATATTCCGCAACGGGCAGTCCAGCACACGTAGCGGCAACAATTGCCGCGCCTCTGGCTTGGCCAAGCTTTAAGGCTGAATCAGCATTTTTGGCCATAAATACCCGTTCAATAGCAAATTCATCCGGCTGATATTGGGTAATGATTTCGCATAAGCCTGCATAAATTTGTTGTAATCGTTGTGGTAATTCATCGGCAGAGGTTCGAATACAGCCGCTACCAAGGTAAATCTGTTGACGGCCTTGGCATTGGATCACCCCGTAGCCTGTAATGCGGGAGCCGGGATCGACTCCTAAAATAATGGCCATTGATGCCTCATGCGTTGTCTAACGCTTGCATAACGTCATCTGATATCTCAGCATTATGATATACCTCTTGTACATCATCATGGTCTTCTAAGGTATCGATTAAACGTAAAAATTTTTCGGCGGTATCTGCATCAAGTTCAGCTTTTAAGGATGCAACCATAGTCACTTCAGCATGAACAGAACCAAAACTAGCACTATCAAGTGCATCTTTGACTTTGCCAAAGGTCTCTGGAGTGGTGAATACATCGATTGAACCATCATCATGAGTGATAACATCTTCGGCGCCTGCGTCTAATGCACTGTCGATTAGGCTATCTTCATCAATATCGGTGTCGTAGGAAATAATGCCAGATTTAGTAAATAAATAGGCCACTGAACCATCGGTACCCAAGTTACCACCCGACTTATTAAACGCATTACGCACCCCAGAAACGGTGCGATTACGATTGTCTGTCATCGTTTCAACCATGACCGCAGTACCACCTGGACCATAGCCTTCATAAATAATGGTTTCTAGTTGCTGACCATCTATCTCACCGGCACCGCGTTTTATGGCGCGTTCAACGGTATCACGGGTCATATTATTGGATAAGGCTTTATCAACTGCAGCGCGTAATCTGGGGTTAGCATCAACATCTGAACCGCCTTCGCGAGCTGCTACAGTAAGCTCTCGAATAAATTTGGTAAACAACTTACCGCGTTTAGCATCTTGTGCGGCTTTACGATGTTTTATATTGGCCCATTTACTGTGTCCTGCCATCTTAAGCTCCTTTATCCAATTGGATAATTCAAGTAAAAAACCATACTTGTCAAAAACATACCGAGGCAGCAGCCTCGGTATGTGGTGCCCTATTTAAGAGCGTATTACGCTGAACAATAATGTTTACTCTTCAGTTTTAACCTTTTCAATCACCGCAATACCCAATTCCGTTAACTGCACTGGGTTAGCAAAACCAGGAGCGTTAGTTAATGGACATGCCGCGGTAGTCGTTTTAGGGAATGCCATTACGTCACGAATCGAGCTTGCGCCGGTCATCAACATGACAATACGATCCAAACCAAACGCTAAACCCGCGTGTGGAGGTGTACCGTAACGTAACGCTTCAAGTAAGAAGCCAAACTTTTCTTGTGCTTCTTCAGCTTCAATACCTAAAATACTGAATACTGTACTTTGCATTTCGGCGTTATGAATACGCACTGAGCCGCCACCTAATTCACAACCATTCAATACCATATCGTAGGCATCTGAAATAGCTGCTGCTGGATCTGCTGCTAATTCTGCTGGACTAATACCACGAGGCGCAGTAAATGGATGATGAACCGCGTGGAATCCACCGTTAATTTTCTCAAACATTGGGAAGTCGACAACCCACATTGGGCGCCACTGTCCTTCAAGTAACTTGAAATCTTCGCCAGCTTTTAAGCGCAAGGCGCCCAATGCTTCAGCAACCACATTGGCTTTGTCTGCACCAAATAGGATGATATCGCCGGTTTGTGCACCTGTACGGCTGATGATGTCGTTAACAATAGATTCAGTTAAAAACTTAAGTACAGGCGACTGAATACCATCCATGCCTGCAGCTAAGTCATTTATTTTCATCCACGCTAAACCTTTAGCACCATAAATGCCGGCAAATTTAGTGTAATCGTCAATTTGTTTACGAGATAATGACGCACCTGTTGGAATACGTAGTGCCGCAACGCGACCTTCGACATCATTTGCAGGGCCATTAAATACCGCAAACTCAACATCTTTAACCAAATCAGCAATATCAACTAATTCAAGTGGATTACGTAAATCAGGCTTATCAGAACCATAACGCTTCATTGCTTCGGCGTAGGTCATGCGAGGAAAATCACCTAAATCAACATTCAATAAATCTTGAAACAAACCGCGCATCATTTGCTCAGTTTTTTCCATGACTTGTTCGGCAGACATGAATGAGGTTTCAATATCGATTTGAGTAAATTCAGGTTGGCGATCTGCACGTAAATCTTCATCGCGAAAACACTTAACAATTTGATAGTAGCGGTCAAAACCAGACATCATGAGCAACTGTTTGAACAGCTGTGGTGATTGAGGCAAAGCAAAAAATTGACCTTTATAAGTGCGACTTGGGACTAAATAGTCACGCGCACCTTCTGGAGTGGCTTTGGTCAAAATAGGCGTTTCGATATCTAAAAAGCCATTGGTGTCTAAGAAGCGACGAACAGAACTGGTCACTTTTGCACGAAAAATAAGACGCTCGGCCATTTCTGGGCGACGTAAATCTAAATAACGGTATTTTAAGCGTTGTTCTTCACTGTTATTTTGATAATTATCCATGCTTAAAGGTAAAGGCGCTGAAGCATTAATCACTGTCAGTTGCGTACCTAAAATTTCAATCGCACCAGTTTTCATTTGTGAATTGACTTGGCTATCAGGACGAGCGCGCACAACACCTTTAATTTGAACACAAAACTCACTGCGCAATGTGCTGGCTATATCAAAAACGTCTTTTAGATCTGGGTCAAAAACAACTTGAACTAGCCCTTCTCTATCGCGTAAGTCTAAAAACACAACTCCGCCTAAATCGCGACTACGGTTAACCCAACCAACTAAAGTAACTTCTTGACCTAGATGAGACGTATTAATGTCTCCACAATAATGACTGCGCATTGAACTCTATCCTTTATCCACAAAGCGGTATTTTGGAAATCGAAAACGATAAAAACGGCATTATATACCGTGACTCAAACTTATGCATTGAAGTATCAATCAGATTGCAGCAATTAACCAGACCTACAGCGAATAAACTCAATCGACTGACGGAAAAACCATCAACCAAAAACTAGCTCATTTTATGTTGATGGCCACCGACTTTTTTAGCTTGATACATTAACTGATCTGATTTTTTCAATAATGAAGCAGCGGTATCGGCATCATCAGGAAAAATAGCAATACCGATGCTGGCCGAAATAGTGACATTGATATCATCGATTAGTAACGGTTTCTTTAATCCCAATAAAATATTTTCAGCCACTTGACGAGCATTTTCTTTGGCTTCGATATGATTTAATAACACCACAAACTCATCACCACCAAAACGGGCAACCGTGTCAGAATCTCGCACATGTTGGCTTAATAATAAGGCGATACGTTGTAGCAACTTATCCCCCACATGATGACCATGCCGATCGTTTATTGCTTTAAAACCATCTAAATCAATAAATAACAGTGCAAACTTCGATTTATCCCGATGATGAGTCAAAGTGGCTTGCGCTAATCTATCGTCAAGTAAACTACGATTTGGCAATGCCGTAACATTGTCATGATTAGCCATAAATCGAAGGTTCTCTTCAGCTTTAAGACGTTTTTGGATTTCGACATTTAAACGTCGATTCGACATTAAAACCACGATGGCAATTAAGGTGATAATCAGCAAACCAATCACTAATATTTTCAACCAACGTTGGTAACGTAATGTGTCACTATTAAGATCTAGCGAAACCCATTTTTGATACATGTTCTGTTGTTCGGTTTCATCAATGGTCGCAATGACTCTATCAATCAAAGGCACTAAACCTTTGACGCCCGGAAATAAGCCTATATGGCTATGCTGCTCAGTTAACTCAGCTAATAAAGACATTTTTAAACTCGGATATTGGCCACCTTTTAACGTAGTCGCCAATGTTGCTACTTGTTCAACAAACATATCCGCACGACCCGTGATAACCGCTGCCATACCTTGCTTAGTGTCTGCAACAGGCACTAATTTTATACCTGGGTATTGTTGGCGAAGCTGATCGACAATGTGATAGCCATCAACAACAGCCAATCGTTTACCGGTAACTTGGGAGATATTAAAAATGGGAGGCTGAGTTAACGACGTGACTATCGCCCAAGGTGACGGCCAATATGCTAATGAGAATGCCAGTGTATTTTCGCGCTCAATCGTTTTAGCCATACTGGCTACTAAATGAATTTCACCTTTAACCAGGTCGCTCATCATGTTGCCAAAATCATCGTAAGCCACCGGGATAATGGTTAAATTGAGTTGGGTAACCAATAAATTTTTGATGTCTGCATTCACCCCTAAAAACTCACCGTTTTTACCCTGAAACTCCATAGGAGCCCAATTTTTCAGGTAACCCATTTTTATGGCCCCTAGACTACTAACGTATTGCTTTTGTTGAGTTGTTAGTTTGATTTTATTGGCAGAATTAGCAAAAAAACGATCGTCTGGGTTAATTAACCATTTACGCTCAACTTGAATTTGTTCTTCGACAGAAATCAAATTAAATCCAGCTTGAATCCGATCCGCTAAGCCACTGTCATCAATGCGCGTTAAAACATACATATCTGTTGAAAATTCGATATCGGTATATTGACGAAACTCTGCCCACAACTTATTGGCTAATAAGTAATGAGACGTCATTGCTGCAGATGAAACAAAACCGCTAATTTCATTTTTACGTGCCGCTTTAACCATGCCGTCTAATGAATCATAAAAACGTAACTGCGCTTTGGGAAATGCTTTTTTAATATCACTAATATAAGGCGCGGTAGGGAAAACCCCAATCCGCATAGCCGTATTTTCAATGCTACTTAACGCTAAGTTCGAACTAAAAAAGCGACTTTTAACCGAAATAATATGCCACGCTTGCTTTAAGCCAGTGCGCATATCTTGGCTTTCAGGATAACCAATATGAACATCTGCAACACCACGTTTAACATCATCAATGGAACTGCTCATGTCACCCGCAACAAAATCAATATTGATACCGGTTTTTTCAGACCATAAAGTCCACAAATCAACTAACATTCCATGTGGCAAGCCATCAGCGCCGATATCGGCATAAGGCTCGACACCATTTTGCATGGCAATAATGACTCCCGCAGTTTGTCGATGATAGCCTAACCACCGCCGCTCTATTTGCTGAATAACCTTCGCCGGCATTAATTCAAAACCATGGTTAATTTTGTTGAGAAGCTCTAAATCTCCTTTGACCACCGCAGGGGCTAAGTTGATTTTTTTGATGAGTATGCGCGATGAGCTGTAAAAATTGGCGGCAATGTCTTGTTCAAGTGCTAAATTGCGTTGATATCCTTCAATACCGGCAAAAACAAATAACTCACCTTTAACGGCTGCTTGTAATAATTGTTCACGATTTTGATAACGCTTAAAACTAAGCTTAGGTTCTAGCGCTGATAATGTTGCTTCATGGGATGAGCCACTCACGATACCAATTTGATAGGGCACTAAATCACTAATTTGTTTTTTACTGCTGAGCGACTTATGAATGTATAAATAGGTATTGAGTGAAGTAAAGGGTTTGGCAAAATCAAACTTTTTTAACCTAGCTTGGTTTTGAGACATGCCAATGTGGACATCTGCTTTTTTCTGTTCAAGCTGATCGAGTGACTGTTGCCAATGCCGAGACACAAATTGCACTTTGGTATCAGTAATAATGGACCATTCGCGCCACAAATCGACCAAAATACCTGCAGGAGTTCCCGTTTCATCCAAATATTCAAATGGATAAGTATCTTCTCCCATCACGATAACTAAGGGAAGTTGGCGTACTGACGTATTGGCTTTATCTGAATGTATTGCCTGCGCAGGTAATGATATCCACGCAAATAATATTGCTAATATCCAAGGTATAAATTTCAAGTTTTTTCCCTAATACTTTCACTTTTTATACTTATTTATTAAATAAGCTTGTTCATTGCCATTTTGGGGTAAATTAACTACCGTTTTCCAAGCCATAAATATTTTAGCGGTTAGAAAAAAATGATTGCAATGGCTTAAAAAACAGCTTTGTTGCTACTTTGTTACAAGAATAAATAATATCATTATTCAGTCTTGAGTCATGCTAATTTTATGAATAGAAATTAATATTCTGAAGCTTATGCACATAATACCAGCATTCATAAGCATTCAAAACCTGTCCTATTAACAACATTGTCAACTATTTGAAAAAAAACTCACAAATTATTAGCTAGATACTTGCTGCAGTTCACCATCATTAGCTAAAATACATTTCTAACTTTTCCACATTACAGCTGATGAACTCTCAACAAGATAAGATATACGCTCATGTGACCGACCAAATTACTGATTTTCAATTTGATCAACGTGTTGCTGGTGTATTTAATGACATGATCCGCCGCTCTGTTCCTGGGTACGCACAAATTATCAATACCATTGGTGATTTTGCTAATCGCTTTGTCACGCCCCAAAGCAATATATACGATCTCGGTAGTTCGTTAGGCTCAGCTACATTAAGTATTCGTCGTCAAATTGAAGGGCGCGGATGTCAAATTTATGCGGTAGACAATAGCCAGTCTATGATTGAGCGTTGTACTGAAAATCTTGCTGCGTATGTCAGCGACATTCAAGTCAATTTATTGTGTGCTGATATCAGAGATATCGACATCCAGAATGCGTCGATGGTGGTGCTCAACTTTACCCTACAATTTCTACCGACCCATGATCGCGACGCCCTAATAAAACGTATTTACGACGGTATGTTACCCGGTGGAATTTTAGTCATTTCAGAAAAATTATTCTTTGAAGATAATCAAATTCAACAGTTATTAGATGAACAGCATTTAGATTTTAAGCGTGCAAATGGGTATAGTGAGCTCGAAATAAGTCAAAAACGCAGTGCATTAGAAAACGTTATGCGTCCAGACAGCTTAAATGTCCACCAACAACGCTTAACTGAAAACGGCTTTAGTCACTTCTCAGTCTGGTTTCAATGTTTTAACTTTGCATCTATGGTAGCCATTAAATGATCAATTTTAGCTCTTTTTATAAAGACATTGCTGATTCAAACCTACAACACTGGTTGGAAACATTACCGGCAATTTTAGGTAAATGGCAACGAGATCATAAACACGGCAATTTACCTAAATGGGAAAAAGTGCTCAACAAATTACATTATCCTCAACCGGATAAAATAGATTTTAGCAGCAGTGTAACAATTGGAACCGGGGAACAACTCAGCCTAGGACAAGTCGAAAAACTGACTAATTTACTGGCGGTGTTTCAACCGTGGCGTAAAGGTCCATTTTCCGTTCATGGCATTCAAATTGATACAGAATGGCGCAGTGATTGGAAATGGGACCGAGTTAAAAACTTTATTTCACCGTTAAAAAATCGCACAGTGTTAGATGTTGGTTGCGGTAGTGGCTACCACATGTGGCGGATGTTAGGTGATGGTGCAACTCGTGTTGTAGGGATTGACCCTTCGCCATTATTTTTATGTCAATTTGAAGCTATCAAGCGAGTTGCAGGTAATCAGCACCCGGTATATTTGCTGCCATTAGGGATAGAGGAATTACCCGCATTAGATGCCTTTGATACCGTATTCTCGATGGGCGTACTCTATCATCGTCGCTCTCCGATAGATCATTTACTACAATTACGTGACCAATTAAGAGTGGGTGGTGAATTGGTACTTGAAACACTGGTGATTGATGGCGATGAAAATGCGGTACTTGTTCCACAAGATAGATATGGCAAAATGAACAACGTTTGGTTTATACCATCAGTTGCAGCCTTAATGTTATGGTTAAAGAAATGTGAGTTTATTGATATTCGTTGTGTAGATATCGATATCACCTCACTAGCAGAACAACGCAGCACCCACTGGATGAAAAATGAATCTCTAGTCGATTATCTCGATCCAAATGATGTGAGTTTAACCGTAGAAGGTTATCCCGCGCCTAAGAGGGCTATCATCATTGCAACAAAGAACCAACCGAATCACGATTTAGTATAAATATTACTATTCAACAGGAATTGACATGTTAAAGCAGGTAATTGCTCTATCCGTTGCAGCGGCACTATTATCGGGTTGTACCGCCACCCAAAAAACAATAACACCACCGCTGACCAATGCTGATTTGAATAGCAGTTTGCAAGTTTCGCAAACCGTCATTATTGATGCCATCAATGTACAAAATAGTCAGCAGACAAATGACATTAGTGCGCTTTCTGACGAAATTAGAAAGTTGAAGACTCAGGTAAGCACCGCAATGAGTCAAAAACCAAAAACAATTATTGTTCAACCACCTACACCAAAGCCTGTGGCGGTCCCACAGCAATGTCCTGAAGCCATTATTGGTGAGAAGTTTCTACTTGGTGAAGTCGAAAGTGTCTACATAGATGAAGTAAAATTAAAGTTTGCCACACGCATTGATACTGGTGCAGAGTCATCATCTCTAGACGCACGCAATATCGTATTATTTGAACGAGAAGGCGTACAGTGGGTTCGCTATGATGTGATAACTAATAACACTGAACAACCTGCAAACACCTTTGAATCTAAAGTTGAACGCTTTGTTCGTATTAAACAAGATGCAGATACGGCTGATGATCGTCGTCCAGTAATCCATGCCCATTTAAAAATAGGTAAATATGCCGCCGAAACAGATTTAAACCTAACGGATCGAAGCCACCTAGATTATCCTTTATTACTAGGTCGCAAGTTTATGAAAGATATTGCCATTGTTGATGTAGGCCAAATCTACATTCATGGTAAAGCCAAAAACCAAATTACCACGTTAATTAAGTAGGATCCGTAATGCATTCTCGTAAACCGTTTTACATATTCGTTGCGTTGCTATTTATCATCGGGATCAGCACCAGCATATATCGTGGTATCGAACACAATGTGCCTTTTTTACCTGGGGACCAGGTACAAAGTTGGGCCGTTGATGCCAAAATAAGTTTTAATGGAAAGAATCAACCTGCTGAGGTCAATTTCTCATTACCTAACGATCCTGCATTTGACATCTTAGTTGAAAATGCATCATCACCAGGTTATGGCTTAAATATTTCAGAAGATACTAATAACCGTCGCGCCGTGTGGTCTATTCGTGAGGCTTCTGGCTCACAAGCATTGTATTACCGAGTCACTTTGGTACCCACAGGCAAGCTTAATATTGAAGCCGTCGAAGAACCTGCCACGCCAGAATTATATTCATGGCCTGCAACAGAGAAATCAGCAGCAGAGCAAGTCATTGAAGAAGTCTGGGCTCGCAGTGCTACTAACCTGTCGTTTGCTCAGCAGTTAATGAATTTGATTAACGATAATGATCAGAGCCAAAATATGGCGTTGTTATTATCGGCTAACACCTCAACCAATTTGTTTGTGCACATGTTGCACTCAAAAGGGGTACCTGCACGTATTGTTAACGGTTTGCAACTTGAAGATCAACGACGTCGTCAGCAGCTCACATCATACGTTCAAGTTTACAATAACGGTCAATGGGAACTTTTTGACGTTCCAAACAACAAAAAAGGCCGTGACAATACTTTAGTATTATGGGAATACACTGGCCACTCAGTACTTGATGTTATGGGAGGAACTAGCTCATTAGTTAACTTCTCAATGCTGCAAGATACTCGTTCTGCATTAGCCACCTCTATCGACATGATGATGAATGACGATGCAATGGATTTCTCTTTGTATCAGTTACCGCTTGAAGAACAAAGCACATTTAAGGGCATTCTGTTAATCCCAATTGGGGTATTAGTAGTGGTGTTCTTACGCGTCATTGTCGGCATCAAAACATCTGGTACTTTTATGCCGGTATTGATCGCTCTAGCGTTTATTCAAACGACCCTACTAACCGGCTTAATTGGCTTTTTGCTTATTGTTGCCTTTGGTTTAATGATCCGTTCCTATCTGTCGACGCTTAACTTACTGCTCATATCCCGAATATCGGCGGTAATTATTGTGGTTATTTTTATTATCGGCTTATTTACCTTAATTTCATTCAAATTAGGCTTAAGTGAAGGCTTAACGATTACCTTCTTCCCGATGATCATTCTTGCGTGGACCATTGAGCGCATGTCTATTCTGTGGGAAGAAGAAGGCCCTAAGAAAGTCTTTGTATCAGGTGGCGGTAGCTTATTTGTGGCCACATTGGCGTACTTAGCCATGGACAACCAATTAGTTCAGCATTGGGTATTCAACTTCTTAGGCATTCACTTAGTGATTTTAGCGTTGGTATTAGTGATGGGACAGTACACAGGTTACCGTTTAACTGAATTAAAACGCTTTAAACCATTAGTTGGAGAGCAATAATGAAGTACGCCTGGCCCTGGGAATTGAGCCGTAGCGGTGTACTCAACATGAACAGGCGCAATATTAGCTATATTGGTCGTTATAATCAGCGTAAGTTTTATAAACGCGTTGATGACAAACTAATTACTAAGCAACTTGCGCTTGCTAATGGCATAGCCGTTCCCGATTTAATTGGGGTTGTTCATGAACAACATAAAATCCAAGAAATCCCAGCTATGGTCCTCGACCGTAGCGGTTTTGTGATAAAGCCAGCAAAAGGTTCTGGCGGTAAAGGCATTATGGTGATCACCAGAGTGAGTAATGGCTGTTATTACAAGCCCAATGGCCACGAAGTGACTCATAGCGAAATTTATCGCCATGTATCTAATATTTTAAGTGGTTTATTCTCTCTCGGCGGTAAGCCTGATGTCGCAATTGTTGAAGGGTTAATTGAATTTGACCCAGTCTTTGAAGGCTTAAGTTATGAGGGTGTCCCAGACATCCGCTTAATTGTGTTTAAAGGCTTTCCTGTCATGGGAATGTTACGTTTATCAACTGCAGCATCAGATGGTAAAGCTAACTTACACCAAGGCGCTGTAGGTGTTGGCTTAGATATCGCTACCGGACACAGTTTGCATGCTGTGCAATTTGACTTACCCGTTGATAAGCATCCTGATACTCACTTTCCACTGTCGAACATCAAAGTTCCTCATTGGGAAACCTTACTCCACACAGCATCAAGTGCCTATGAAATGTGTGAGCTCGGGTATTTAGGTACTGACATGGTGTTAGATAAAAACAAAGGCCCACTGTTACTTGAATTGAATGCCCGTCCTGGTCTAACCATTCAAATTGCCAATGGTAGAGGGATTTTACCTCGACTTAAGCATGTAGAAGCGATGAAAAGCTCAACAATGTCAGTTGAGGAACGCGTGGCTTATGCTAAAAAGCATTTTTGTAGCAACCCTATTTTTTAATCTTTTAGCCACAGCAAGCGCTGTGGCTAATCCCTTAGCACTGTTCGTCGAACAGTGCTTACAATATCAACCTGATTTAGGACAAGACAAGCTTGTTTCTTTTCAGTCTGTTGAACAACAAGCTGTTGAATTTGAAAAGCGCACAATTGCGTTAAATAATATCAACGACAGAATTCAATATTACCGCCCTTTCGCCAACGACAGCCTAAATAGGCAAGGCTTATTATGGTGCCAATTACACCTTGCCGATGAACTTTATGCGTTAGCTACAGCAGCCAATACCCAACGCTTAATTGATCAGTTGTTACAGCTTCGACCGCCTTATGATCAATTAGGACAACGCTTAGTCGCCATAAGACAATCACAGTGGGAGCTAATCGAAAAGTCAAAACTGCACAGCGCCCAGGCAAGTAATAATCAAGCATTGTCTCAACGACTCTTCAGCATGCAATTTAATCAGCAAGACTGTGTAATATCCAATGAACTTAGTTCAGAGAGCAGCAATACTAATATTGATATTCGTATTGCTAAATATTTAATTACACAACCCAATGAACACTGTAGAAAACAGGTTTGGCTTGCCTATCAAATTCGCGCAAAAGACAAACAAGCTCCAGCGCTTGCATTGATCCATCAATTACAACAGCAGCACGCAATTCTTCAAGACTATGATAATAGCGCACAGGCACAACTCTCATCTCATGGGCTAACCCCGCCGTTGTTAGAGCAATTCTTAGCCAGCCAAACAAGTAATCTTGGTATCGCGCCATGGAATATTGCCCATGCCCTTAGTCGGGTAAGTAATTCATCGGCTATAAAATCGATTACTACGGATGCATTTTTACAGCAAATATTCGAAAGCCTTAAAGCTTTAGATCTCAAGTTTGAACTGATCACAATAGACGATGATAAAATAGACGATCCTAAAATAAATAAAACGACATCGCTTGCAGACAGTCAACATAGCAGCTTAAGTGAGGCACACCTCATACGCGTTTGGCACCAACAGCGATTACTGGGTGAAATTTTCACCTACCCACAAGATAAGCAGCACAATCCATTAAATATAGATGGTCAATTGATAAAACAAACTGTTGTCGGTCATCAATTTGGCCAATATTCGCTAAGTTTTCCATCGCAATTAATCCATGTGAAACAACAACAAAAATTAATTAACAGATTAAGCCAAGCAATAGTATCCTTGGCGCAAGGTGGGCAGTTTTATTTTATTACCAATAGAGCACAAAACACTGATGCCCATGCGATTGCAACACAGTGGTTAGCACACTACATTACACAACAGCTGAACTTATCCCAATTGCCTAAAAGACACCAATTAGCAGCACAATATCAACAGCAATTATGGGTATTTAGGACAAAGATTTCACTGGCTTTTTATCAATATAAAGGTAATTTCAAAGGTACACAGCAGGATATTTGGTTAAGTCATAATCAACCACTATCAGTGGCTTTTGAGCAAAGCTTTGGCCTACCATGGCCAAATGCAACGGACGCAATATATAGTTATCAAGCTATTGCTAATGAAGGAATTAATCATTATCTTCCTTTATGGCAAACCGCATTGACTCAATTAATCATTGCTGACACACCGACCAATATATCGACTCGCGCGATATTTAATTTATTGGTTGTAAACGAAACACATTTAACTTTAGACGATCAACTTGAGCAGCTTATTGGCCCACCAATAGACCCACATTCACTTATCAGGAGATTTAAACATGCTGGAACTACGCAAGAGTAAAACACTCTCGTACTTACTATTATCAGCTACGTTGTTTAGTAGTGTGGCGTTCGCAAAAGAGTCCGTTGAAAAAACACCACATAAGTTAACTGCTGACCAAGTTTATCAAGGCATTAAAACCAATTTAGAAACTAATCTTTATTCATTACCGCCTCGTGTACAAGGCCATTATGCTATACGTCAATTCCGTATGACTGGGGAAGCAAAATACGCTAACGGTTCATTAATCGATTTGCTCACCATTGCAGAACGCCAAGCATACTATTCTTGTAATCTGGATAAACCCGGTTTTATTAAAAGTGAATCAAAAATTGAAGCGGATAAATTAGGCTCTGGCCCACGGGCTACCGCCCGTAAGGAAGCCATCGCTCCTTACCCTAACTTTATGTTATATACCGATGTGCTATTGCGCTATGCCAGTCGAGTCGATGAGTTTGGCTTTACCGGACCTTGTCATGATTTAATGATAAAAACCCTAAAAAGTGCTAATTTAGAACCCGCTTTCACTGATCCAAAAATGATCAAAGCTTGGGCCGCGCAGTTAATCAACTATGTATATTGGGCCAAGCAAATCGGTGTTGGCGACTATTACCAAGCTTACAAACAAGCTTTCATTAAAACCTATCCAGATAGTAATGATGATAAGCTCAAAAAAGGCCAATATAAAAACAAAGTTTATGGTATGACTCACTTTATTTTTTCAGCTAGCGAGTATTATCAACATCCAGTCGATCCAAAAGAGTATCAGTGGATTTTAGATTACTTTGAAAACAACATTGATCGCATTTTAACCGATACTACTGAAGATATTATTACTGAAGTGGGTATTAGTTTCTTAATTACTGGTAACGGCGATAACCCAGTTGTAGAGAAAGTGAAAAAGCATGTGATTGCGGCTTACGATCCTAAAACAATGATGATCCCCTCACCACATGGCAAAGTTGAATTATCTTCTGGTGAACACAGAAACGTATTAGCAATGATGTTATTAGAGTGGCCTGAAACGTTACATAAAGGACCATATTTAAATAATATTTCTAGTACCAAGAAATACTTACCAAAACTTGTTAAGCCTAAAGCGTCTATGAACGATGCTAAATCACACTAAATATTAGCAGTGATACGTTTGAGGCAAATGCAGTGCATTTGCCTTTTTTATTTCAAACAAAGCTATGATTTTCCGTCATTTTTACTCAACAATAAAGAGAACACTTAATGAGCCGAGCTAAATCAACCTTAGAACAATGGCGAATTGTCCAAGCTGTCGTTGATTTTGGAGGCTATGCTCAGGCTGCAGAAAAGCTCAACAAGAGCCAATCGTCACTAAACCATGCGGTGGCCAAGTTGCAGCATCAACTGGGGATTAACTTACTCGAAGTAAAAGGCCGCAAAGCCTATTTAACCGAGCAAGGAGAAGTGTTATTACGTCGTTCTCGTCATTTAACTCAATCGGTTGAAGAGCTAGAACAATTAGCCTCAAATTTAGGACAAGGTTGGGAACCTAACCTTACCATTGCCAGAGAAATCATTTATCCGATGGACACTCTAGTGGCAGCTCTAGACGAATTTTTACCTCAAAGTCGTGGTACAAGGGTAACGATTATCGACTCGGTGATCACTGGTACTCATGAACTTGTGCTTAATAATGAAGTCGACATTGCTATTTGCGCTACACCACCCAAAGGCCATATTGCAGAGCCATTATGTGAATTAAATTTTGAACTTGTGTGTCATCCAGACCATCCGCTTGCGCAATTAGAACGCATTGATGATGACAAGCAGTTAGCCCAGCATTTACAAATTGTGATTAAAGATACGGGAATAAATGCAACCAATGATATTGGTTGGCTTAAAGCGGAACAACGTTGGACGGTATCAAACTTTCATGAGGCAAAATCGATTTTAGCGCGTAACATTGGCTTTTGTTGGATCCCGAACTTTGTTGTGCAGCAAGAATTGCAAAATAAACAACTCATCCGTCTTCATTTGCGTGGAGGTAATAATCGAAAAGCAATATTGAATCTGGTTGTCCCTAATCGCGATCAGCAAGGCCCTGCTTGTAAGTTATTAGAAAGCTTAATTTTAAAACAGCATAACTTACCTTTTAATGGCTGATTATCAGTATAAAAAAATTTACTTAGATTTGGTGTTGTAGATATTTAATCAATATGGCGACTTATTCAAGTCAGCTTCTACATAACACATGATTTTTGTCATGCTCGTGAATCCTTATCTTGCACAAATCGCTGAAAAATCATTGTTCCCTGCACTTTCAATTAAACATCTTAGCATCCATATAAATTAGCTCATTTGGCAAAATATACATAGGGCATTATGATTTGGCTTGCGATACTAGGATGCGTTCAGCCAAGTTCTGATTAAGTCGTTAATATCGAGTTCAGATAATTTACCATCGCTAAATTATCGAATTTAGTGAGTGTTGAATGCATACTGCGGAGACATCGAAAAAAACTACACGTAGATTTCGATGGATTGATGCTGTTGTGAATAACGTTCTGGGAAAGGTAGAGACTGACTAGTTGAATCGTCAACTGCTGCAGTGTCGTTTGCCATAGTAGAATGACGCTGTTCTGCTGATAATGAACGATTTGGAGACAATAAACTCATGTTTGAATCATCAGCATTAAGAGGATCATTGGTTAAAGTTTGACTGTTTTGCGATATGGAAGTATTCGTTGTTGTTGTTGATGACAAAGCATCTGAATTACTTGTTATTAACTCTTTCTTTGCTTCATTCATGTTTTGTAATGCTTGCGCCGCCACACGAATATCAGCCATTGACGGCTGTACTGGCGCCATCGCAGCGGCATACACTTTCTGCATTTTACTTAACGTTGCTTGCGCATCACCATCAACAGTAGACACATCGATATTGACCTCACCATCCACCGCATAGCGACGTCCATCGGGGCCTTTTTCATATTGATAACTCGGGCTTTGTGCCAAACTTCCTCCCACTGCTGCGTGGGCTTGTTCGTGGGTTTTAACTTCGGTATCTCGTTGTGCCAGTTGATCAATTTGTTTAATTTCAGCTTGTTCAATTTGTTGTTGTTTGTCTTTTACCTGTTGCTCAACTTGTTGAGCTGCTGTTTCAGCTTGACGGTTTGATGTTTGAGATTCTGCATTGACTGACGGATCATCCACTGTTGAATTTTGGTCCGTACTATTTATTGCTGCAGCTGAAGTATCAGATGGCTGAGTAAAAATATTAACTACTGGCTGTTGAGCATTAACGGCTTCACCATGACTCGTTGCGGCTGGTGTATCGGTACTCACAAATGTCCCAGCAACGGTATCACTTGCTTGGATTGGAGTAGGTGAACGATTTAATACTCCAGTAAGATTAAGTGGACCACTTTTTAAGCTGTAACTATTGAATGTATCAGCAACAATGATTTTTTGAGACTTGGTTTCATTGCTCGCAGTTAAGCTAGATGTAGAGTTATGCTGAGTATCTGTGCTTATAGTGGGTTTAAGGTCTATCGGTACCTTAAACGCCGCTGTTGATGAGACCGTAGTTTGAAATGAACTGGATTTGAGCGAGCTGTTTTTAACTGAACCTGACTGGATATTTCCAGATTGAATGTCTACAGCAATAGTGGGGTCAGATCGAGGGTTACTGACTTGAATGCTATTTGTTGTTTGAGCACTATTGATTGCTTGTGCATGTGGTTGAGCTTGCGGCGTGGACAATGAATTGCGGTGGTTAAGTTGGGCAGTATTATTAACTGACCCAGTGTTTGCAGAAACCATCGCCGCATTCATGATTACACTTCAATATCAATCAAACTGCCAACAGTCTCAGAAGCTACTTCAATCACTTTAGCAGATGCTTGAGCTTGGTTGGATGATTCAGTCGCAGACACTAAAGCTGATGTGGTGTCAGTTTGCCCAACAGCACGAGAACTTAAGGTCACAGTATCTTGGCTTGGTGAATTAGACACAGCCGGTTTTTGTTGATCTGGCATCGCAACAGATGTTGTTGCTTGCGCTAAACCTTGTTGAGCACTTTGCAATCCCTGCATACCTGACGCATAGGCTGATTGAACTTGCATAATACTACTCCTGATTTTAAAAAAGTCGATTTATTATGGCCTAAACCGACTAATATGTACAGTTTTCAAACAAAAGTTAGCCGTTAACCCAACCCATCTCCCAATCTTTCCATACTGGATTCATCCCTCGTAATTTAATTTGTGAAATAACCTGTTCAACAGAGCGGTTATCACTGATTTCAAATTGATCAAGTTGACTGTCAGGTGCCATGTAACCACCAGGTTGAGTTGAGCTTCCTGCACTCATGTGGGTAATCCCTAATGGCAGTAAATTATCCCTCAGCGACGGCAGCTCACGCGTTGATAAACTGATTTCAAGTTGAGAGTTAAACAATCTAAACGCACAGATCATTTGCACTAATCCTGCATCGGTTAATTCAACTTTTGGTGTAATACCGCCAGTACACGGACGTAAACGAGGTAATGAAATACTATAGCGACTGCGCCAATAGGTTTTTTCTAAATAATCAAGATGATGCCCCATTAACAATGCATCGAGTCGCCAATCATCTAACCCAAGTAATACACCTAGGCCAATTTTATCAATTCCCGCTTGAGCAACTCTGTCTGGGGTATCTAAACGATAGATAAAATCTTGTTTTTTACCGCGTGTATGATGTTGAGCGTAAGTATGTGGACGATAGGTTTCTTGATATACCATAACGGCATCAACGCCAAATTCCCCAAGACGCTGATACTGTTCAGTTTCTAATGGTTGAACTTCCATTGCTACATAATTAAAAGCCGTGTTAACGAGTGGTAACACCGACTCAAAATACCCCATTCCAACTTTAGTTTCATGCTCACCAGACACTAATAATATCGAATCAAAGCCTCGTTGTTTAATAATCGCCATTTCGGCTGCTAGTTCATCACTATTAAGGGTTTTACGCTTGAGCTTGTTACTCATACTAAAGCCACAATAATCGCACTCGTTGGCGCATAAGTTTGATAAATATAAGGGTAAGAAAAGACCGATATTGGCACCAAATCGCTGCCGAGTCAGCTGAGCGGCTTGCTGCGCCATCGGTTCAATATATGCCATTGCGGCTGGAGATAATAATGCCAACAAGCTATCAAGATTACCGCTTGGATTTTTCAAAGCCCGCTCAACGTCTTTGGCGGTAGTCGAATACAGCTTCATCGATAACGCATCGGGGGCTAATTGCGAAAATACGCTTGAATACGTCATGCTAGCCCCCCTTACCATTCACTGACTTTGCAAGCGAATTGATTGATGGTTCTGACAAGAATCCGGTCAAAGGACTGGTCGCGTTAGCATGGTTGTTCACTGCCCCTAATCCAGCAAGATATGCTTGTCTTCCTGTTGCAACTGCCTCAGCAAAACATTTAGCCATTTGTTGGGGATTGGCACTACTTGCAATCGCGGTATTTACCAATACTGCTGCTGCGCCCATTTCCATAGCTCTACAAGCTTGTGAAGGTGCGCCAATGCCGGCATCTACTATTACCGGAATATTGGCCTGTTCAATAATAATGCTTAAGAATGTTTCCGTCGCTAAGCCTTGATTACTGCCTATTGGACTGCCGAGTGGCATAACCGCAGCGCAACCAACTTCTTCTAAGCGCCGACACAATACTGGATCGGCATGCACATAAGGCATAACAATATAGCCTTGTTCGCATAAATATTGAGCCGCAATCAATGTTTCAATTGGATCGGGCATGAGGTATTTGGGATCGGGATGAATTTCAAGTTTAATCCATTTAGTGCCCAACATTTCATAAGCGAGTTCAGCAGCAAAAATGGCTTCTTTGGCATTACGCGCACCAGCGGTATTGGGTAATAATTTAACCCCCATACTTTGCAAAGGACCGAGTAAATTGTCATGGCCGCGAGTCAAATCAATCCGCTTCATCGCTAAGGTGACTAACTGCGACCCAGAACTTGCTATCGCTTGTAACATTGTATTGTGATCTGAAAATTTTCCTGTTCCGGTGAGTAACCGAGACGAAAATTGATGATCGGCTATCGTTAACATCATTAACCTCCAGCAACGGCAGAAAAGACGGTGATATTGTCATCGGCTTGACACACTATATGCATCCAACGACTTCGAGGCACAACAGTATCGTTGACCACGATAGCCACTCCTTGAGTGGGTAAATCGCTGAGTAGAAGTAGTTCAGCCAAATTCAAATTGGCCCGAACATGTTGCTCGACACCATTAAGGTGCAGGGTTATTAGCTCGAGGGGATCAGTTTGTGACATTAGACCGCTCCTGATGATCAGTTAATGGATATTGATGACATACTTCACATTGTGGGTCTTGACTCATTTGGGCATGCTGCCAGCGTAAATCCTTACCATTAAATCGATGTAGAACACCGTATTGGGTAAAGGTATTGCAGATGTGCTGAAGGCCCACCAGCGCTTGCATACTGGCGATAATACCCACAGCAGGCCCTAGCACTCCAGTTTGAGTACAATTTTGCATAATGGGGGTATCAAGTGGATATAAACAACAATAGCAACCGCTGTATGAATGCGAATGTGTGTGGGAAAAATCGATACAAAATAATTGCCCCTGATATGCACTGATAGCACCACTAACCAAGGTTAACTGATGCTGTACACACATTTGGTTTATCAGTTGCCTCGCACTCACATTATCAGTGCAATCAAACACCACAGGTTTTACGGTAAATTGTTTAACAAGCTGATTAAAATGCGCTGATGTAACTCGTTGTGCTAACACATCGATGGTGATTTCAGGGTAAGCGCTACTAAGCACATTTTTTGCAATGCTGACTTTGGCTTTGCCAATATCAGCGGCCCTGAACAGGAGTTGCCTTGGTAGATTGGATAATTCAACCACATCATGATCAATTAACAGTATTTTCTGAACACCCGCGGCTGCTAAATAGTGCGCCACTAAATGCCCTAAACCTCCAACACCGATGATCACTGCAGCGCTATTCATAATGGCAAGCTGCCCTGCTTCTCCAATATCGCTCAGTAACATGGTGCGCGAATACTGAATATAATCCCGATCAGATAAAGTACTCATACACCCTCCTGAGATAAATTGGCTTTAGGTAAAGCTCGGGTAAGCTGCAACCATTTATGATGCAACGTTCGATAAGCCTTCGCCGGATCGTCAGCAGTAGTCACCGCTCTTACAACGGCAGCATCACCAACGCCTGTAGCAGCAATCAACGCCAAATTACTGAGATCGATCCCGCCAATAGCAACGGTAGGATAATGGCGCGCAAATAAACTGGCATAACGTTTAAGTTTACTGAGCCCTTGAGGCGCGGAAGGCATTTGCTTGGTCGTGGTAGCAAAAATATGCCCAAGAGCAATATATGAAGGCGAACATTGGTGGGCTAATAAGGCTTCAAAATAACTGTGACTCGATAACCCTAACGCCATTCCTGTTGCCGCTATCGCGGTTAAATCTGCAGTTGCCATATCTTCTTGGCCTAAATGAACCCCAAACGCACCGTGTTTAATCGCCAGTGGCCAATGATCATTAATAAACAACTGAGCATGAAATTCGCGACCGAGTTTGATGGCCTCAATGATATTGGCTTCGAGTGTTAATCGTTCTAATACATGGCTGTCATCAGTATCGATATTAATAGCTAACTTGGCACGATATTGAACCGTCTTACAGCCCGCTTTTAACAATTTTTTAAGCATATCTATATCAGCTACAACAGGATAAATCCCCAAGGGTTGATGCAGCGATTTAAAACCATTCGGTGCAGCTTGCTTGCACGAATCATCAGCGAGATGCTCAGAAGATACCAACTTGATTGATGGCATCATGCCTAAATCATCAGGCCAACCAGTACGGGCTAAGACACCAGGTCCTTGACCAAGGCTTACGCCTAAAGTGAGTCCCTTATTGACGTAGGCTTTTGCCAGCACAATAGCATCATGAATCACGAACTCATGGGCAATAAAACACGCTATTGCAGATGATAATGTGCAACCACTGCCATGATTATTGGTGGTTGCTATCCGCTGGCTACTTAGCATAAACACCGCATTACTGTGTGTAATACTGGCACCTTTAACGTTTTTACTCACATATACATCTATTGCATATTGTTGCTGCCATTGAGCATCACCGCCTTTAGCGAGAACATTGCATTTAAATGTATCGGATAACAATTTGGCATCGCAGATCATTTGCTGTTGCTGAGCAACCTTGTTATCGACATCACAATATTGCGCGAACGCATACTGAGAACATAAACGTTTCAATTCGTGCTGATTTGGCGTTAGTAAATCAATTAAGCCAATGAGAGAGCTAAAATCGAGATCGATAGGATTAAAATTCGCACCACTACTGGCGACCATGACAGGATCAAGCACCACAAAAGGTACCATCATCTGAGTAGCACGCATTTGAGCTAAACAGCCAGCTAATATGTCTACTTGTGCTTGGGATGCCAACAGGCCAATTTTAATCGCCACTGGCGGCAGATCGACAAGTAAACTGCTGAACTGAGCCAACAACATGGATTCAGAAACGGTTTCAACAAGACTCACACTGACTGAGTTCTGTGCGGTTAAAGTGGTTATCACGCTACACCCGTGACACGACAAGTCTTGTATGGTGAGTAAATCAGCTTGAATCCCCGCCCCACCACCACTGTCTGAACCCGCTATGGTCCAGACAATGGGTGGGGTTTGCGTTATGGATTCACTGACAAATGTCGATGAATTCATGGCGATTATTCCACCTCAACCGTTAAGTCAGTATCAACTTGTGCGACAGATTTGACGTCATGATAAAGCGCCGATCCCGACGCTTTGAACTCTGCCGACTTTTGTGCCATCGCTTCCGCCGGATTTATGGCTTGAGCCGTATGTTGAGCTTGATAAGCACTAGCGGAAGAGACTTCAATCTTAAGTGCTTCAGCTTGTTCAAGATTCGCGGCATATTCACGCACTTCGTGGGTTATTTTCATCGAACAGAATTTAGGCCCACACATTGAACAAAAGTGAGCCACTTTGGCCGATTCTTGTGGTAACGATTCGTCGTGGTAAGCACGAGCGGTATCAGGATCAAGACCTAGGTTATATTGATCTTCCCAACGGAATTCAAAGCGGGCTTTTGATAACGCATTATCACGTACTTGCGCACCTGGATGACCTTTAGCGACATCAGCAGCATGAGCTGCAATCTTGTAGGCAATTAAGCCTTGTTTTACATCTTCTTTATTTGGCAAACCTAAGTGTTCTTTGGGGGTGACGTAACACAACATCGCCACGCCGTACCAAGCCATCATGGCGGCGCCGATACCAGAGGTGAAGTGATCATAGCCCGGCGCAATATCCGTTGTTTGTGGGCCTAAGGTATAAAATGGAGCTTCGTCGCAAAGGGCCAATTGCTTTTCCATATTGACTTTAATCAATTGCATTGGCACATGACCAGGGCCTTCGATGATGGTTTGCACATCATATTCCCATGCAATTTTGACCAATTCACCTAAGGTTTCTAATTCCGCAAATTGCGCTTCATCATTGGCATCGGCAATTGAACCGGGGCGCATACCATCGCCTAACGACAATGACACATCGTATTGGGCACAAATCTGGCAAATATCACGAAAATGTTCATATAAGAAACTTTCTTGATGGTGGCTTAAACACCACTTAGCCATAATTGAACCGCCACGTGACACAATGCCGGTAAGGCGTTTAGCGGTCATGGGTACATAACGCAATAACACCCCAGCATGAATCGTAAAATAATCTACGCCCTGCTCGGCTTGTTCAATCAATGTATCTCTAAATACCGCCCAACTGAGGTCTTCGGCAACGCCATTAACCTTTTCTAATGCTTGATAAATCGGCACGGTACCAATTGGCACTGGCGAATTACGGATAAGCCACTCACGCGTTTCATGGATATAACGTCCGGTCGACAAGTCCATGACCGTATCAGCACCCCAACGGGTTGACCACACCAGTTTTTCAACTTCTTCTTCAATCGAAGATGTCACCGCTGAATTACCAATATTGGCATTCACCTTCACCAAAAAATTACGCCCAATAATCATAGGTTCGGTTTCAGGATGGTTAATATTCAACGGAATAATCGCTCGACCTCGAGCGACTTCATCACGGACAAACTCAGGTGTGATCAGCTGACCAATATGCGCACCAAAAGCCTCTCCAGGCGCTTTTTGGGTTAATACGGTGTCGGTTACTTCAGCACGAGCCATGTTTTCACGAATGGCAATGTATTCCATTTCAGGGGTAATAATACCTTGGCGTGCATAATACATTTGGGTCACGCATTTGCCCGACTTGGCACGTTTAGGCGCGACAAGGGCGTCAAATCGTAAATGATCGAGTCCATCGTCGGCCAGTCGTTGTTGGGTAAAACCCGAACTTGCACCCGTTAATTGCTCTGTATCTTGGCGCTCATCAATCCATGCTTGACGGATTTTAGGTAAGCCTTCACGCACATTGATATCAGCAAGGGGATCAGAATAAGCACCCGCGCAGTCGTAGACCATAATAGGCGGATTGGCTTGTTTAATGGGTTTTGCATCGGTGCCGCCAATCACGGTTTCAGTTTGATTAACCTGACGCATAGCGACGTTGATATCAGCTCGACTACCCGTTAAATAGACTTTTTCAGAATTAGGATGTTGTAACGGTTTAAGGGTATCAATAAATTGTTGAGCGTTAGCTCGAGTTTGACGACGGTTTGGATTTGACATTAGCAACCTCAATATTAAGAGTAGAGTTGCTTGTCTGGAGAGGTGTTGATAGCAGCAGTAAACAATAAAAATACTATTGCTTACGTCAATAATCACATAGAAAAATACTAAAGTAATAACGTAACTGGATATATAAACCGATAAAAAACTCGGAGGTAAACGTCCATTTACGGTCTTGTTACTACGTTATTTATCTTCCCAACAATCATGATTATTACGCTTGTTTCCTTCGCAGGTTCTAGCCTGATCAGGTTCAACGGATCCCGAATAAACGGTCTCAGCCATAATGGCACTCCGACAAGATGTCACGCAGTATAAGCAAGCTTGTCGCTAAATAACAAGCACTAAAATAATCATTTTATACAAAAGTCATCAATCCACATACCAGAAACTAATATGAGGTTATTGATATCCCCATGGTTCATCCATCACCTCAGACAGGTATTTATCAAGGTGCGACACTATGTCGCATTCATCATATTTATTAGCAGGTTATAATTTCAAAAAACTGACAAACACCTTTGAAATATATTCATCAAAGGTTGATAAAAATAACAATAAAGGTGATGACGTTGGCAAATAAAGCAATCCAAACCATTAAATTAAATACAAATTACCCATGGGTTTACTCATCAATTTCATTGGCTGTAATGTTTGCTATTACACCTCAAGTAATGGCTGAGCAGTACGATAAGCAAAATAGTGAAGGCATTGAGCGGGTTGAAGTACATGGACAAAACACGACTAACAAAGACTTACTCGGCTCAGCCCAAAGCTTACTTGAAAAGCAAGGAGTAGACTTTTCTGAAGCGGGTGGCGTATCGGCATTACCCATTTTAAATGGCATGATGGGCGATCGCATTAAGGTGCTCATTGATGGCAGTGATATTACCTCATCATGTGCAAACCAGATGAACCCGCCACTTTCATATGTGTCAGCCAATCACATTAGTTCGACCCAAGTGGTTGCTGGAGTATCTCCGGTGAGCGCCGGTGGCGATAACATTGCTGGCGTAATTAACGTCAATAGCTTAACCCCTGTATTTACCGATAGCGACAATGTGACATGGCAAAGTGGTAACATATCTAGTGGTTACCGAAGTACCAACGACGCTATTCTCGCAGGTGTAAATGCCACTGTTGCAAATAAAACATTAAGCTTTAGTTACCAAGGATCATTTGAAGACGCTAACAGCTATACCGACGGCCACGGCGATAAAGTACTAGACACCTTATACCAATCACAAAATCATGCATTAATTGCTGCTTGGCAAGATGACAACCAACAAATTGCTGTCAAATTGACCCATCAACATATCCCCTTTCAAGGTTTCGCTAACCAGTATATGGACATGACGAATAATGACAGTTATGGCGCATTAGTGCGCTATCAACGAACACTTGAAAACGAAGGCGAGTTCACTGCCCAAGCGAACTGGCACAATGTCGAGCATGAAATGGGTTTCTTTAGCGATGAAAAAACCGGCATGATGCCAATGGAAACTAAGGGTAAAGATTACAGTTACCAACTGCATTGGCTGCTGCCAATCAGTTCAGACAGTACATTATTAATTGGTCAAGAATATTATGTTTATCAGCTTGATGATACATGGCCAGCGATTGAAGGTTCTACCATGATGGGCCCCAATGACTACGTCAATATCAATGATGGCAAACGCCAACGTGCTGCACTTTATGGCGAGTGGCAACAAACACTTAATACTCGTTGGTGGCTGTCTGCAGGTGTTCGTTATGAATACGTATCAACCAGCACAGGTGAGGTTCAACCTTATAACACTATGAGTATGATGGGCATGACCAATGTTAATGCCATGGCCGCAGATGAATTTAATGGCCTATATCGAAAGCACAATGACAATAACATCGATGCCACCCTTCTAGCTCGCTATCAACTCAGTGATACTGAAGTGATAGAACTTGGTTTAGCCCGAAAGAACCGCGCCCCAAATTTATATGAGCGATACAGTTGGGGCCAAAGCACCATGTCGACAACGATGATTGGCTGGTACGGCGATGCAAACGGCTACATAGGTAACCCAGACCTTAGTGCAGAAACTGCACATACATTGAGTATGGCTTACAAGCGAGTACAAGATGATTTAGCATTTACTGCAACAGCTTGGTATAGCGACATCAATAATTATATTGACGCTAATGTGGTCAGCAGCTTTAATCGCACAAGCATCGATAGTAATCGTCGTCATATTTTACAGTTTGCAAATGTGGACGCGACCTTGTTTGGTGCACGCATAGATGCTGAATATCAAATAACAGAAAACCGCAGTGGTAAATGGCTCCTTAACGCTAATATCAGTGCCACGCGCGGCGAAAGAGATGACAATGACCAAGCGCTGTATCAAATAAAACCTTTGCAAACTAAGCTAGCTTTACAACAACAGCTAGGCGATTGGCAAAATAGTCTCAGTTGGCTATGGGTTGCGAGTAAAGACCGCGTGGATGAACAGCATTTAGAAAACACAGCTGACAGTTACACACTGCTTAACTTAAGCAGTAATATCCAATGGCAAAATGCCACAATGACTATAGCAGTGAAAAATTTACTGGATGAGTATTATCAACTGCCACTTGGCGGTGTGAGTATTGCTGAATATAAGGCTGACAACAGTAACCGTTTTCAACAAATCGCTGGTGCGGGTCGCTCACTAGAATTAAATGTCAGTTACGCGTTCTAGTTAACCAGCTATAAGTCATAAAGCATATGGCCAGTAATGTGTACCACATTATTGGCTAGGCTAAAACAGCAATTTTGCTGATGTTAAGACAGAAAAAGGCCCCTACATTTCTGTAGAGGCTTTTTTCTTATTTGGCGGAGCGGACGCTGATGTTGAAACAGTGAACCCGCAACCTCCGGCGTGACAGGCCGGATTCTATTGATCTGCGATGGAATTACATAAATACACTAACATTAGCTCATATGGCTGGTTTCTGGCTAAGTAAAAACACCAAATATTTTGATTTTTCATAAGAAAAAAGCCCCTACATTTCTGTAGAGGCTTTTTCTTATTTGGCTGAGCGGACGCTGATGTTGAAACAGTGAACCCGCGCCCCCCGGCGTGACAGGCCGGTTTCTATTAATCTGCGATGGAATAACATTAATGCACTGACATTTGATAATCTAGCAGGTATTGCATCCTAGGCTGAATCACCAATTCTGGTAATTTTTCATAAGAAAAAAGCCCCTATATTTCTGTAGAGGCTTTTTCTTATTTGGCTGATCGGACGCTGATGTTGAAACAGTGAACCCGCGACCCCCGGCGTGACAGGCCGGTTTCTATTAATCTGCGATGGAATAACATTAATGCACTGACATTTGATAATCTAGCAG
>NZ_JBEOPM010000035.1:0-44671 GCF_040310165.1 Shewanella sp. AC91-MNA-CIBAN-0169
CTTGTCGTCGTTTTCGGTCTAAATGCTCACAATATTCAGTTAATGCGGGTAATGCACCAACAGCGCCTTTAAATAACGCACCAAACTCTGTGGTGATTTTTAACCAATTTTCTTCGGGGATGTTTAATCGATTAAGTATATCTTGGCTACTTTCACTGATAGCACCACGCTTATCTTCTCGAATAATCCGGCCTGTATCTTCGACGAGTACAATGTAGTCTTTCACGCTGAACATTAGCCCATTAGGCATGTCTAAACGTTCATTACCCACAAAAGGTAATAACTCTGTAGGTTGCTCGCCTTTTATTGCTGAGTTTATTCGGCGCTGAATACTGGTGTAATCTGAGGTTTCTGGGGTCGCAGCCATCTTGGCTCGAATTGGGTTCAAATCGACATACGCCATACAGGCTAATACGGCCGCTTCATCTAATAAGGCTTGAGATTTAAAACGACCTTCCCAGAAGCGACCTGTACACTTATCTTCTTTGTTGGCCATTCGAGCTATCGGCTCACTGAGAGACCGCATAAACCAACTGATATCAACTAATCGTTTACGGTACTCTGTAATGCATTCATCGACTATTTGGCGCTCAAACTGATTAAGATCTTCCTCTTTAACATACTTATGAGTTAACAATGTGCCTTTAAAGCCTTTATGCCACTGCATCAGTACTTCTTTATCTGACCAGTGCCTCGCTTTGTCTGCATCGACTTTTATCACCACATGCAAGTGGTTACTCATGACGGCATAAGCACAAATATCAATGGCGAAAATGGTCGCCAACTCAAGAATACGTGAATCCACCCACTCTCGTCGATGTTCAAAGTTCTCGCCTGTCGAGTTATCTATTCCGCAAAGAAAAGCCTTACGCACAACTCGTGAGCAACAATGATAGTAAGGCGTATCGTCTAAGCTAACGATAGTTTGTCTTGGTCTGGCCATCTTAGGTTACCTGTTAGAGATAAAGGTAACTAAAGCCTAGTTGAGTCTTTATTATTTATCCAATTAGAATGGGTGGCCATGTTTTATTATGTTTTATTTTTTTCTTGGAATTTCCTTTTTAAACAAAGCGATTGCCTGTTCTACCAACTCCAAATCTAGCTCTTTTTGATACAATGTTACTTCCATTTTTTTCTTTGTATCATCTCGGAATATTTCCAAAAGCATTGTTTCACCTGAGTAAATTTCGACTCCAATGCCGTCCCTGCTTCCTACATCACTAGCAATGACGTATTTTTCAATTTTTGAAAAGTCGATATTCATCAGATATTTCACTATTCACATAACACCTTGGAACGCGCAGCGGTGGCTGTCCGGCGAAGGGCTGCAAGCCCGCAGCGAACATCACCAACTTGTTAGCTGCCTAGACTGCTGATTAGTCTTTTAATATTTTCCACCCAGTCGGGATAAAATTCTTCATTCTCTGACCACAACTCTTTAAGCTCGGACTTATCTGAAAGAACAACTTTGAGAGCAGCAATTATATCACTTTTGTATTCTATAACTGTTGAAAGGCTCTGCTTTCTTATCCATTCTACGAACTCACCTTCATCATATTCATAGGTTGTTCCATTTATCATTGAATCGAGGATAGTTGCCGAAACGATAACTTCTTGGCACTCATCATATTCAAGATAGTCTGCGGCTTTATAATTTATGACTCTTTGTATAAAGGATGCAGCATCTGACTCAACCGCCTCATCAATTAAATCGCAGGATGTATCATCATCAAATACACCAACCCCTGAAGCTCCCATTTCTACTCCTTACTCTCGATTCGATAGCGCCTCGCTAACGGGCGCAAAATTGTTGGCTAAAATTAGCGAAGAATGAGCGCAAGCCAACTTTTTTGCGCCATTTTAAGCGACTTGTTATAAGCCATTTGCCACTTTAAGGTAGGACTTAGTACCAATACCAACCTGTGCCCAAACTTTACGTTTGTGATCGCCAAGGTAATCGTATTGTTCGTCCATGTCCCAGAGAGTAACTATTTGATCGGGGAAAATATACTCCGACTCATTAAACGAGTGACTCTCCGATTCATTAGCGGAAATTGCATTAAACAAAGTTATGCCTTCAACATCAAATGCGTAGAGACCACCAAACATAAGTTGGTAATTATCGTTTTGAGATACACCGATAAAGTCTACTAAATCGTTTTCAAATTCAATTTGAAGGCAACTATCAAAATAGAAATCGCGAGCCCCATCGGACAAAGTAAAAAAACCAGCGAATAGCACTTTGACTTGTTTTCTAGACATTCCAAGTTTGATGGGCCCAATTCCATCATGAGGCTTAATTAAAAACTCCATACCTTCCTATGACTTATAACGCCCTGTGAACAGGCAAAAAATAGTTGGTTAAAATTAGCGACGCAGGAGCAAAAAACCAACTGTTTTTTGTCCTTTTTTAACAGCTTGTTAGCTATTTATTGACCACCAAACTTTCTCTAGCTATGGGATCTCCATGCAGGATAATCGTTTCTATACGGTTCCACGATTCTATAGAGTCTAAAGGATTAGTTTTAAGTAGCAGAAGGTTAGCAATTTTGCCAACTTCTACTGTACCGTAATCATTATCAATTCTGAATTGTTTAGCATTATTAATGGTTGCCGCCGCCAGTACTTCTTCCAGCGATAGCCCTGCAGTAACCATAGCTTTCATTTCTTGGTAGGTTGTCAGTCCAGGTTGATTGGCAAAACTAGGGCTTCCAGGGAAATCCGAAGCCAATAAAATAGGATGGTTAGAACTTCTTAGATATTGAATAACTTTATTACCTTTTCCTATTCGCCCATATAAAAATGCATCTGAGATTGATTGATCAGGCATTCCATCAAAGCCAATTCGAAGCTCTTCTTTGAACCATTGCGCTTCAGTGGTTTTATACCAATCAATAAGTGACTTAGGTGTAATAGATGAAAATTCAGGAGAATTAACAATAGTAGGGAGCATTACTTCACCTAAACCAGCAATCACTCTTTGTGTTGGCATATAACCTACTTCGTCATTAATCATTTTATCCAGAGTGTTAGATATTTCTTTAGGTATATTTTGTTCGCGATTATACGGCCCCCAATTCCACATACCATGAGCGATAACATCAACACCTGCGGCAAGTGCTAATTGCTGCATATCTAAGGCATTAGCATGAGCGACTATAAGCAAATTAGACTTTTTTGCAGATAATTTAATTCGTTTTAGTGTGTTAGTTGAAAGCGTTGCCCATTGGTTAGCATTACCATAACCGTCTTCAAAATAAAGCTTTATACACGAAGCACCTGAATGGGCAATTTTCCTAATTAACATTTCTACTGAATTTTCTGCGGTTGCTTCTGCACTTTCATCAATTAAATAAGTAAACATTGATCTTGATAGGTCGTCTGTTTTCTCTACATATGGAAAGGTACTTTTTGATGTTAATACTTCACAGCGAAAATAATCAGGACGATGAGGCGCCGAAGTAAAATAATTGAAACTCACTCCCGGATTCGGATCAAGTATTTGAGTGACTCCATAATATAAAAAGCTTCGTGGTTGTTGTTCAAAATAAGCTTGTGCGAGTTTCGGATTTTTAATCGCCACTGGCTCAACACCAAACCCCATACCTGGGATTGACGATACGTGTGCATGGCTATCCATAAGACCTGGTGTTAAAAATTTACCTAAACCATTTATTTTAAGATCGTAGGATGTAATCTTTTTGCTAGTTATTTCGGTAATTCGTCCATCACTTATTAATACATTCATCTGAATTTTTGGAGCTTGCAAATGAGATGAAACGATAGTGACATTTTCTATTAGAACTTTGTTTTCCGCTAATGAAGCAAAAGAAAACAAAGAAATTGAGAGTAATAATGCTTTAATCATGATACTTCCATGTGAGATTAATTAAATAGCTAACAGCTTATTGAACGGCTCGACCAATAAAGCCGACCGTTTAAGTTATTGATTTATATCATCCTACATTTTCTATCTCATTGAAGTAAAGCAATTTAATGACTCTTAACCTTCGATATAAAACTTCGATTGCACGTTAAAAGTGTCGAAATTAAATGCTAAAAATATTAATCGCCTAATATCAATAGATTAGGTTTTATCTGTTTATTCATATCTAGCACTTTAGTTTGATTTTTGTACACATTTTATGGTAATTCATTCAAAACCCATTATAACTGTATGGATGAACAGTATAAGTAACATAAAGGGGGAAGTGATGGCGGGATCGGGATATATAGAAGCAATTAGACAACAAATTAGAGTAAGGCATTACAGCTACCAAACTGAAAAGTCATACCTTTATTGGAACCGTTATTTTATAAGATATTTTAAGTTTACTGCTGCAAAGTATATTTTACCTAAGCACATTGAACAGTTTTTATGTTTTCTAGCAAACGAGCGGCGAGTGTCTAGCAGTACGCAACAGCAGGCGCTTTGCGCGCTGGTTTTTGCCTTTAAACATGTATTAGCCATCAATACAGACAATTTGCAGTTTCCTTATGCTAAAGCACCAACACGTATTCCTCAGGTTTTAAATGATGCAGAAGCCAAGCAAGTCATTGATCATTTACAAGGGAAATATCAGCTAATAGGCAGTTTATTATATGGTGCGGGATTGAGGTTAAGTGAAGCCTTAAGCATTAGACTTAAGGATATCGATTTTGAAAATCGCACACTTTTTATATTTAGAGGTAAAGGTAAAAAAGATAGGGTTTGTATTTTACCTAAAATAGCCATTGATCCCATACAGCAGCAAATGTGCCACGTGCGAGAGACTCATGCTCACGATTTATCTCAGGGATTAGGGATGGCTTCTTTACCTCCTAGCTTACTCAAAAAGTTTGGAACAAGCGCCAAACAATTACATTGGCAATTTCTTTTTCCTTCGATTCACTGCGTGTCACACCCAATTAATGGGTATCTGTGTCGACACCACATTGATCCAACAACATTTAGAAAGGCATTAAAAAAAGCAGTTCAGAAAGCGACTATCACGAAACGCATTACCGCCCATACTTTTAGGCATTCTTTTGCGACAAACTTACTTAGGCGTGGGCACGACATTAGAACGGTACAGGAGCTATTAGGCCATACCGATGTAAAAACGACCCAAATTTATACTCATGTAGCTGGTTTACACCAAACCGGTGTACAAAGCCCAATGGATTATAGTTAACAACAAAAAGTGACTCAGACTGCATTCAAATCAACACCGACGATCCCTTTTAGATAACACCGACAAAAAAGGACTCTTTTGAGCCCTTTATGTGTAATGCTATTGCGCTATCAGCAAGGTCGTCTTAACTGCGCAACCCAATCCCGCGCGATATCAAATAGTAAGCCAGTATCCATAAGCTGACACAAAAACCAACCATAATTGCGATGGATAACGGTACACTTAAGTCAGCAAAACCTAAAAAACCATAGCGGAATACGTTGATCATATACACAACTGGGTTTAAGCCCGATACACCTTGCCAAAAAGGTGGCAATAACGATAACGAGTAAAATACCCCACCTAAGTAGGTTAATGGTGTGAGAATGAATGTCGGGATAATACTGATGTCGTCAAAGCTTTTGGCAAATACCGCATTAATTAGCCCACCGAGTGAGAATAACACTGAGGTTAAAAACATGGTTAGCACCACCAAGCCAACATGATGTAACGAGATATCAACAAACAACATCGCCACTGTGGTAACAATTAAACCAACACTTAGACCACGGGCGACGCCGCCACCGACGTAACCGGCTATCATCACGTAATGTGGCACTGGGGCCACCATGATTTCTTCAATGTTGCGTTGAAACTTGGCGCTGTAAAACGATGAGGCTACATTAGAATATGAGCTGGTTATCACCGACATCATGATTAAACCTGGCGCGATAAACTCCATGTAGGTAACGCCGCCCATTTCTCCGATACGGCTACCAACTAAATTACCAAAAATTAAAAAGTATAACGTCATGGTAATGGCTGGCGGCACCAGTGTTTGGATCCAAATACGGGTGAAGCGATTAATTTCTTTGGTTAAAATACTTTTAAAAGCCACAAAATACAGACTGTTCATTATTTTGACTCCTTGGCTTTTTCTACCAGCTCTACAAATAATTCTTCTAAGCGGTTAGCTTTGTTGCGCATCGACAACACTTCGATATTGGCTGCTGTTAACTGAGTAAATAATTCATTGATATTGTTCGATTTGGCCACATCGACTTCTAAGGTATGTGCGTCAGTTAAGCGGCAATTCATATTGGTGAGCATTGGTGCTACGTCGAGATCGTGTCGTAAATCGAAAATAAAGGTTTCAACATCTAGCTTACTCAATAATGCCTTCATGGTGGTGCATTCCACCAGCAAACCGGTATCGATAATACCAATGGTGCGACACAACATTTCAGCTTCTTCAAGGTAGTGGGTGGTTAAAATAATGGTCACACCTTGCTTGTTGATTTGCTTTAAAAATTCCCACATTGAACGACGCAGTTCAATGTCGACCCCAGCTGTTGGCTCATCTAAAATCAATAATTTAGGTTCGTGCATTAACGCACGGGCAATCATTAAACGGCGTTTCATACCGCCAGACAGTTCGCGGGCTTGGGCGTGACGCTTTTGCCATAAATCAAGTTGGGTGAGGTACTTTTCAGCACGCTCTAATGCAACCGCTTTTGGTACCCCATAGTAACCTGCTTGGTTAACCACTATTTGTTGCACGGTTTCAAACTGGTTAAAGTTAAATTCTTGCGGCACTAACCCGATGCATAACTTGGCATGTTCGAGCTGCTTATCAATATCAAAACCAAATACCGACACTGTACCTGCGGTTTTCTGTACCAATGAGCTGATAATGCCGATGGTGGTAGATTTACCCGCACCATTAGGGCCAAGCAGGGCAAAAAAATCACCTTGCTTTACCGTCAAACTGATCGACTTAACGGCTTCTACGCCACCTTTATAGGTTTTTTTAAGGTTTTCGATCACCAATGCATTGTTGGTGTTACTCATTGTCATACCTCTAATCCATGAATTGCGAATTAAACACTTTTTATTACGTGCTGCTTATGACGTAATGTAGATGAGAAAGACGCTGAAATATTCTGACGCCCAAAACAAAACTCCCGCCTGTAGCGGGAGTGTATACAAATCTCATTAATCTAATGGAACCACTTTAGCGATGTAAGGCAAGTTGCGATACTGCTCTGCGTAGTCGATACCGTAACCCACAATAAACTCGTCTGGGATGGTAATACCAATAAAGTCGACATAAACATCGACTTCACGGCGCTCTGGTTTATCTAATAATGTACAAAGCGCTAAGCTTTTTGGCTCACGGAGTAATAACATCTCGCGCACTTTGTTTAAGGTGTTACCTGAGTCGATTAAGTCTTCAACGATTAATACGTCACGGCCGGCGATGTCAGACTGTACATCTTTAAGCACTTTCACATCACGCGAGCTGTTCATGGTATTACCATAGCTTGATACTGACATAAAATCGATTTCAACATGGCCTTTGATACGGCGACACAAATCGGCCATAAACACGACAGAACCTTTTAATAAGCCAACCATTAATAAGCGTTCACTGTCGGCGTAATGAGCATTAATACGTTCTGCTAGCTGGTCTAGGGTTTTATTGATTTCTTGTTCTGAAATCATCATTTCAATGGTGTGCTTCATAAATCTCTCAATTGTCGATGTCGTGTGACTGAGTACGTCCGTATCCCCAGCGACTCGTTAAGTCGTGTTCAATGCCCAAATGATCAAGTATTCGGGAAACCATGAAGTTTACCAGATCTTCAACCGATTTGGGATTATGATAAAAGCCTGGGGCTGCTGGCATGATGGTCGCACCGTTGCGCGTAAGGCTTAACATATGTTCTAAGTGTATGGCACTAAACGGAGTTTCACGCGGAACAAGGATTAACTGCCCGCGCTCTTTTAATACTACGTCTGCTGCTCTTTCGAGCAAATTATTACTCATGCCTGTCGCGATAGCGGCTAATGTGCCAGTTGAGCACGGACAAACCACCATTTGCTTAGGCGCAGCGCTGCCTGATGCTGGCGGCGAAAACCATTCATCTTTGCCTAATACGACTAGCTCACCTTTTAATGGCTCATCGGAATTATGCAGCTGTTCAATTAATTGCTCTTTGGCTTTTTGTGGATTTGCGCTCAGTTGCAAGCCATGTTCGGTGGCTAATACCACCCGCGCTGCACTGGATATCATTAAAAAAACTTGGTAATCGGCCGCTAACAAACATTCCAGCAGCTTAATGCCATAAGGAGCGCCAGATGCCCCCGTCCAGGCAAGACTAATTGCTTTAGCTTTTTTGGCGTAGGCCATGTTGTACCCTCTGTCGGCGAAAGCCTTACGCTAAAGCCTTAATAATTTTCTGGTGAATCCCATTAAAGCCACCATTACTCATGATGACCACGGTATCACCTTGGTTTGCTGTGGTGGCGACAGTGCTAATAATATCTTCAATGTTGTTAAATACAGTCACAGGAATTGGCGCGTTAGCCATACTGGCATGAATGTCCCAACCAATATTATCCGCTTGATATAGATAACCTACATCGGCTAATGCCATCGAGTTGGCGAGAGTATCTTTATGTACTCCGCTTTTCATGGTATTTGAGCGCGGCTCTAGCACCACAATAATGTTGCCATTAGGATTGTCACTAGATGCAACTTTAGCCCGTAACCCTTGCAATGTAGTGGCTATAGCGGTTGGATGATGAGCAAAATCGTCATACACCGCCACACCGTTTACTGTGGCTAATAGCTCTAAACGACGCTTTGGTGGACTAAATTGTGCCAACGCCTCAATAGCATGACCTGGCGCTACGCCCACATGACGAGCAGCCGCTATTGCCATTATGGCATTTTCAATATTATGCTGGCCTATCAATGCCCAGTTTAATACTCCTTGCGACTCGCCCTTAAACAGCACTTCAAATTCATGGCCATCGTCGGCAATAGTACGCGACTGCCAAGCACTTGGTTCACCTTGTTGAGCTGAATCGCTGGTTAAGCTTGTGGCTTTAGAATAAATTTCTTGCTCGCTCCAACAGCCCATATCAATCACTTGTTGTACGGCTTCAACGTCGCTAGGCCAAATCACTTTACCCTCGCCCGGCACTGTACGAATAACATGATTAAACTGGCGTTGGATCGCCGCTAAATCGGCAAAAATATCGGCATGATCAAATTCAAGATTATTGATCACTAGGGTGCGAGGATGGTAATGAACAAACTTAGAGCGTTTATCAAAAAAGGCACTGTCGTATTCGTCGGCTTCGACAACAAAAAACACTGAGTTACCTAAACGTGCTGACACACCGAAATTTTGCGGTACGCCGCCAATTAAAAAACCCGGCTCGTAGCCGCAGTACTCTAAAACCCACGCAAGCATGCTTGAAGTAGAAGTTTTACCGTGTGTACCCGCTACCGCCAATACCCAACGGTCTTGCAAAATATATTCAGCCAAAAACTGCGGCCCAGAAGTATATTTTATGCCGCGATTTAATACTGCTTCTACACACGGATTACCGCGGCTCATGGCGTTACCAATAACCACTAAGTCTGGTTGGTTGTCGCCTTCTTTGCCTAATTGAGCCGGATCAAACCCCTGGATTAGCTCAATACCTTGTTGCTCAAGCTGGGTGCTCATCGGCGGGTAAACGTTGGCATCGCTGCCGGTAACTTTGTGGCCCATTGCGCGGGCAAGTAGGGCTAAACCGCCCATAAAAGTGCCACAAATACCTAAAATGTGTACGTGCATACTCAACTCTAATTGGTCCGTAATATGGCGGTTATTCTAATCTATTGCGCCACAGAATGTCAGTTAACAATGATTGAAATTAATCTAGAGTATGTTGTTAATACAAAATAAAAAACAGCCCCATACTGAGCACGGTTGTGAGCAAGGTATTACGGGTGACGTAAGCCAGCACAGTGGCCACTAGCGCACAGGTTAAATAAGGATTATGCACACTAATAGCCAGCTGGCCTTCGGGCACAAATACGATAGGGGCTAATATGGCGGTTAATACCGCAGGTGCTGAATAGCTTAAAAACGTTAAGGTATTTTTACTTAACCGAATAGGCAATTTAGGTTCTAGCAGTAAGTGCCGACTAACAAATACCACTGCTGCCATTGATAAAATAATCAGCCAGGTCATGCGTTATCTTCCTTAGCGTTAGGAGTTGAATCGGCATCGGTTGCCACTGCACTTCCTTCATTAGTCAGTTTGGCGTAGGTCATGCCTGCAGCCATACCCGATATAGCGGCAATTAACAGCCCTGCTTGGATCGCGAATACTGCGCACACCACAGCTAACGTAAGCGACACTAAAACGCACACTAATATTGACGGCTTCTTTACTGTCGGTACCACTATGGCAATAAAGGTGGCTGCAATGGCAAAGTCGAGCCCGAGTTCGCCTAGGTTGTCGATAGACTGCCCTGCGACAATGCCGAGCAAGGTAGCAATATTCCAGCCGACATAAAAAGTTAACCCGCCGCCCAAAGCGTACCAACGATCAAACTGATGTTGGCCTGGTTTATCACCACTGTGAGTTTGATTAGCGATAGCAAAGAGTTCGTCGGTGAGTAAAAACCCTAGCCCTAAACGCCATTTAAGCGGCAACGGGCTAATATGAGTACGCATGGCCATGGCATACAATAAATGCCTTGAAGTAATTAGTAAGGTGGTTATCAGAATACTGCCGATACCAATACCGGCTTTTATCATGCCAAGCGCAACTAACTGGGCGCTGCCAGCAAAGATAATGGCCGACATTGCTTGGCTTTCAACGGCTGTAAGGCCAACTTCAAGGGCAAACGAGCCCGCTAAAATCCCCCAAGGGATCACCGCTATCGTTAGCGGCATAACGGCAAGCGCGCCAGCTAAAAATGATTTGGTTTTAGTGGTAGTGATACTGATAGATTCGGTTGCGCTCACATCATCTCCTTATGCTGCACTGATTACGCTAACGCGCTAAGTGACAAGAAGATTAGCTTAACGTGAATAAATGAATAAAGCCCCTGAAAACTGATCATTATGGAGAATTTTCAAACTATGCTGTGGGTTGAGATCTTGAGGGGCTTCTTTATTATGTATAAAATCTATTAGTAAAATATAAAAAATTGATACATTAACTTAATATCAATAGGCACAAACAATGATAACGTTAACCTTACAAATTGTATAACCAACATTATAATTTAATAAATTAGATATCAAAACCCTTCTTTTAAGATGCAAAAATGACATTTTACATCTTTAAAAATAAGCAATAACTAAATATTAATAACTAAATCTTTAGAACTAAATGTTAATAACTAAATATTAATAACTAAATATTAAGAACTAAATATTAAGAACTAAATACCAGTAAGCTAAACTCCTTATTCCTTGCCCCTATCTTTTGTTTTCTATTTTCTATTTCTATTAAATATACAGAAATAATTATAATTTCACTCATTAGGCAATAATGCGAACCTTCATATTAACTCGTTTTATATTAAATTAGCTCATGGGTTAATTCACGAATTTGCTTTTTTAACCATGCTGCATCTTCATTGTCAACACTAGGATGAGTGACTAAAACCAATTTTAATGGCTCTACAACCTCAAATAGACGATTGCATTCGTACTCAGATAACTGGCAAGCATGTAAACCAGAGTCATCATCTAACATGTCATACACTGCTTTGTAGGGCGTTATTGCCAATGACTGACAGTCTGAGAGGTAATCAAATAAAGAAGACACGCTGGTAATGGTCATTTCGGTATTCAGAGATAAATCCTTAGCCTGACAATACTCCTGGAATGGGTTGAGTATGGGGGCCTGGATACCAATAAGCGTATTGATATATGGGTATTTAGCAATGGTTTCTAGAGAGATGTCTTGCTTTAATATAGGGTGCTTTCTGCAGCTGAGTAAGTATTGTCGGTTCATTGTCGCAAGCACTTCAACTTGTAATTTTTGGTCAAAACAGAGGATCTCTTCAGGGCCTTTGCAGCAACACATCACAATACTGTGTGGATCGCTAATCACGCTTTCCAGAGAATGACTATTCCAGCTACTCACATTAATATGAATATTTTTATTATGTTCTTTAATGGATTTCATCAATGCTCGCGGATAGGCATAAGCAATCATTCCAGGAATGACTAATTCAAAGTATCGATTATGCGATTGTTCAGCACTATTAACTCGATTGAAATTTTTAGCACAGTCCACTATTTCTTTAGCAATGGGATAAATTTTTCCCGCATAATCATTTGGGACTAATCCGTATTTCCGTCTAATAAACAGCTCATCACCAAATATTAGTCTTGCTGTGTGTAAACAACGACTTATCTTCGAAGCTGGCACATCTAATATTCTAGAAACATGCGTCGCTGATTTATTTTCATAAAGACTCACTAATATAGATAGTGTTAATAAATCTAATTTATCTAAGTCAATTGGCTTCATCTTAGATACTCCATTTTAGGTATATAACCTAGCATTCTAACGCTTTTCAAAAGAGTTCATAATGTTATTTTAAGTATTCAATGATTACTTATTCCAGATCATAAAAATGATTTTATAACACGACATATTTCACATAGAATGCTTCCATCGATTGGAGCAATGTTTAGTAAAAGCTAATTTCATGTATTGTAATATCCAATTAAACAACTAGAATTTCGAGAAAACAGATATTCACATATTGATTTATTAAATTTCAACATATCAATATTTTAAAAAATCAAATTTAAACTTAATAACTTTAAAATCAACTTTGTTTATTTCAAATATATATCAACTTAAAATGCAAAAAAAAACAATAAGACCTAAATCATAACTACGATCGAATAAATTAAAAGCACATCATTTAATTGATTACGATCAATTAAAAACCAAAATATAAGGATAATATTAATCGTACGTCAATGACGTATGTTTAATTCATAAAACAATAAATTAAAAACGATTTCTTGGAGGATAATATGATTACTTCAGTCTTTTTAAGTTATGCATTTGTGTACTCTGTGCTGTTTATTGTGGTTCCCTTTATATTAGTAATTTTCATTATGACTTGTATAAAGTTCTTCAAAACTGACACTGAAGAGCACTCAATTAAGTTCAAAAAAATGCTTTTTGATACTCAGAGCTTTAACTTTTTAAAATCACTAAAAACAATGGTGGGCGGAAAATATGATGTTTGTTGCAACGTTCCAATCGATACCGTGTTCGAAATGGATGCCCAAACCGCAGCCGAAAACCATACACGATTCGATTATGTCGTGATAGATCATGACTCGTCGGAAGTGAAATTGGTTATCTCTGATTTCAGTCAACAAGATGATGCTAACGCAAAAAGTTTGTTTGAAAAATTCAACGTTAAATTAGTTGAAATCGTTCGAGGCAAACCTTACGACATGCAAATGTTAAAGCTATCCCTACCGGTATGAAGACCCTGTCGGGTGAAGACAATCTGTTTTCACCCGATATTTTTTGATAACCCATGATTGTAGAGAGGACTGATTATGTCCCGGAATAACTGGCTACTGATGTTAAGTGTAGGCGTATTGTCGTTTGCCCTTATTAGTCAGGGAGCAAATAGCGCTGACTCTACTGAGAAAATTAACAATGACTCATGTATGAGATGCCATAAACGCAATGGTGCAATGCTAGGCCACCATGCCCAAGCACAGCTAAAAATGAGCTGTAGTTCATGCCATGGTGAGCAAGGAAATCACCCTAAAAAACCCAATGACCTGATGGTATTTTCGGCGGGAAACGACATTACAATAGACGCTAAAAATGACGTTTGTTTGAAATGCCATTCGCCTAAAAAGATATCCCAAGCAGAGTGGACTCACAACGTACATGCTCAAAAAGTGAGTTGTACATCTTGCCATAAACTGCATCCTGAATCTGACCCCATAATGGGCTTAGGATCAAAAGATCGCAGTAATGTGTGCCGAAATTGTCACACGGTGCAGAGGTAAGTAATCATGGAAAACTCAAGAAGGCATTTCCTTAAAAGCACCTGCGCATTGGTTGCAGGCGTGTCGGTATATCCACTCAGTGGTAATAATGCCAATGCCGACATGGAACCCGCTATAAACAACATAAAGTACGCTTTGTTACATGATGAAACTAAATGCATTGGCTGTAATGCCTGTGTTGAAGCATGTCGAGAAGTGAATCATGTACCTGAAGGTGTCACACGACTAAGCATTGAAAGAACTGGGCCGTTTGGAGAATACCCTAATCAGTTTTATCATTTTTCTCGACATTCTTGTGAACATTGCGAGAACGCACCTTGCGTTTCTGTTTGTCCAACCGGGGCCGCCTTTATTAATAAAGAAACCGGTATTGTTGCAGTAAATGCAGATAAATGTGTCGGTTGCCAATACTGTATTGCAGCCTGCCCTTATGAAGTGCGTTTTATTAATCCTGTTACTAAAGCTGCCGACAAATGTGACTTCTGCCGTGAAACTAATCTCAAACAGGGTAAACAACCTGCCTGTGTAGAAATATGTCCGACAAAAGCATTAGTGTTTGGCAATCTTAAAGATCCCGAGTCTGAACTGGTTGCGCTATTAAAGGCGAATCCGACTGAGCGCTTTAAGCAAGATTTAGGTACCCGACCTAAAATATTTCGTATCAAAGCGAAACAAGGGGAGATTATATTATGAGTGCTTTTCATTTTGATACATTGGTTTGGCACTGGCCCATTGCAATATACCTATTTTTAGCCGGGGCATCCGCAGGCGCCATGTTCTTCGCTGTTTTATTGAAACATTTTTGCTTAAAAGAGAAAGCATATCAGTCTGGATTTATTATAGCTGCCTGTATTATTGCGGCAATTTCCGTTTTAGCAGGCTTAGGAGTGTTGGTATTAGATTTAACAAAACCTTGGGACTTTTGGAAGATTCTAGTGTTTTACAATCCTACGTCGGTGATGTCGATGGGGGTGATTATCTTAATGCTATATCAAGTGTTTATGTATGCTTGGATTGCAGTAACATTCAGACAAACCATTGATAAGTTTTGTGAAAAACATTTACCAATCGTCTGTACGTTAACCAGGCTGCTAGCGCGATATGAAGCAGGTATAACCGGTTTACTAGTGATTTTCTCAATGTCTCTAGGTGCCTATACCGGATTTTTATTATCGGCTCAACCTCACTTCCCGATGTGGAATACAGGAGTATTACCCTTACTATTTTTAGCTTCTGGTTTGTCTTCAGGTGCCGCTGCATCACTATTAGGTGGTGTGTTACTCAAAGGCAATCCCAATGGTGCTGAAGTACGTTTTATTCATAAAATAGAGATCCCATTGATTTTAGGCGAGATACTCCTTATGTTCACCTTCTTCCTAGGATTGGTCTTCAGTGGTGGCCAAAGCAAGGTTGCGGCATTCAATGCTATCGGAGTAGGCTTTTGGGGATTTATATTCTGGTTCGGCATTATGGGACTAGGATTGTCGGCCCCATTAGCGATGAACTTATTTATGACCGCCACTTCAAAACGCAAGTTTTCCTATGTTGCCGGAACAGCATGTCTGAGTTTATTGGGCGTCATATTATTACGTAACTTTATACTTTATACCGGTCAAATGGTGGTAAGTTAATAAAATTAACGGTGATAGCACGCGTTAGCAACCGTACTGTCACCGTCTATTCGACAGAAGATACCGCTGTTTGTAACCTCGTCCCTTTATTGAGTCTCATTTTTTTGAATCACCATTTTTTGAGTCACCCTCGCTTAACTATTTTTACCAATTGATTTTAATTGGCATTAAGACAAGCTAACAATTCAAAACCAGCCATTATTACCTCGTCATTCAAAGCCCATTAGAGCTATTACAGCTGGGTAAACTGCCTGATCAAATTATGATACACATTATGCAGGTTATCTAACTCGGCGCGATCTGTGTTATTAGTTTTGATCAAGTTTTGAATGCTTTGATCGAGCTGATACAAGGTTTGGCGTAAAGTCACATCGGCAACCATACTTTGCATCCAGGTAATAGCTGCTACGCGTTGCCCTCGGGTTACCGCGGTCACTTTATGCAAACTACTCGACGGGTATACTACGGCGTATCCTGCAGGTAATTTAATTTGCTGCTGGCCAAATTCAGTGGCAATAACTAACTCACCACCGTCATACTCTTCGGGCTCACTCAAAAATACCGTCATGGATACATCACTGCGGATCACTTCTGAGGTATTGGGGATCCGCATGATGGCTGCATCGACATGGTAACCATACTCTTCAGTTTCGCTATAACGATTAAAGCACGGCGGAAATATCTTATGCGGTAACGCCGCTGATACAATTTTAGGCGTTTCGCCAATACGCGCCAGTAGTTGATTAGCCAGTTGGCGCACATTAGCGTGTTGCGCATCTGCTTGATTGTTATTTTTAACCGACGCCGCCATCCCCATTGCGGTTTTACGACCGTCGCCCCACGGACATTCAGCCAGTTGCTGACGATAAGCACCGACATCCTGTTTCGAGAGAATTTGTTCAATAACAATCATGCAAATACCTTTAATTAAAACTCATATGTCATCGACAATTTAGCATTACGGGCGTCACCTAAGTACATAAATGAGCCAGAACGATAAGCTGCCGTCCAATATTCTTCGTTCAATATGTTACCTACGTTTATGCGGAAAGTTAAATCCTCAGTAGCATTGTAACTGGCAAATAAATCAACTACTTGATAGTTAGGCACCACAATGCTGTAACGGCTATTGTCGCTATCATAACCTGCTGCAGTGTCTGGTTGTCCACCATACATTTCACTTTGATAAGTGTAACTACCACCAAATACAAATGACTCTGTTAGCTCATAACGCAGTTGCAAATAAGCGCTTTCATCAGCAAAGTTACTCAGTACTAAACCAATATTAGCTGGATTGTAAGATTCTAAAATTTCAGAATCCATTTTGGCAGCCGAGAATTGTATGCTGAGTTTGTCAGTAATATTGCCGACCATACCAAACTCAATACCTTTAACGCGGTTTTTACCGGTATTAAGTGTCCCCAAAGTTGAGTAGCTGTCGCCAACACTTTCCATTACATCACTTTTAGTGATTTGGAAGATTGATGCCGAAAACATCATTTTGTCGTCAAACAACATCCACTTGGTGCCAAGCTCTAGGTTTTCAACGATTTCGGCATCGGCTTCAGCAGCTTGCTCTTGCGTACCACAAATACCACCGTAACCACAGTTAGCACCTAAGTCAGACTCACCGCCGTTGATGTTGGTTGCAGTACTGTAATTGGCGTAGATATTCGCATCTTCAGATAAGTCGTAAACTAAGCCAATATTGCCGTTATACATGGTATCGGAATAGGCATAATCCACTTCGCCATCACGACCTGTGGTGTTGTTACTGTAATCAAAGCTGTCTTGTCTAAAACCAAAGAATAATGCTAATTGATCGGTTAATTCGACCGTATCCATCATGTATGCCGACACGGTTTCGATGTCGTATATCGCATCTGATCCACCATCAACATAGCTGCGATTGATTAACTGGCCGATATTATCGACAGTATTGCCGTCACCATCAATAATACAATAAGACTCTGATACGCCACCGCGACCATTGGTCAAACAATTTCCATCATTGTTGTTGGTGATGCTATATATGCCGTTATCAACATTTTCATCGGTGTATTCAAGGCCAAATACTAACTTGTGATTAAAACCCAGTGCTTGAGTGTTCCAAAATAAGTTGAATTGAGTGCTGACATAATCAACATCTTGGTTACCTTGGTGAGTACTAAGCGTTAAGGTGCTGGCACCAGGCGCTGTTGGGTCGGTATCTGCCCGCATTGTGCCGCCCATACCGGTTGTAATATAGCCATTTTCGGTATGTCCTACGCGTGTGGCGTTGTACAACGTAATGCTGTCATTTAACTCATATTCGGTACGTAAGGTAAACGTGGTGACCTTAGAATTTAGAAAGTCACCATCTTGAGCATAAACAGGAATATCTTCTAGCGGCTTACGAGTATCTCGATCAAAATAACTGCCTAAATCTGGCACATCTTTCGCGTCTAGGTAGTAACCATCGGCGGTAAATGACAATGCATCGGTGGCTTCATACACACCCGATAACTGAACACCTTGGCGTTCACTCGTAATGCCTTCGCGGCCCGGCTTGTCTTCTTCAGCCGCTAAGCCATTAAGGCGTACTGCCACTTTGTCTGATATCGGTAAGTTATAGTCCACCGTTAGACGAGTGTGATCGTCAGTACCAATACCCAGATCGACACGGCCAAAATCGTAAGCTACTGAGGCTTTTTTAGTCACACTGTTAATGGCACCGCCTGATGAACCACGGCCAGCAAATGTTGAACTTGGACCTTTGGTAATTTCAACTCGCTCGGTGGCAAAACTTTCACGAGTGGTCATGCCAGGGTCGCGAAGTCCATCTACAAACACGTCGCTACGTGCTTCGTGACCACGGATAATATAACGATCACCGAATGCATTACCGTTTTCACCCGTACCAAGGGTGACACCCGCTTGAGCTGACAAAATGTCTTTTAAGTCCGTATTTCCTGACTCTTGAATTTGGTCTTGAGTTAACACGGTAATCACTTGAGGCGTATCGACAAGTGTAGCCATACGGCGTTTGTCGGCTGAGTTATTAAACATGTAAACCGAGTTTTGCACACCATGAACACGAATTCGCTCTATTGATTCGTCCGTTTGCGCGGGTTTACATTTCGCCAATATATCCTTATCGCAAGTTTCATTTTTGGTGTCTGCAGCATATAGCGCTGGGCTACTGAATACTAATGCTGCAGCAACGGCTTGAGCACCTAACGATAACTTACTGTAATTACTCGACTTCATGCTTAACATCATCCTGTTATTAATAAGCGTTAACTAAATTTCATTTATGTGATGCACTTTACATAAATGAAACAAAGATCGCAAATGCAAATCATTATCATTTGTGTAAAGATTTATTAAATAAGAGATTTAGCTAACAAAGGAGGCAATAAGCAGATAGGTAGCCGTTATTAATAACCGCGGTTATTGATAAAAACCGTTATTGATAACAGTTTGAATACCGCTCAAAAACAGCGGCCTGGTCGATATCGATTAACTGACTTGATAAAGCTCTAACGGTAAACCGTCTGGATCGCTAAAAAAGGTATATTGTTTACCGGTATATTCGTCAATACGAACGGGTTCGACTGAGATGTTGTTCTGCTGCAAATGGGCCACTACCACATCGAGATCATCAACTTTAAACGCTAAATGACGTAAGCCTTGGGCTTCGGGATAACTGGGTCTTGGCGGCGCACCATTAAATGAAAATAGCTCAATTTGGCTACCATCGGGCAAAGCTAAATCAAGCTTGTAAGAATCCCGTGCTTGGCGGTAATGCTCAGCAATAACTTTTAACCCTAAAACGTGAGTATAAAATGCTTTTGAACGTGGGTAATCGACACAGATAATCGCGACGTGATGAATTCCATTTAGCATGGCTGTCCTTGTAAATAGACTATTGATAATTAAAGCTGATAATTAGAGCTGGTAATTAGAGCTGGTAATTAGATTTTGTACACAGAAAAAAGTAAAACCCTGATAGAACAAGTCTATCAGGGTTGATATACGCTTTTAAAGTCATAAACAAAACTAAAGCAAGGTTAATGACTTCCAGAGAAAGTGGCTTAAATTAAACGCCGATTTCACCGCCGTCATCTTTAATAAACATCACTGTGGCCGCACGTGGACGAACCGTTGTGCCTGCAGGCGTTTCTTCATCTGCTCTATCAGAGTATGGCCAGTTGTCAGGATGCTGAATATTGGCAAACATTGCGGTGTAATCTGGCGACATGCCAAAACCAGTCACTTCACAGCCGTTAGGGCCAACAAAGAAACGCTTAAGCTGAGTTTGGTTTTCAGCCGTTACCACTTGTTGATTACCGTCTGCATCTACCATCGTTGATGGCACAATCGCTAACATTTGATCGTTGGTTTCTTCGGTAACTTCAGAGGCACCATTGTCGGTTTGCACCCACAAAATACCACGTTGATCGAACGCCAAACCGTCTGGACTAGCAAACTGGTTTAAGTCAGTTAAGCCAGATAAGTTAGTCTCAGCATCACCATCTGCAGGTGAACCAAATATAAAGATATCCCAGCTAAATTCCGTTGCTGCATCACCTTCATCCCAACGGATAATATGACCAAAGTTGTTATTTAAACGTGGGTTAGCAGGGTTGGTGCTGTCGGTACGCTTACTGTTGTTGGTTAACGTTAGGTATACCGTACCTGTAAATGGATCGACTGTTGTCCATTCTGGGCGATCCATGGGTGTAGCACCCACTAAATCAGCAGCGCCAGCGGTATTTAATATAATCGCGGCTTGTGAGTCAAAGCTGCTCGCAAGCGTGCTTCCGTCGGCAGTCACCCCATCTAACGTTAGCGGTAACCATTCACCGACACCGTCTTCGGTAAACTTAGCCGCATATAAGGTTCCGGCATTCATGTACTTATCGCCAACTGTTAAGCGGTTAGTACTGTTAGCATCTGCTGGATCCCATGCTGCGTCAGAAACAAACTTATACAGATATTCAAAACGTGAATCGTGGCCTGAATAAAATGTGATTGGTTTGCCTTCTTCAAGTTTACCAAAGGCACAACCCTCGTGGCGGAAGCGACCTAATGCAGTACGCTTAATGGCGCGCGAGTTGGGATTGTATGGATCAATTTCAACAATATAACCATGGCCATTAGCTTCGTTACGGTAATCATTAGTCGCACTTGAGCCCGTTGGCGTCACATCAAAACGAGCAAATTCGTCTAAACGCTCATCGTCATCACCGGCTAAATGGCTCCAGCCATAACGAGTGTCAGAAGTCGAAATACCAATGCGGGTTTGCTCTTGCGTTAAGGTGCCTTTATTAACAAAGTAACCAGGCCAGTTTTCTTCACATGTTAAATAAGTGCCCCAAGGCGTATAACCATTACCACAGTTATTTAAGGTACCGCGCGCTTGGCTGCCATCGGGCGAATAACGCGTTTCAAGGTATGAGCTGTACGCTAGTGGGCCAGCAATATCCATCACGGTTGCACCGGTAAAACGACGGTTATGGCTGTCGTTTTCGACCACTTGCCATCGTCCAGAAACTAATTTAATACGTACAACTGAAATACCATGGGCGTTGATTTCTTTGCGGATTTCATCAATTACAGTGCGCTTACCATCAGCATCAAACGTTGGGCCTGTTGGATGTAAAGCATCCTGGTCAATGTATTCGTGGTTAATACACAATAAACCGTCATCTGCCGAATCATTCAACGGGAAGAAATGCATACCATCATGATGCATACCTACTGAGTTTTCCTGATCGATAGCAGTATTACTGCCATCGGCTTTCCACGCTGCAGCTTTCGAATTTAAGGGTGTTCCCCAAGGTGCTAACACATAAGCTGAATAACCAGCAGCTACCGCAACTGCATCGGTTTTAGAACCGGCAATAGACTCAAAACCTAATACTGCAGAACTTTTTGTTGGTGCTGTTGGTGTGGTCGGCGTTGTTGGCGTTTCTGCAACGGTGTCATTGTCAGAGCCACAAGCACTTAATCCGAAGCCACCAAACGCCGTCATAGCACTAAGGCCTAAACCACGCTTAACAAAATTACGACGTGATAGATGATTATCCATCACTTCATTGAAGGGGGTATTTTTACTGTTGTTAAAACGAGTTGGATCAAATGTCGCCTTGCTCATAAATTGTCCTTAGATATGCTCTGAAAATAACGGATCAAATATAGGTATAATTATTTGTCAGTTAAGATAAGCGTCTAATGTGACAACTCGGTTCAAACTAGATGACATTAATGTGGCAGTAAAAAGACACTCACCACACTGTCATGTGTGATGGAATTAATATAAAACTCATGTTAGCGTTTTTTACCACGTGAAGATGCCGCTAATGCCTTTTTACGTGCTTGTTGTTTTAATGCAGATTTGGTTGTTTTACGGGTAACTGGAGCAATTAAATCAAGGTCTGGCTCAAAACCTGCCAGCCATTGCTGTGGTAAACGTCGGTCTAAAAAGGCTTCTAGTTTAGTTAATAATGGCTCGTCATCGATGCTTAATAATGTAATAGCTTGCCCTGCTTTACCTGCTCTGCCTGTGCGGCCTATTCGGTGTACGTAGTCTTCAACTTGAAACGGTAACTCCATATTAACGACATAATTCAACTCGTTAATATCTAACCCTCTAGCAGCCACATCGGTGGCGACTAACGCGGCCACATCACCGGCTTTAAATGCTGCTAATACTTGTTCACGTACTGCTTGAGATAAGTCAGCATGAAATGCTTCAGCCGCTACACCAGCTTGATTCATTTGCTTTACCAGTGCATCAGTACCTTGTTTGGTGCGGCTAAATATTAAGCTTTGCTGCCAACCTTCTTGGCTGATTAAATGACACAGCATGGCGCATTTTCGGTTAGCGTCGACATTAAACACTCGCTCAACAATACTGCTGGCGGTGGTATTTCGCTGAGCCACTTCAATCACTTGTGGTGAGCGTAATAAGCGTCGGCTAAAACTGAGCATACGGTCATCTAAGGTGGCTGAAAATAGTAATGTTTGCCGTGTACTTGGTAAACGCTTAAGCACTTCGACAATTTCATCTTTAAAGCCCATGTCCAGCATGCGATCGGCTTCATCAAATACCAAATGAGTTAATTGCGACAATGACAACGCACGCTTACGCAGCAAGTCTAATAACCGCCCTGGAGTCGCTACCAAAATATGGGTGCCATTGGCTAGCTGACGGATTTGTTCGCCAATGCTAACCCCGCCATAAACCATCACGCTAGTGACTGAACTGCCATAAGCATATTGCTCAATACTACTGTGCACTTGCTGGGCTAACTCTCGAGTTGGGACCAATACAAGCGCGGTAATAGGGGTTAAATGAATATGTTGAGTATCTGGCTGAGCGACTAGAGCATCTTTATGAGTCAATAGTTGATGCAGTAACGGTAATGCAAATGCAGCCGTTTTCCCGGTGCCCGTTTGCGCCCCCGCCATCACGTCTTTACCGCTTAAAATAACCGGAATAGCCTGTAGTTGGATTGGCGTAGGTTGCTGATATTTCAATTCAGCTAGACGATTAATCAATATGGGATGTAACGATAAATCTGCAAAAGACATAAAAACTCCAAACATGTGGATGGGCAGTTTATCACGCTCATTCAGATGAAAACAAAGGCTCTAGGCAGTGTTTGCTTGGATTATCGTTAATTAACACGGCAGTTAAATGTGATGCTCAACACATCTTAAGCAGGTCGAGCTTTTTGCGGCAGATATCACTTGACTAAAAAAGTAAGCCTTATACAATTTAAACATGCAAATAAAAAACATGTTTAAATTTAGCCACTAGATTTCATCACAACATTACACAATCAGCTCCCATAACGAGGTATCACCATGAGTTTTTCAATTAGCGGTATTTTCAAGCCAGCCAAGCAAGCTGAACCAGTTAGCAATGTGGCACCTACAGCCCAGGACACTGCTGTAACAGACTCGAACTCTGCAACAGAAAAAGTATCTCAGGCTGAAAATACTACCAAAAAACAAGCTAATGGTGGCAGTTGTTGCGGTGGATGTGGCGGCGGCAATCATTAATCCACGAGAATATTAAACGTTACCACGTCTGAATAAACGTAAATTGTCTTTACTGATTAATTGCGGATACTGCGCTGTAACGTCGAAAAAGCCATTGGCATACGCCACTGCCACTGAGCCTTGATTCTGTTTCTCGATATAAGCAAAAACTGGGCTCGAAATAAATTGCTTTAAAAACATTTCCACTGCTTTGGTGGCAATGCCCTTGCCCCAATGTTCACGTCCAATCCAATACCCAACTAAACGCATTTGTGGGTCGGACTTTGCTGCTGCGTCGGTATTAATCCACGATAAAACATTACCCACTAAAACATCATCGATCCAAATCCCTTGCGCTATCGCCTTTTCATTAGCCAATACTTTTTGCTGCCAATGCAGGTTAAAAGCCTTACGTTTACGCGGCACAAAATCTGCCATTTTATTAGCAATAGGGTCGTTTTCAAATTCAAACAATATATCTAAATCTGCTTCAGTAATGGGATGAAGAGAAATATTCATTTCGGGTTCGCCTTTTCTATGTTGTGTCACCAAGATCATTTATATTATAGATAACCTCAGCTCTAAAAAGAGATGGGATAAATCGTTAAAAACGGGTTTAATTCAAGTCTGCAATATCAAACTTGCCATGTGTTTTGCTAACAAGGCATATTGGACGTATCAATAGCTCGCCTATTGTAAGTCGATTCAACACTGATAGCGGAAATGCCTGTTTGATGACCGTTTATTATCCATAATTGAGGTTATATATTCTCATTCATCGACACACTTGACGATGAATAACCGTATCAACATGCATTAAAGGACTACAGGATGAAAAGCATTAAAACATGGCAATGGTTGGGCTTTGCTGGCCTTTTACCTTTTATTATTCTCAGTGTATTAGCCTTCAATCATAGCCTATTAGCACCCGAACATACTATGCTAGGGTTTGTTAGCTATAGCGCAGTGATTTTAAGTTTTGTTGCCGGTACTCTGTGGGGCAAAGCGGTTATATTAACCTTAGATGACAACATCGCTAAGTTACTTATCATTAGTAATATCATCGCTCTCGCTTGTTGGATTGCACTGTTAACACCATTTGCATTATCCGCGCTTATCCTACTCGCCAGTGGTTATCTGTATTTATTGTATATTGAATTTAAAGCCAAACAATTATCAACCACCACCAGCTACCTCACATTACGCACAATATTAACCAGTGCTGCTGTAGTATGCCACATTATTGTTATGCTCAGTCTTTTTAGCGTTTAACAACATGTTAATTCGAACAAAAAGCCCATACTTTACAGCATGGGCTTTTTTGTTGATCGCAGCAAGCTGGATTCATCATTTATAAACCAGTTTGACACTGTTCTTGCTGGTTTATCATCGGTGATAAAATCGGCATCATGCCTTTAAGTACTTGTAATGGCAGTGCTGAAGTAAAGCTAAAGTCGTCAGCCTTCTCCCCTGGCACAAACGCCGTTAAGGTACCAAAATGACGATCGCCTAAATAGAACACAAACGTTGCGGTACGGTTTATAGCGGTTGAAGACACTTTACGGCCATTACGAATTTCAGTCGCTATACGGTTATCACCTGTACCCGTTTTACCACCCATAACAACAGCCTGGCCATTGCTATCCACCAAGCTGCCTTTGAGCCTTCTCGCAGTGCCATTTTCGACCACATTTGCCAGTGCTTTTTTCAACGCTCGCGCAACTTCTTGATGCATTACTCGTGTAACAGTTTGCTTATTATTGGCCAATGTCACCTCATATGGAGTGTCCTTGGCAAACTGCAGCTCATCAATTCTCACTGTAGGGTAACGATAGCCATCATTTTGAATAATACCCATTAACTCAGCCAATGCTGCAGGTCTGTCGCCCGAGCTGCCTAAAGCTGAGCCTAATGAAGGCACCATGTATTCAAACGGATAACCCATTCTCACCCATCGCTGATGAATACTTAAAAAAGCTTCAACTTCTAACATCACTTGAATACGCACATCACGTGCATTTTGATGACGCGTTCTAAACAGCCAGCGATACACTTCTTGTAGCTGCGGCTGCGCATCCTCTAATACTTGAGTAAGACCCGTTTCTGGATAGTCATTTAAATAACGTAATACCCACAGCTCTAACGGGTGCACCCGCGCAATATAGCCTTGATCAGCCAAATTGAACTTTTCTTCGCCATACTTGTTGTACAGCACATTAATTTGTTTATCAGTAAAGGTTTTTGCTGGTAAACGCCCTGCAAGAAAAATCTTTAACTCACGGGCACCATCGTAAGGTTTTAAATAACGATAAACCGCCGTTAACTTGTGCTCTTGTTGTTGAATACCATCAAATAACACCTCAAGACGTTGCTCTGGTACAAGCTGACGATACTTGCGATAAAAACGTTTTACAAACGAACTGCCCTCACGCTTAGCAAATGCTTTTAGGTATTCTTCACGGCGCGGATCTTTGTCGTTACGCAATAGCTGCGACACACTGCCTTCACTATTATAACTACTACTGTAATTAACAATGTCTTGCATTAAGCGCACAAAAGGCAAGTTTATTGACTCTTGCAATGCTTGATATAATGTTGGTACGCGGCTGTTTTCTTTTTTATTAAAATTGTTAAATACATGCAAACCACCACCGGTGAAGAAACGTTCTTCTGGTGAAGCCGAATATTCGCGCTGCAGTGCTGCATCTAACATTCGGGTTAAATTACGGTCACGGGTAGTAATTAAATAATCAACTACCCAGCGTGTAATATGGTCTTTACGTTCCACATCCACTTGGCGTAAATCAGCCACCGTCATTGCCGAAAAACGCTGTTGTAATTCGGCAATAATGTCTAAATATGTCGCTAATACACGTAACTTAGCCGTTGAACCAAGCTCCAACTTACTGCCTTCGTTAATATCAAACGGCTGATCAATACTGTCGGTTTGAATCCGTACCCGATTGGCGCTGTCGGTGCTTTCATATAAGGTAAAGCTGTACAACACTTTATCTAACTGCTGCACAGACAGTAAACGCTCACCCAGTAGTCCGATACGTTCAGCCGAACTGGGCTGAGCTAAACTACGTAAGTAATCACTAACTTGTTGTTGCAAGTCACCATGAAAGGTACTGTTAATAGATAAATCGTAGCGATCGAGATCAAATAAACTTAATCCCAACATACCCGCAGTACGAATACGTACCGCATTAACCCCTTTATTGTTAGCGAGGTTAGTCGTCGCTAACTTACTAGAATTAAATTGTAATGTTTGCTCAAGTGCCGACACCATCAATTGCGTTTCAATCAGACCATCACCGCCCAGTAAACGTAAATAGCTGTCTACTAACGATTCTAAATCCTCATGACCTTGGCGTAAGTAATACGACGGCCGACGCTGAGCAATCATTAAGGCCACGATTTGACGAAACACCTTGCCACGCTCAGCAGCATTTTGCTGAGTATGACGGCTCAATAGTATTTGGTTAGCTTGATTAAAATCTGTTTTAAACCAGGCCCATAAGCCATCACCAATGCCATGAACTTCACCAAACCCTGGCGCCGATGATAATGGCACTGTGTTGAGATAATCTTGTACGATACGTTGGCGAGCACCAATGGTGCTTTCACCCTGCTGATACACTCGCACAATTGCCGAACCAATTTGTAATAACTTATCCTTGATACTCAAGGTTAAGCCGTGGTTAGAATGCCTAAATTTTTCAATTTGGGTGGCCAAGGTACTGCCACCCGCTTTAGACATATCAGCCCCAAAAATACCCGCTACCTGGCTGGCGGCAGCCAACACAAATCGAGGCCAGTCAACCACAGGATTGTATTTAGCTTCTGGACTCAACATTTCACGGTTTTCGATAAACAATAAGGTATTAATGATTTGGTCGGGGATTTTATCTTGGTCTTGATACACTCGTTTAGGATAGGAGAAATCGAATACCGTCATGTCACGGCAATCTTTTATCATTAAGCCTGATTGGGCTTTTTCATGATACGGCGGGAAAAAACCAATATTGGTATAATCCATCAACATTGGTGAAAATGCCACTTGCTGAGTGATTTGATAATTACGCTCAATTAAACGCGCTATTTTCTGCGGTAATTGGCTATAACCATGGCGATCATCAAAAGGACCATACTTAGGATAAATCACTGCATCGCTGCGATAATCACGTACTTTATAGGTTAATTTAGTCGCATATTGATGCAAAAAATAAGATTGATAATACGATGTCCGCACCTCAAACTCGATCAGATAGGCTGTTGCTAACAATAATACGATGAATAACCAACCCGCTTTACTGCGACGAACCGGAGCCGGTTTGGCGGAAGATGTATTAGGTCGATAATTATCAAACTGACTGTCTGTATGTGGACTAGACACAAACTCTCCATCTAACGCATAAAATCACAATAACGCACCATTTAACTTTTGGTTGAGATGTTCAATACATCGCGTAACTAATTGTGATAATTTTATCAGATGGGTAAAGCTATTAGATATAGACAAAAATAACTAAATGTTGTTTTTTAGCCCATTAAAGACCTTATTAACACAATATCGATATTTTTATATAAAACACTTACCCAAGTCTAAGGATTGTTTTGGACAATAGCACTTCAACAGCGACTATTTATCCGCCATTAAGATTAGGTTTAGCCATGTGGTCACAAAACCAATGGCAACAAACCGTCTACGGCAATAGCCAAGCACATCGGCTCGCGCGCTATGCCGAAATATTTAATACCGTTGAAGGTAACACTACTTTCTATGCCACGCCGTCGTTACAGAATGTACAAAATTGGTACGCCGCAACCCATGACGATTTTAAATTTACCTTTAAACTGCCCAAGCACATCACTCATGAATTACAGCTACAACATGCAGGGCCGGCCCTACAACAATTCTTTAGCGTAATGGAACCGCTAATTAACCGAACCGGGGTGTGGAAAATTCAACTTCCGGCCAGTTTTGGGCCACAATCGTTGCCACAGTTAGCACAATTTTTAACTCAAGTGCCACAAGGCCTAACCTATGGCGTCGAAGTACGTAATAGCGCCTTTTTTGCTAAAGGTGAAGCAGAGCAAGCATTAAACCGCTTACTCATCGACAATAACTGCAATCGTATCATTATGGATACGAGGCCTGTTTTTGCGGCCGCGCCAACCACAGCCGCAGTGATAGATGCCCACCAAAAAAAGCCTAAAGTGCCAGTACACGCCATTGCAACCGCAAACAATCCTGTGGTGCGCTTTATTGGTCATCCGCAAGCGGAAGCCAATATACATTTTTTCCAAAACTGGCTTAAACAGCTGCCTTTATGGATCGCGCAAAACAAACAACCCTATTTGTTTATCCACACCCCAGACAATCACAATGCACCGCAATTAGCGGTCGATTTGTACCGTTTACTGCAACAACAGTTGGCACACAGTGCATCAGTATTGGCCGACATTAACCTATTACCTCAACAACAGCACACCACAACGCAACTGGGTTTTGATTTGTGATACTCACCTATATGACATAGGAAACCTCACGACTGATAATAAACGTTTATCAAACAGCTCTTTGTCCGGTTATTTTATGATATTATCTGCGCCGATCCAGCCTGCCTTTGCAGTGCGTTTATGTTGATAAAGGAACCACCATGAGTGAATCTGCAACCCGTCTAAATAAGTACATTAGTGAGAGTGGTATTTGCTCACGCCGTGAAGCAGACCGCTACATTGAGCAAGGTAATGTTTTTATCAACGGTAAACGCGCCAAAATTGGTGACAGCGTCGAATTTGGCGATAAAGTCAAAGTGAATGGTCACGATATCGCCCCTCGAGACGAAGCCGATCTTGTTTTCATCGCCCTTAATAAACCAGTAGGTATTGTGAGTACCACCGAAAATACCGAACGCGATAATATTGTCGATTTTGTAAACCACAGCGAACGCGTATTTCCGATTGGTCGTTTAGACAAAGATTCACAAGGGTTAATATTTCTCACCAGCAATGGTGACTTAGTCAATAAAATTCTCCGCGCAGGCAACAATCACGACAAAGAATATGTGGTCACGGTTAATAAGCCGATCACCGAAGCATTTTTACAAGGTATGCGAGCAGGCGTGCCGATGTTAGGTGTCATCACTAAAAAATGTAAAGTTGAACAAGTTTCAACGTTCGTATTTAACATAATTCTAGTTCAAGGGCTTAATCGTCAAATTCGTCGAATGTGCGAACATTTCAACTTTGAAGTGACCAAGCTAGAACGTCAGTCAATTATGAATGTGTCGCTTAAAGGGCTGCCTGTAGGAGAATGGCGCGATTTGGATGAGCAAGAACTCAGCACGCTAATGAAGTTAATTGAACATTCATCTTCAGAAGTCAAAAACGCGCCCAAAAAAGCCAAGAAAAAGCCGACTCAAAGTTTACGAGATAAAATTGAAGGTCCAGAGCACTTTATGCAAGGTCGAGGCGCGAAACCTAAAAAGCCGGTGGCGAATAAAGGTAAACCAAGTCATTCAAGAAAACCTAAACGTTGATCCAAAAAAACAGCATAAGTGATACACCGCTTAGGATAAGCTTACGGGTTAAAAATAATCATTTTACCGTATGCAATAGTCTTTTTATGTTGTAGGATACTGCTCTGAGCATTATTTAAACAATCAATATTGCTCAAATGTAAATAAAACATCGGTTTACAGTAAACATTGTATAATCACTCATGCTAATAGATTACACAAAATGCATTTTTTATTGATTTGATACATGCTAGTGTTGCTGCAAGTTTTCAATAAATAGCACAAACAAACATCGAAAAAGTATAAAACAACAGCAAACGGACGCTGGGTTTTTAAACAAGGAATGTGACATGTTCAGCAATAACCTTATAATCGTAGATTTCCCTGTCCATCTTCATGGACAATTTCAAAATCTCGCTAGTTTGATTGAATTTAACTTAATTCCAACCAATGCGAACTGCGCGTTATCAGAATTGTCTGCTGCATCAAATGCCGAAAATGGCAGCGCCATTATGGTTCATTATCTTGATAATCCATTACAAGAAATTGGTTACTTATCTGCTGAATTATTTAAAAGCGACTTGCACATTGCATTTTGTTCTGCTTTGAATGTAGAACTAGAAGTTATCCTTATTTCATCTGGATTTCATGGCGCCATTAGTGTCTCTGACTCTATCGCTCATCAAATACAAAGCATTAAACAAGTACAAGATGGCGACATTAGCTTTAACCCTAAAGCCGTTTCTAAATACATCCTCCAAAGAAAGCGTATTCCATCATCAGGTAATCGAGCCAAAATACTTGCCGTCACCACAAAAAAAGAACAACAAGTCTTATCACTTATACTGCATGGATTAACCAACGAAGAAATGGCCAAAGAGCTCAACATCTCTGTTAATACCGTCAAAATGCACGTACAGAATATTTATAAAAAAACCAAGATTAAAAACCGTGGCCAATTATTTGCTTTCGCTGCCAGTTAACTTATTTACACCTAACAATTCAACTAAAACCGAAAATAAACTCACCTATGTATCCCTTAAGAGATATATAGCTAAGTTACTTAATATTCACTCGTTAGAATTTTCTATAACAGGTGAAAACATTTCACCTCATAATGTAAGGACACATTAATGCACCATAAAAGCATATTAGCCATATTAATCTCTGGCGCACTCTTAGTCGGTTGCGGTTCATCTGACGACGATTCTAATACCGAAATCACGCAACCAGATTTAGGCACACCAACAACGCCCGTATCAGAATACGATCACCAGGTAACCGGTTTAGCGGTATATCAAGGTGCATTATCTGGTGCGACTGTTTGCGCCGATTTAAACCAAAACTTAGCCTGTGATAGTGATGAACCTTTTACTATTACAGATGTTGACGGTAACTACCAAATTGATTGGAAGAGCGAAGTCGAAACCCCAGACTATTATTTAGTGGCTAACTGGCAGGCGGCGACAGCAACACAAGCAATCCAAGCCCGCTCTTTAGCACTTAAGGTTAAAAATCCAACCACCCGCGCTACGCCAAAATCTATCGTTAGTGACGCAGGAAAAGGCACTTTAATCGCTAGCCCACAGTACAATGGCGCGATTAATAACCTGACCCATATTAAACTCTCCCGGGTGATTGAGATGAAGAGTCAAAGTCTGTCTAACAGTGATATTAGTCAATTATCGGCTGAATTAGACACTCTATTGGCTATTTTGTATCAATTAGATGCAGACTCCTTGTATTCTATTTCAGCGGAAACATCAGCCTCAGCTAACTTTATGCGCATAGACTATGCCATTGCTTATTTACAGCAAGTCATCGCAACTCAAATCCCAAACTTAATCGCTGCAGAAAAAATTCTTGCAGCTACTTATGCTCAACTTTGGCAAATATTAAGTGATAGCGGCCTTTCTATCGAAGAGTTCTTCTCAGACGACATATTTACTTTAGCCGCAAATATACTCTTTAGTGATTCAGCTATCGCATTAGGATTTACAGAATTACCGATCGATTCACGTATTTTGTCACAAAACGATTGGGATGTTGTGCTAGGTAATATCATTAATGATAGCGGCTTTGCTAATACCTTATCGCTAGCGTTGCTGTCACAGTTCAGCACATTCTCACTAGACAATGATGAGACAGGAAAGACTGTTATAGGATCAGCCTCTATTGACGGAATTGGGTATGTTACCGAATTCCCTAAAGATATAGGTGAACAAGAAATAGAAATAGAATGCTGGAACACAACCCATAACGGTTGGTATACCATTGCACCATTGCCGACGACTGAACCGTTTATAGATGGTAATAGTTACAAAACAGTGTATGAATCAACAGATGTTAATGTCACTATTAATGTAGAAAAAATACTCACACCAAGTGATAGCTGGAGCTCAATACTTAACATTATTCCTGATAGTCTTAAATTCAACACGCTAAATTGGCCACAAACATTATATTCTATAAACGTATCTCAAGAAGCTGATGTCATGTGTCGTGAAGTCAATAATTATGAAATCTACGACCTTCCTGATTACGAGACGGCTGATATGATCACAGTTGATGATATCGCTAGAGCACAATTTGATAGTTTATATCCAGAGTTTATCATCGTCGATGAGCAACAAAGTAAGATCACTCTGCTTGATATTAACCTGCAACCAGAAACGACATTTACAGTAGAACGCAGCATTAGCCCAAGTAATCAGCCATTTATTATTACAACTGAGGACGCTATAAATGACAAAGTTGCTGAGCACATTCTTCCGACATATTATTTAGTTGCAGATCAACAGTTAATTGAAGTCAATTTAAATAAAGCTTTCGACACGAAAGACGCAAACAATCAACTAATGATGACTTATGACAATTCAGAACGCTTTACCCAAATATTATACAATCATTTATTGTCACTAAAAACAACACCATAAGAGGCTTATTGCTTACTCGCAATGTAAAAAACCATTAGCAAAAGCTAATGGTTTTTTATCATCAAGCCACAAATATTAGCCTGCTTTAATCATATCGTTTTCTTTATCAATAAAACGACCAACAATCGCTAAGACTAAATCAAACACACCATAGACAAAGGACCGTTCTGCTGCCATAAAAATGATGAATCCCTAATGCACTAAATATGCTAGATAGAATGACTGCTATAGCATACACCCCATCCAACTCAATAACCTGTTACTTATTAACAATCAACAAAGTAAACACTGCCAATATGTAAAGTGACATATTAGATACTGGCATTACAGCTCATCACCATCTTCTTCAGCTTCCATACGCTCAACATCTTGCTTGGTGTAACCCATGGCTTCGGTTATATAACACATTTTCACCAGCTGAAACATTTGCACAAAAGAGCTAACCCGTCCTGCATGCATTTGTACATTTAATAATGCCATGGTGGCACCTGCATCATCGCCGGGTGATACTGTAGCGCTCAATTCAGATAACGACTGGTTATTAGCAGAGACCTCATCAATGAGATTGTTATATTCTGTGACGTTTTCAGGCAAATTGCAGGTAGATGTTTCAGGTAATTGCGATAAAAACTGCTCATACTCTTTTACAAACAACCTAGCTTGCACCAACGTCTGCTCACCGAGTGCTTGTAATTCTTGCACCTTGCCACTTTGGAATACAGCCGACGCATTGCCAGAATCCATAAGCTGATTAAACTCTTGCATCAAGACTAGCTGCTTATCGGATAGCACTTTTGCATCTTGCGCTATGGGTTTGGTTTTAGCTTCAAATGCATCAATAGCAGCTTGGTTACTCGCCAATGCAGCAAAGCTCATTGTCGTAATGGAGGTAGTCATGGCCACCAGCAAGCTGGCTTTTTTCATCATATTCATCGATAACATCCTGTTAGTTGAGTTTTAAATAAGTGCTTATAATAAATCCAGCGTTTAGTGTTTCAGATATGGCATTAACCAACTGTGAATCGCATAGCTGTGCTCTGTTGGTAATCTAAAAGCTAACCATTCGGCACCCAATCGAGTCACTAAATACGTATTTCGGGTAATGTTTACTACACCAATGATATCTGAACGTTTATAGGTTTTTTCGTTAAACACACCATGTTTAACAATCAAAGTATCATTATAAATTCTGAGTTTTGTCCCCGCTGCGCGGTAAAAAAATACCCAAGAAAAAAAGCCAATCAGTAACGCTGATAAAGCATATTGAACTGGCAAGGATATATAAAGCGTAAAAACGGATTCAGAAAAGAATAATATAAATATCGACATAAAAAATGATATGCCTATGGTACTCATCGCAAACAACCAAAATCTTAATGATGTAAAAGGCATGCCGCCGATAGTTAGTTGCTGAAAGCCTGATTCACGTACTAAATCACCTGTTGGAAGTGCAGTCGGCTTATGGTCTTTTAATAACCCTTTGGTATTAAATTTATGCCTTTTATGCTGAACAACTAATGCCAAATCGGTATCAAAGTGTTTTTCAAAAAACATCACAATATTGATCATGGTTGAAACATTTCTGATAGTGATATGCCATTCAGGGAAGCTATAAAACTTAAGCGCATAATGATGCCTAACTATTTCTTGACGATCAAAAAAAGCGTTAAATTCACCGGTAATGAAACCAGACATTTCGAGTAATGAAAGATTGTTATTAGTCACTATCTCTTTTTCTTTGGTTATACCGAACCAGGACTTTGTTTTCACCACCTCTTTACGGATCGCATCAATCGTTAATCGGTTACGCTTAAACATAGGGAAGAATAAACAACTGCCGACAAGGGCTATAATGAGTGGCATAAATATCTCACCGGTATCTTGGTAGCCAAACCAACCTAAATAAATAACACCTGCCCCCATGGCGGCCATACCAATACCAAAAATAAAGTCGATAATGCCACCAGTATCTTGCAGCACAATGCAATCATCAGTCTGCTTACAAATTTTATAACTCATAAATCCCTTTAATATGCTTTAGGTATTAAAAAAGCAAAGTGACGTGGTTTAATTGATACGACTAGCCTAGGTCACTATGTCCATTATGTGCTTGTTCTAGCTTATCAACAAAACGAGTCAACTAGCGGTTTGAGCTCATTTTTATTGTTAATCTAACTGATTTATAAACGGTATGTTGCAGAAATCTGCTATTTGCTTACCAAGCGATTGCATTCGATATAATCCCCCATACTCAAACCTTAACGGTTCAGTTTGGGTGTGCATCACGATTAATAACTCGTAAGCACGACCGCCATTATTACTTGCCCTGCGGCGTAATTGCAGCGCTGCAATATTCCTGATGGGAATAACCTGCTGAGTTAATAAATAGAGGGAGCTGATTTTGGTGGTAATATGCTGGCTTTGAAGATCAAATGTGACTTGTCGCTTTGCAAATGTGAAATGCCACCAGAGTAGCGCAAGAGTTGAATACATGAACACCTCACTATATGTGTGTTGCGCAATCCCCATCATGACAATTAAAAGCATACAAGCAAACAGGCAACTAAAAAATACTCGGGTGATAATGTGTAAACGAGTCTTGGCCATAACGGCCATTGTTGGTGATAGTGGTTTAAAAAACATGCTATAAGCCTCCGATGTATTTCATGGAAAAGCAAAATAACAATATAAAAGGTAATGGGTATAACAGCCTTAATCCAATACGAACTTGCCAAAGTGGTTGGATAAACATTGACGGTGAATCAATGGAATTTGTCTGCTTGGCATTAGCTTTATGCAAAGAGTTAGAGTTAGAGGTAGGCATATCCATGGTATAAATGCCTTGAGAGCCCGATTCAGCCAATGATACGGCTGGCACATGAGTATCTAAAGTATGGATGTTAGGAAAGTCAGTAACTTGCTCTTTTGCTGTAATATTAAAATTTTGTGCAATAAATAACACAAGATTAGATGCTTCTTGAAGAGTACCAATCATATAGCTGGTACCGTTTAATCTCATGCAGTATTGGCTTCTGTCATTAACATTATGCAGCAAGATTAATTCAGTTGACTGCAGTGACTCACAGTTATTTTTTTTAAAATAATAACCTAACAATTGTAATTGCAAAAAACGTTGATGAGTTGCGCGGTCAAACACGAGGTAATGTTGGCACAAACCTAACAATATTAGCGTCGGTAATAATAACGCCACCACAGCTTGATAAAAAAGTTGCTGGTTTCCATCAAGTGTTAAAGTCATTAGCACTGATGCACACAGAGGTATTAGCCCAAGAAAACAAAACGCCTTACAAAAATAATGCCTTTTAGTGGCAATGCGTAATTGCTCTGGTAACCCTACCGGATTGATAAATTTATACTGTTTAGGTAATTGCGAATACTGCATTTGTTATCCTTAACAACGATACGAAATATTATTTTATAAATAGAACAGCTAATTGATTTTATTTATCTTTATCTAACCAATCGGGTAAACCATCATCATCTTGATCAACATTAAATGAGTCGAAATACCCAAGGTAATACTCTTGCGTATCCCAAATGTTATCTTTATCAGTATCGTGCGTTAAGTTATTGATACCCATTGCAGATTCCAGATCATCACTGAGCGCATCTCCATCTCTATCAATAAAGATTGTGGCATTGTAGGTAAAACTCTCTTTGCCATCAAAATCAATGTCATTAACACCGATGTGATACTTTCCGTCTTTTAAGATCCCAACGTTAATTGCAATAATTTTCAATGCGTTACTTATTGGTATCTTACCAAAATTCAATGCCATACCATCTTCGCCTGAAAAATAGATATTTGGCTTAAAGCCAGAGTCATCATTGTAGTGAAGCACTAGGGTATAAAATTCATCTTTCGATATTTGTCTATACCATTTCCCAGAGGTTTCACGTTTATAACACTAACTCTGTCGTGCTATGACAACGTAAATGCTTTTGCTGTTAAACCAAATAACGAATATATAGCGAGTACAAGCCAAAGCCTGTCATACCTAGTAGCGCTATAGCCATCGGTATGAGTATGTAAAAACGCCATACCGCTGCTATTTTTGGGATTTGCGTCAACGTTGCACTGTAGCCGAGTTGAGACAGTGCAATAACAAATTTATTACTATCAAATGTTTGCCCGGCTAACGTAATGCTTTCACCGTTACTCACATCAATGTTTACTCTAAATACAAAAGGTCGCCTGTATTGCCTCCGGGTACTGTCACCATCGCCAGCTTTATACCAATTCCACTCAATATTAATTGATTTAATCGCAGACTTTTCTATCTGTCTAACTTGCTTGTCCTCAAAATACACTCTTGGAATAACAAGTGAATTTTCGCTGATAACAATCTCATTAGGAGTCGATATACCCTGTGTATAATGCTTATCGCAAATGAGCTTTCGCCTTACAGCAGACACAGCTACCCCAAATAAGGCAACCACTATGGCCGCTACGATATTATGGCTGGAATAAAGGATAAACAGGGCGGCCATAAAACTAATATAACTTGAAGCCCAGACTTGATGAAAGTATTGCCGAGGTAAAGGCAGCATAAACAGTGTGACGGGGTATTGTAATTTTATCGGGTCGTTAAATAGCTTAATCCCAATAAAGGCTTTTACGGTATCTAGGTCGAGCGGAACTGAACTAAAGGTTGGCCAATCTTTACGACTAACGCTATCAAATTGACCGACAACATTAATCCCCTGCGACATTAACTCTTTTCGACATTGTTGCACCAATGCGGGCAACTTATGTTGCTTCACTTTTAACGATATCGATATCGGTTCAGAAAATTGAGCTTGTTGACTCTCTTTAACATGCAAAATCACTTTATAAGTATTATGCACTTCTTTTAACTCAATATTTTTTATTATTGAGTAATCAACATCTTGTTGTTGAAGGGAATAAATGGATTTCCTCCCTAACTTGAAACCATGGAACCGTGTTAACACCTTGCGTGAGGCATCAAAGCACCATCGACATTGATAACTAAACGCTACCAACATCGACAATATACTGAGCATTAAACGCCCGACAGTTTCAGCCGAAAAAGAAAAGACACTTACCGCCAACACCACATAAACTAGATTAAAGCATATAAAAATCCACTTTATTTTTTCAACGGCTGACACAATTGAAAATGATGACGCGGTATTCAATAACGTCCCTGTTAACTTGTTAAACATCCTATTCCTTAATCGTATTTAACTTACTAGTGTTGCTGTCAGGTACTACTAATATAAAGATGCCACCCATTTTTGGAATTCATTAAATTAAAAAATATGAATAGAAATAATATTAACAGCTTGTAGGTTGCGACACCAATTATCATAAGTGATGTAGAATAAAACAATACACACACCATATAGTGTAAACGGAGTGAGCGGAGATAAGTCATGTAAATGACTTAAAATCATTATAAATTTAACGGAGATACCAATAAAACCATCAAGCTAGTCAATGCAAAATGAGCTAGTATAGGGAAAATTAACACCACTACATGTAACTGATACTTCATCGTCCACCGTCGCTGAGTCAATTTCATAGGGTAATTAAAATAAACTAATAAATAAAAAATACTTTTTAATGGGTAATGCAACATATCAAAATTTAATTCCTTACCAGAAGCTAAACAAATAGTAACTTGATATACGGTGCGAATAGAATGGCCTTTATTGGTTTGAACATTATAAATTACATCTATTTCCTTTATATCATTTTTCGATAATACCAATTGTCCATCTGGCTCATTAACCAAGCTGTTTACCGGTAATGAGACTGTTCGAGCACTAATATGACAACGTTGCAGGGCCTCTATTTTATATTGACGTCTAATTAAAAAATGACGTAATACTAAATGCCCAGGAACAAAACACAGATTAATAATGACAAAAATTAACGGAACCTCGGGGAACATTGGATATAACGATATCGCGCTAGGCGTGATAAAAGGCAACAATCCCATCAAAAGTAAGCCAACAGATAATAGTAACTGCGTCCTAACCTTTAATGGATAGAAAAATGTGATAATTTTTAGCGTGATATTACTCGCAGGGTTAAGTTGTTTTATACCTTTAAAGTAAGTTGAACCAAACCAACGTTCATCTTCGACAGTAAGCTTTCCTTGCATATAAAATGTCCTTTTTACTGCATAACAAAAATTTAACCACTATGTATTAATGCGCCCGCTTGGTGTTAAGCGGATTATTTTAATAGATTTGACATCTATATCAGCTTTTCGAATCCAAAAAATTAACCTTCCCATTTTGATTAGTATCACCACTACCTTCAATCAAATCTGAAATACCGTCGCCGTCAGAGTCTGAGTCAAGCCAATTGGGTTGTTCATCATTATCTTGATCAATCGTTGAATTCAACATACCAAAAATGAACTCTAAACCATCAAGGATCTTGTCTTGATCCATATCATTTTCAAGTAAATCAGAACCTAATGCACGCTCTTTCATATCATCGAATGAATCAACATCAGTATCGTTAAAAAATACAATTTCGTACGAAAGGTCTGGCCCCCCAGCAAAATTGTCATCGATTAAACTCAGTTGATAAATACCTGCGTCGTAAATAGGAAAATTAACCACGTACACATTCGGTTTAGTGTACTTATATAAAAATATTGCATCAATCACTAGTCCGTCAGCGTTTGAAATGTACACTTGTGGTTTAAATCTCGCTGATGAAGTTTTGAAAACCGCTGTGTATTGTTTAAGCTCAGTTGTCACAAACTTAAACAGATCACCTTTGTCCAATTCAGAGCTTATGACCCCTTGTACTCTAACCCCTTGATCAATTTCTATCCGCGTAGCGATGCCAGGGTAATCGTTCGGTTCCTGTTCGATGAATAGCGGATATTTACTCTTACTCGCATCAAATGGATAGTCATCTTGCTCATCGAGCACGCCATCAACGTCCTCATCTTTGTTTTCCCAGGTACCAATAAGCCTACCTAGATCGGATTGAACCACTTGATTTGGTGAAATAACAGCCTCTATAGAATCAATTGCAGTAGTAGGAGTTTCCGGTTGCTGCACACCCTCAGCTAAATCACGATTACAACCACTCATACCTACGCTAGCAGCTAACAACATTGTTAACCAAAGTACATTATATTTCATTGCCTATATCCCTATATAAATCCATTTTTCAATTTTTACTGATGTTATTCCAAGCTCATCTTTACGTTAATAACAATCTAAAAGGTGCTTGCATCCGCACAGTTCACCTTACCAAACCTGAGTTAAATCACTCTCCCCCGCTATTGACTACCGTTGACTACAGTGCATTACAAACGAGCGGTTCTGGCGTAAAAATACTAAGCAGAGGTTTTGCCTAGTCAAACACTTAAGTCATTATAATCTGTGAGGTAAGCAATACGATATATAACAGAAACATCCCACCTAAAAATGTCAGAGGTATTGGATAACGATAACTGATTTTTGGAGAATAACGCTGCTGTATGTATTCGATAAGCTCAGGTAATGCTATTACGTTTACCCGAGATAAATTAACCACTTCGCCATTGCTTAATATTAGACGCGCGTGGGTGTATATCTCGCCCTTGGCGGACGAGTTAAAAATGGCGCCGGGTTTGACATAGCGATAAATATGATAAAAACGTTGAATACGAATTTCTTCAACCCGACTAAATGGCACATATCCCGTAGAATGCCGCCCCATTAATGCCGTCGGTAATTCAATGGCCTCTTTTGTTAAGATTGCTTTCAAACCTTTCTTAAAATGAAGCATAAAATGGCTAACCAGAATGACGGCTAATGCAGTAAACGTCGCCTCTAATACATATTGATAATAATCCAATGCTAATAACCCCAATGGAATACTCACTAAACACAGCAAAAATAGCGCCCAAGTGTAGTTAGATAAGGGCCACACTATTCTATTTGATGTTAAAACAACCTTATGCTGTTGTGCCAATTGGTCTGATAAAGAGGATGTGTTGTTAAATTTTCGGAGCTTGTTTGCTATCCAAGGCATAAAAAATCACTGTAGTCTTTTATTTGAAAATATAAAACGACTAACAAATGTCAGTCGTTTTAGTTTGTTTTTATCATCTAAAGTCTAAATCGCGTTTAAAATAAACCACTCATTTGACTCTTTTTCACGACCCAATATACATTCATAGCTTACGGGTCGCTCCTGTTTAGAAAACTTAACATGAGTTAGAATTGAGCGTTGTTCAGCAATATTAAATCCGGCATGCTTACTGTCGCTTGCAGGATTAGCAAGCTCGTTAGTGTCGACGACAGATACACTATCAACAGTCCCTTTTTCTGCAATTCTTCTAGCGTGTTTGACTTGCCTTTTTTTATGAAAATCAACAAATTTAGGATTACTTCTGGTTTTAAGGTAATAATATTGCAATAACGAGTCTAGCTCCCCTGCCAGCTTATCGTTGACAATGTTAACGCATCTTTTTTGTAAATCTTCATTAAACTGAGCTTCTGCAACACTGCTATTGAGCAATACAAATACCACTATAAAAAATAATTTGTACATAGCAACTTCCTTGTAAAATTAACCCGATTATGACTTTAATCACTATCAACTTTTATTTATCATTAACAAATTCCTGTTCACTGTCATCTAATAATTAACACCGCTCAATTACCCAGCACAAAATACATCCTTAGAGGTGTGCTTAAAATAAAAATATATCACTTATAATTAGATTGTTTTTAATTATGAGCACAATTCATTTACACCTTATTGATGTTTGAATATCTTATGATCACTTAATGTTATTTCACAAAATATTGGATACCACACAACAGGGAGTTGAAATGTTAAAACCCGTACTTATGTCATTGGCTGTTACTATTGCAGTGATGCCAGCGATGAATGCCTATTCGGCAACATCACAAGAATTATTTTCTGAGCCTAAAGAGGTAAAAGACACAAAAAATGAATTAAGGCACTTCACGCCTGTGCAATTGATCACGGCAATTGACGATAAAAATATTCAATCAAAAGAAGTGAAAGGTAAACTAACTAGAACCAACTATGAGCTACCGCCGTCTTATACACCGGCACATTTAATCAATAACTATAAAAATCAGCTAAAAGCGCTCAATGCCGAGATTATTTTTGAATGTGAACAAGCAAGTTGTGGTGATGAACGTAAGCTATCTTCATTTATCTCGCCTTTGACAAATATTTCCAGTAGCTTGCCATCATTAATAACAGCACATATTACCCTGCCTAAAAAACAAGTTTATGTGTCGATATATGCGATTAGCTGGCAGAATGCTACCAATTTAGAATTGGATATTATAGAAGTCATCGCTGAGCCATTAGATTTGGTGGCCACTAATCAAAGTTATTTATCACAAGCTGTGAGTGAAATAACGGTTAAAGACAATAGCGATAAAGATACTAAAAACTCGGCTGACCACCCAATGCTTAGCAGAGTCGCTGGAGCTTACATACAGGAATATATGACTCATGGCTTTAACCAAACCATGGTACTTGCTGGAGATAACTATAAAACGTTGGAACTGGAAGGGAAAGTTACCGATATTACATACATATTGCCACGTACTTACTCAGAATTTGAGATTGATGCAAACTACCATAACGCATTAACCAAACTTGGTTTTACGGAAGTTTATACCTGTTTAGGGAAGGAGTGCGGAAACGAAGATACATTAGAAACTAAGATAGCATTACATTCAGCAATTGGTCGCGAAGAAAACCAATTTTATAGACTCTATAAGTTAGAAAGAGCTGAAGGTAATGTTTACGCTATGGTTTACGTTATTGGGTTTTCAGGGCGATTATCCGCTGAAATCAGGATCATTGAAGAAACCATATTAAACAATAATCGTGTGGGAATTGATTTGCAGGGCTTAACTGACGAGATAGCCAAAACGGGCCATGTGGCACTAGACGGTTTGTTGTTTAAATATGATAGCGATGAATTACTGCCAGAAGCTTATCCGATTGTTGAAGTGGTAGCTCAATACCTACAAACACACCCTAAACAGCTGTTTTATGTTGTAGGACACTCAGACGACCAGGGCTCGCAAGCTTATAACCAAACCTTGTCAGAAAAACGCGCGACTGCAATTAAAACCCGTTTGATCAAACAGTTCTCTATTTCTGCACAACAAGTTGAAGCCAAAGGGGTTGGTGAGTACTCGCCTATTGCCAATAATCTTGATGAAGCGGGCCAGAAACAAAACCGCCGCGTTGAGTTAGTGATACGTTCAGATAATAAATAACCTCTGCTACAGATAATAGATAATTATCTCACTGGAGAAGTAATCATAGAAAGGCAGCCTAGGCTACCTTTCTATTCACTAAGAATATTTTACTTACCAGACACAAGGTTAATACGTAGTCTGTATTTAGTCCTGAATTTAGTTCTTAACTCAATCCTTAACTCTTAACTCTTAACTCTTAACTCTTAACTCATTATTGAGATTAACGCTGAAGCGTTAAATAACCACAATAATATCCATCAGATTGACAATAAAACTCCGGTAATAAACCAGCAATATTCCAGTAGTACCAATGATAATATTTCGTCATTGGTACTACTGAGTCCAAGCCTGAATTAACAGGTAACTACGCCATAAGTTAGCCAGTGTTACTTGGCTCGGCAGGTGGTTATTTGCAATATTTTACGCTGGCCGCTTTTGGCGTGCTCAAGCAAGCATGTATCAGCTTGCATAAATAATTGCACACTCTCTGGCATCTCGGTAGAGCGACCCATTAATAAACGACCATTAGTGTCTTTGTGCATTGCAGGTTCAATAGACAAGACACTGGTGTCTGTAAACGCGCTTTGAGCAATCATCACATGGTCTGTATTCAACAAACTGGCAATAGCCGCTTGTAGTTCATCCACACTGGCACTATTTGGCGACGTGATTAGCGCAGGAACCGCTCTATCGTTTCCGGCCGTTGAAGTACCACATCCCATAAAAGCCGTGGAAAACATCACTACAGCGATAAGGAAACCAGAAGGTAAACGGGACATTACATGGCTCCTGTCGACATTATCCGATTATTTTTAAGCAATGTTGAGTGACGGTCATCTTTCAACATAAAGCCTTTATCCATCATTGTTGGGGCCGCTGACACTTTAGCCGCTGATGACGTCAGCGCTGGACACTGGTTATTATCACGGTAATACAATGCGGCGCTTAAGAGTCGCTCATTGGTATCACCAAGCGCATGGTTTAAATCATCGCTTAGCGCACAACCTTTAATTTCACTGTCGAGTGTTGGACTTGTAGTGGGTACAAAACCATCTGAATAATCACCAAAACCTTTATCGTTCACACCTTTAAATTGAATGCTAAAGTAAGTGATGCCGCAGTTTGGTGTTGGGTAAAATCCATAAGGCTTTCCGCACGTTGTGCCACCAATTTGAATCAACATTAACAATGCCAACATTAACAATGCCACCCATTTTTATATGTATTAGTTCAATATATATATCAACATTAACAATGCCAACATTAACA
>NZ_JBEOPM010000036.1:0-40110 GCF_040310165.1 Shewanella sp. AC91-MNA-CIBAN-0169
CGAGTGGCCAAAGGGATCAGACTGTAAATCTGACGGCTCAGCCTTCGAAGGTTCGAATCCTTCTCCCTCCACCATTTTACATTTCGAGATTGTTTTGATTTACTACATTTATGCTGCTGCGACTGATATCCCAAACTTCAAATCCCAAACTTCAAATCCCAAACTTCAAATCCCAAACTTCAAATCCCAAACTTCAAATCCTAAACTTCAAATCCCAAACCTTAAATCTCAAACTAGAAGATCATTAGCTACAGTTCATAGCCTCATATCTATGTTTATTATTTAATAATCTAATGAGGCAATCCTATTTAAATGATTCAATTTATTGATATTTTCTGCTATCAATTTACAGCACATTTGCAGCACGACATCTCGAGTTTCCGTCTTAATATTTCACCGACTATTTCTTCCTCCTGTTATTTTTAATGATATATGCTGGCTTATGTCGATAAACACTACTCTTAACTTTATATTTTAGTTATTATTTATTCCTTTTTGGAATAACGAGTATCATTGCATGTCATCTACTTGGGTCAATCAGGCCATCGCAAAAATAGAAGCCGATTTTCAACGGTCTGCAGACACCCATCTAATAAAATTAGATCTTCCACAACTTGTTGGAATAGACATTTATTTAAAAGATGAAAGTACTCATCCAACAGGTAGCTTGAAACATCGCTTAGCTCGATCACTGTTTCTATATGCGTTATGTAATGGCTGGATAAAAAAAGACACGCCCATTATTGAATCTTCATCTGGCAGTACCGCTGTTTCTGAAGCCTATTTTGCAAGATTACTTGGATTACCGTTTATCGCTGTCATGCCAAAAACGACCGCAAAAAAGAAGATTCAACAAATAGAGTTTTACGGTGCACGATGTCACTTTGTCGATAATGGCAGTCAAATGTATGCTGAATCAGAAAGATTAGCCTCTGAGTTGCAAGGCCATTATATGGACCAATTCACTTATGCTGAACGCGCCACCGATTGGCGGGGTAATAACAATATTGCTGATTCAATCTTTAACCAAATGGAAAAAGAGCCTCATCCTATTCCAAGTTGGATTGTCATGAGTCCAGGTACCGGTGGCACTAGCGCAACTATTGGTCGCTATATTCGTTATCAACAGCAACAAACGCGACTGTGCGTAGTCGATCCGGAAAACTCGGTATTCTACGATTACTTTCACAGTGGTGATGCGAGCATTATTAGCGATAAGAGCAGTAAAATAGAAGGAATTGGCCGGCCACGTGTTGAACCGTCATTTATTGCTGGTGTTGTTGACTGCATGATTAAGATCCCTGATGCCGCCTCTATCGCAACGATTCAGTGGTTAGAACAACTCATAGGGCGTAAAACGGGTGCATCAACTGGCACCAACTTATATGGGGCGTTGTTACTGGCAACACAAATGCGTAATGAAGGCCAAACAGGCTCCATTGTGACCTTAATTTGTGATGCGGGTGAGCGCTATCTCGATACCTATTACAACCCGCAATGGATAGAAGACAATATAGGCTGTTTTGAACACTACCGAGAAAAACTCATTGCGTTTAATGAATCTGGTTTACTTGGTTAACCTGTTGAAATTAAAAAGCCGTTGAATATTGATTCAACGGCTTTTTTGCTTAAATACTGTGTGTGGTCATCATTAGCTCTAAAAAACACATTTAATCAATATTCAGATATTTATGTGTTTGAATCGATAAACGCCAGTTACGGCTAATACACACCTTCATGGCAAGTTCTGTTGCGCGCGCCTTTTGGCTAATAGGTTGTAAGCAAATGGTTTTATCAGTGACATCAATATTCAGCAATAATTCATCTAACTCTTCAATATGGTGTTCAGTGGCGATCGGATGCTTAATTTCATTAGCACGATTTAATGCTTGTTCGAGTACCTTGTAGCCACCTTTCATATTGATTTTAGGTGATACAGTCACCCAAACATCTGTATGACATTTCACCTCAAAAGTACCACTGGTTTCTATTTGTACCTGATAACCAGCTTCAATAAAAATCGTGGTTAATTCTGTTAAATCGTACAAACAAGGCTCACCACCGGTTAGCACAATGTGCTTAGCAGTAAAGCCTTTATCTTGGAATGCTTGCACTAATGTGTGACCAGTATGATCAGCCCATCTGCCGATAGTGCCATCGACTTGAATCACTTGCTCGGCAGTCACTTTATTTTCGGGTAACACATCCCACGTTTGCTTAGTATCACACCATGCACAACCTACAGGACAACCCTGCAAGCGAACGAACAGTGCAGGAACACCAGTATATGTGCCCTCACCTTGTATTGTTTCAAATACTTCGTTAACGGGATATTTCATTGTTTACCTTACTTCTGCTGACAAGTATTGGCTACCTGGCTTATAACGGGGCGGCATTTATAGAGTATTTTAGCGTTAGCTGCAAGTATTTACACCTACAGCTTTGCAGTTGGGTCTGGCTTAGGTAACATATCAGTTCTATTTACCTGAACCACTAGGCGTTGATCACACCGATCTTACGAGTCAGTTCAGTACGTTAAGAGTATATCCATGTCAGATGCAAAGCAAAACACCCCAACTAAAGCCCTTGTTGTTTTCAGTGGAGGTCAAGATTCAACTACTTGCCTTATCCAGGCTTTATCTCAATATGATGAAGTGCATGGGATCACATTTGATTATGGTCAACGCCATCGTCAAGAAATCGAAGTGGCAAAATCTTTAGCAACAGAGTTGAAACTAGCTAGCCATAAAGTCATGGACACCACCTTATTAAACGAGTTAGCCATTTCAGCATTAACACGTGATGCTATACCGGTATCACATGAGTTGATGAATAATGGCTTGCCGAATACTTTTGTGCCTGGACGTAATATTTTATTTTTAACCTTAGCAGGCATATACGCTTATCAATTGGGTTGCGATGCTATTATTACAGGCGTGTGTGAGACCGACTTTTCTGGCTATCCAGATTGTCGTAATGAATTTGTTCAATCAATGCAAAACTCATTAGCGCTAGGAATGGATAAACCCCTCAAGATAATTACTCCATTAATGTGGCTTAATAAAGCTGAAACCTGGGCGCTGGCTGATAAATATCAGCAATTAGCTTTAGTGCAACATCAAACGTTAACTTGCTATAACGGCATTATTGGTAAAGGTTGTGGTGATTGCCCCGCTTGTGTATTACGTCAACGTGGCCTAGAGGATTACTTGCAAAATAGTCAATCAGTGATGGACTCATTAAACAGTAAGCTATAATAGTATCGATAACATGCTGTCACTAACCGCAACGGATTAATGCAACTCGGCGGCAGCGCTATTTCATGACGACACCTACAGGCACACAGGTTAACGCCATGCGTTAATTTTGCGCTACAGTTAAGTTTAGTGTCTTTAGATAAATTAAATTGGCTTGTTTTGACGGTGCGAAAAGAGGATATTTTGCTAAATCATAAATCAAACACTGTTGGACTTTATCACTTTGTCGTTGCCATCAGCCTTATTTGTATTGGGCTTTTTGCGGCAGATATACCAACGCCTGCATTTTTGCCCATTGATCAGTATTTAAGTTATCAATATGACGCCATTACTGATGGACAAATATGGCGATTAATCACCGGTAACCTGTTACATACTAATTTATGGCATTTACTGATGAATTTGGCAGGATTATGGGTAATTGTGTTTTTACATGAAGTCCATTACAAGCGTCATCCAGGCAAATTTACATTGCTGTTTATTAGTTTGTGTATTTTGGAAGGTATTGGTTTATATTTGTTTTATCCTAGTTTAAAAGCCTATGTTGGGTTAAGTGGTTTGTTGCATGGATTATTTGCTTTTGGTGCGGTAATGGATATCCACAAGGGTTACCGTTCAGGTTATTTACTGTTGCTTGGTGTGATCATTAAGGTTGGATACGAGCAGATATTTGGCGCGACAAACAGTATCACCCAGTTAATTAATGCCAGAGTTGCCACTGAATCACATCTGGTGGGTCTCATTTGTGGCATCTTGTGTGCGTTATGCTGGTCAACGATTGCCCACCGCTTTAAATACCACAATTTACCTTAACGCTACACGCAAACGGTGTTTATTTTAACGCTGATTGCACATACTGATTGTACATACTGGACAAACAGTATGTGGAATTAATTTATTATAGGCTCTGCTGACTCAGACTCAATCTCTGGCCCATCCATTTCCTTAGACATCCCTGATTCAGATTCAATATCTTGGATTGCTGTATTTGATTGAGCTCGTTCAACTAACTTATCGTATTCAGCTTGAGTAATAAGATAACTTTTTAACGGAGGTAATGGTTTTGTTGTCTGTTCATCAGTCACCGGGACTTCTGTCATACCACTAATATCAACTCGGCCAAATATCAACGCGATAGTGATAACGAACACATGTATTAAAATCACGACCAATGTGGTGTAACGACTGTTACTCACTGAAGCCACAAAACGTTGCCAAGCATTGCCACTAATGATTGGTTGATTGGGCTGCAATAAAAATTCACTATTATCTGATACGGATCCAATCGCGCCAGTTAACTGCAACTGAATTTCATCAGCGACTTGTTGTTGATGATGTTGTAATTGTTTTTCATCTACCACTTCATCTTCTGTCTCAACAAAAGGTGTCACGCCTTTATCAAATTCAATACTCGCACTGTCAATACTCGCACTATCAACTTGCTGTGATAGTTTGTTATCCCAACGTGGATCAGCGCTATTGGTTATCGCAGATTGAAGCGAACTGGACTGTGGTTTTTTTTCAGACATAAAGACTAATTCACCAAGAATGATGGGCTAAGTATAACGTCAACAACGTCATTGAGTAGCACCTTATTTGTGCTGTTAATGTTTGAATAGGATTAATAAACGTTTACCCAATCAAACGTTAAAATAAAATTATCAGTAACCCAAATGTGGACAATATTTTCAGCTTACACGTGTTCACCTAAATATAGCTATTTGGTTTTGAGGCTGATAGACTAACCTTGCTCAAAATCCAATCAGCGTGATTTACAGGATATTATGAATTCATTATCAAACACTTTGGCATCTCAGCAAACAGTTGCGGTATCGAGCGGATCAGATTACTGCCAAGCAGAAGAAAAAGCTAATGCCCTTTCACATGCATTAGGTGTTATTGCTGGCATCATCGGCTTAATGTTAATGCTGATAAAAGCCCCCGATCATTTAACCTTAGTGCAAATTACTGGTGTGGCAATTTATGGCATTAGCATAATCGCATTGTTTCTTGCCTCTACATTATATCACTCAAGTAAAAGTGCACTGTGGCGTAAACGCTATAAAATGGCAGATCACTGTGCTATTTACACGTTAATTGCCGGCACATACACGCCAATGATGCTAATCAGTTTACAAAGCACACAAGCCACGGTGGTACTTACTGCTATTTGGTCTTTAGCTTTGGGCGGGGTTATCTTTAAAACATTGTTTATCGGTCGCTTTAAAGCATTTAGCGTAGTGCTTTATTTAGTAATGGGTTGGTTATGCGTCACTGTAATGGGCGATTTAAAAACTCACATGAGCGATTTAGGCTTAAGCTTACTGCTTGCTGGCGGTTTATTTTATAGTCTAGGGGTGATTTTTTATGTTGGAAAACGCATTCCGTTTAATCATGCCATTTGGCATTTTTTTGTACTTGGTGGCGCATTCAGCCATTTTTTATGTATTTATCTCACCGTTTTATAACTGTTAAACGTAAAATCATATCTCATAAAATTACGGTTGTACTATGGCCGCAATTTTTCTATTATCTGTTGCTAATACACCACTAAACTCAGCTTGAAGACGTTATATGGGAGCACATGACTAAACTGACGCCAATGGAGCGAATATGGTTTATTGTAAATATTATCCCTCAAGGCACTGTGCTACCTTATGGAATTGTTGCTGATTTAGCAGGGTTACCTGGTCGAGCACGTTATGTCTCTAGAGCATTGAAATTAGCGCCTGAAACACTTGGGCTCCCATGGCATAGGGTTATCAATAGTCAAGGTAAGATTTCCTTTGCAAAAAATACCGAACCTTTTCAAACACAGCAAGAATTATTAAGATTAGAAGGTATCACAGTGAACATAGGCAAGGTTTCGTTGTCTCAATATCAATGGAAACCCGATCTAGCCACCCTGGTAATGACATTACCATTTTAATCTTAGCTTATTCAGAATTCTAAACTTTAAGGTAATTATACATTGGTCAATAAATTAACTCGCTTATTCACTCTGATGTTGTCCACCTGTCCGGTGTTTTTCGCACAGGCAACTGACATTCAACAACTCACTGCAGATACTGAGTCTACGGCTAAATTGGCTGTGTCAGAAACGGCTGTGATTGCAGAAAAACTCGAGCAAATTAATGTCCCGGCTTCATTAGATGCAATCCAACAAGCTGCTATCTTATCGCCATTAACAGCCCACAGTGCTAAATATAATGTGTTTTATGGCAGCTTCGAACTAGGTGAAGCAAATTATCGTTTACCCGCTACCGACAGCGGTTTTTACAGCTATCATTTCGACAGCGATGTCAGTTTATTAATGCTGTCTGATCAACGTCATCTTACCAGCGAATTCACCCTTGAAAATGGTAAATTAGTGCCATTTCGATACATACAAGAACGCACTGGTACTGGCAGTGATTACACTGAACAGACTGCTTTTGCTAAAGCACAGAAATTTATTCATACCATTTATAAGCAAGAAGCATTAAAGCTACCATATGAAGAAAAGGTGTTTGATCCGTTAATGGTTCAATTACAATTCAGAATGGATCTCGCAGCCAACATACGACCATTAGATTATAAAATGGTTAAAGAAAAAGAAGTCGATGACTATCAATTTAGAGTCATAGGCAAAGAAAAAGTCACCATAAAAAGTGGTACTTACGATACCGTCAAAGTTGAAGTGGTGCGTGACAGTACCAAAAGACAAACATTTTTCTGGATGGCGCCTGATTTAGCTTACCTACCCGTTCGTTTAAGCCACTTTTCAAAAGGCAGCAAACAGCTCGATATTCAGCTAGCCAGCTACCAATTCGAAAAACCATTGCCTCCCATGACGCCCGTCGTCATCGACGGTCCTAAGCCTGAAGCTTCAACTACTGTGGATGAACTAGTCTCTGAAGCTGAAAATGACGCTGGCATTAGTGAGTCTGAATTAGATGAAATAAAACAGCTAGCTGTTGATTAACTCGCCTTTACGGAATAACTTCCACTCACCTGGTTGTAAAACAACCCAATTTTCATTATTGGTTAATGGTCTAGTCGCAATCACAGTCACCACGTCATTTGGCGTGGTTTCTTGACTAAAATCGATAACTACATTGGTATCAATCAAGGTAGCTTGTCCAAATGGAGCACGGCGAGTGATGTGACATAGGTTGTTAGTGCAATAGGTCATTAAGTCTATGCCATTGCTCAACAACATATTAAACACACCTAATTGTCTTATTTCATCTGCGAGCAGGCTTATATACTGAAACACTTCATTCATGTTTTCAGGTTCATACTCTCCAAACTTATTAACCACTGATTCCAATATCCAGCAAAAAGCCAGTTCACTGTCAGTATCGCCAACAGGCTGAAAACGTGACACTGAAAAAGTGGATTGATAATCGGTTAATTGGCCATTGTGCGCATAAGTCCAATAACGGCCCCATAGCTCACGACTAAATGGGTGAGTATTGACCAAGGACACACAACCTCGATTAGCTTGGCGAATATGACTTATCACGATTTCACTTTTAATCGGATATGACTTAATAAGTTCGGCAATATGTGACTTACTGCTAGGACAAGCATCTTTAAAAGTACGGTTACCTTTACCTTCATAGAAAGTAATTCCCCAGCCATCAACATGAGGACCAGTAACGCCACCGCGTTCAGCTAAGCCGGTAAAACTAAAAACAATATCCGTTGGCACATTGGCACTCATCGCCAGTAATTCACACATTAGCCTTGCCTTTTATGTTGCTATATTGAGCTAAACACTTTTGAAGAACGTATTGTAACTACTAAGCTAATTGAGTGGAACATTTCAGACACACAAATATTTAAACAATTGTTTGAAAAACACTTGTATTCGAGGCCCCATAAGGTTAACTTTTACGTGACACAGGTCTGACCACGTTCATTCTTGTGAATGAGATCAATAATAAATAAGCTATTTTGTCTACATAAATAGCTTTAAGGAGAAGTACATTGACCACCCTACTTTGGATCATCGCGATGATCTTTGTGCTCGGCGCCATGGCATACCTGCGGGTATCGTTATTATCTACAACAATTGCTGCGGCGATTGTGTTAGTTGTCGGTAGCACTTTGGACATTATTAGTGTAATAACATGGATTGTTTTCCTTGTCATTGCTCTGCCACTAAACATCAAATCATTCAGACAGAATTTTATCAGTCGTCCACTGATAAAAGTGTATCGCGGTATCATGCCAGAGATGTCTTCTACTGAAAAAGAAGCCATTGAAGCAGGTACAACGTGGTGGGAAGCAGATTTATTTGCAGGTAACCCTAACTGGAGCAAATTACACAACTATCCTAAAGCGCGTTTAACTGCTGATGAGCAAGCATTCATAGACGGACCGGTTGAAGAAGTATGTAAAATGCTCAATCAACACGAAGTGTCGCATGTGCTAGGTGACTTGCCACAAGATGTATGGCAATTCTTAAAAGATAACGGTTTCTTCGCGATGATCATTAAGAAGAAGTATGGCGGTTTAGAATATTCTGCTTATGCTCAATCTTGTGTATTACAAAAACTTGCTGGTGTGAGTAGCGAACTTGCCTCAACAGTGGGTGTTCCTAACTCGTTAGGCCCTGGTGAGTTATTACAGCACTATGGTACTAAAGAGCAGCAAGATCATTATCTACCCCGTTTAGCTCAAGGTTTAGAAGTGCCATGTTTTGCACTCACTAGCCCTGAAGCAGGCAGTGATGCTGGCTCAATCCCAGATTTCGGCGTGGTATGTAAAGGTGAATTCCAAGGCGAAGAAGTTCTTGGTATGAAGCTAACGTGGAACAAGCGCTACATTACTTTAGCACCTGTTGCTACTGTACTTGGTCTAGCGTTTAAACTACGCGACCCTGATCACTTATTAGGTGATAAAGAAGAACTAGGCATTACTTGTGCACTCATCCCTACTGACATTCCAGGTGTTGAAACCGGACGTCGTCATTTCCCATTGAACTGTATGTTCCAAAATGGTCCAACACGCGGTAACGAAGTGTTCGTACCACTAAGCTTCATTATTGGTGGCCCAGAAATGGCCGGCCAAGGTTGGAGAATGTTGGTTGAGTGTCTATCTGTAGGTCGTGGTATTACCTTACCGTCAAACTCAGCTGGTGGCGTGAAAACTGCCGCTATTGCTACGGGTGCTTATGCACGTATTCGTCGTCAATTTAAATTACCTATCGGTAAGTTAGAAGGCATCGAAGAACCAATGGCACGTATAGGCGGTAATGCTTACCTTATGGATGCGGTGGCGACGTTAACCACTACCGCTATCGATTTAGGCGAAAAGCCATCGGTTGTTTCAGCTATCGTTAAATTCCATTTAACCGATAGAATGCAAAAATGTATCATTGATGCAATGGACATACACGGTGGTAAAGGTGTGTGTCTAGGGCCGAATAACTACTTAGGCCGTGGCTATCAGGCTGCACCGATTGCGATTACTGTAGAAGGTGCAAATATTCTAACTCGCTCAATGATCATTTATGGACAAGGCGCAATTCGCTGTCATCCGTATGTATTGGCCGAAATGGAGTCAGCTTTTGATACTGATGCAAATCGTGGTTTAGCTAACTTCGACGCGGCTATCTTTGGTCATATTGGCTTTGCAACGTCTAACTTCATTCGTAGCTTCTGGATGGGCATAACCTCATCTCGTTTCTCGAATAGCCCTTACTCAGATAAAACCAAGCGTTACTATCAACAGATGAACCGTTTCAGTGCTAACTTAGCATTATTATCTGACTTAGCGATGGCTACACTGGGTGGAAACCTAAAACGTAAAGAACGTATTTCTGCTCGTTTAGGTGATTTATTGAGCCAGCTATACCTGACTTCTGCAACGCTAAAACGTTATGAAGATGATGGTCGTTTAACTGAAGATTTACCTTTAGTTCAATGGGCTGTTGAAGATTCGTTGTACAAGTTACAAGATTCGTTAGATGACTTACTGAACAACTTCCCAATGGGTTTAGGCATTGCACTTCGCGCCGTTATCTTCCCATTCGGTCGTCCAATTAAGCGCCCTAGTGATGTATTAGATCACAAAGTGGCTAAGATAATGCAAACTCCTTGTGCTAGTCGTGACCGTTTAGGTAAAGGCCAGTTCTGGACTGCATCTGAGTTCAATGCTGTAGGTATCCAAGAACAAACGTTTAAAGATATCCTTGCCGCAGAGCCACTGTACGACAAAGTCTGTAAAGCTGCGGGTAAGCGTCTGCCATTTATGTGGTTAGATAAAGTTGCTGCTGAAGGTAAAGCGCTTGGTGTGTTAAGCGACAGCGAAATCGCTTTACTTGAACGAGCTGAAATTGGTCGCTTAAAATCAATTAACGTTGATGATTTCGATACCGATGAGCTTCGTGCGCAACTAGCACCTAAAGCTAAGCAAGAAAAAGCAGCCTAGCTGCTAGGTTAAAACCTAAAATAAAAAGGGTAAAGCGCAAGCTTTACCCTTTTTTATCGCTAAAAATTGATGCTATCGCTCAAGGATAATAATGAAACAACTCACCGGATTACAACTGATGCAAGCCATGCTTAATGGCGACATACCTGCCCCGTCAATAACGCAAACCATACCGATGAAAGCTATCGAGGTCAGTGAAGGCGCAGTAACGTTTGAAGCCCATGCAGATGAGCGTCATTTAAACCCGATGGGCGGCGTACACGGTGGCTTTGCAGCGACAGTCATGGACACAGTAACAGCCTGCGCGGTTCATTCATCACTCCCAGCAGGTGTCAGTTATTCAACCATTGATTTGAACATTAAAATGGTTCGGCCTGTGCCACAAAACCAGCGATTGATCGCCAAAGGGAGCTTAATGAACTTATCAAAATCGTTAGGCATATCTGAAGGCACCTTAACCACTGAAGCAGGTAAGTTACTCGCTACCGCTACAGCGACCTGCCTTATTCTGCGCCCTTAGTTAGTTGGCTAAACGGTACTTTGCACTGCTAGATGAAACGGCATAATAATACTTATTCCATTAGTAATTAACTCCAGCGCTGCCATCCCGTTTTCAGTTTAAATGCCTCGATAAAGCCAAGTTTGCTCCTCGTAAATAATTGAAACAAAAAAGCCAGTCACTTCAATGACTGGCTTTTTTATATATCCTGATTTCAGGTTGTATCAGTGATTACGAATCAAGGATAACGAATCAATGTTGAACGTGATTAGCCTTCTTTTAACTCTATCTCTAACTGCTTAGCGACCGCTTCTGGTGAGCTACTATTACGAGCAAACAAGCTATAAGCAACGGGAATAACGATTAAGGTAAAGAAGGTTGCCAGTAAAATGCCTGATAACACCACGACTCCAATAACAAAACGAGTTTCAGCCCCTGCACCACTGGATAACACTAATGGAATAGCCCCTGCCGCAGTCGTAATACCGGTCATTAGAATAGGTCGTAATCGTTGAGTCGAAGCCTGCAAAATCGCTTGTTGAAATTCAACACCACGGTCTCGTAATTGATTGGCAAACTCAACGATTAAAATACCGTTTTTAGCCGCCAAACCAACCAGCATGATAATGCCAATTTGACTGTAAATATTAATACTCTGGCCGGTAAACCATAACCCAATTAACGCCCCTAACGTTGCTAACGGAACGGTTAACATGATCACCATAGGATGAATATAGCTTTCAAACTGAGCTGCGAGCACTAAAAATACAATACCTAATGCGAGTAAAAAGACAAAGTTCATCGAGTTACCCGACTCTTGGTAATCTAACGATGGCCCTTTATAACTTATCACCGCTTCTGCAGGCAAATAAGTTGTAGCAAGATCATTGAGATAATCTAACGCTTCACCCAGAGTATAATCATCGGCCAAATTGGCCTCTAAGGTAATAGCACGCATACGATTGTAACGATTTAACGAGCTGGCATCGGCAAACTCTTCAATCGAGACTAAGTTCGATAACGGGATCAGTTCTTGCGAACGATCCGAACGAACGTAAAGATTCTGCATATCCGTAGCAGTACTTTGATTGTCACGATTACCTTCGACAATCACATCATACTCTTCACCATCGCGCATAAAGGTTGTCACCAAGCGCGATCCAAGCATCGACTCTAATGTTCGGCCAATATGCGCAATTGATACCCCTAAATCTGCTGCACGTTCACGGTCAATCACCACTCTTAACTGAGGCTTGGTTTCTTGGTAATCGTGATCTAAACCAATGAGTTTATGATTTTCTTTGGCTTTCTCGAGCATAATGTCACGCCAATCAGCCAGTTCTTCGTAGCTTGGGCCACCAATCACAAACTGCACAGGTTTTCCCACACCGCGACCAAAGGCTTGGCGCATTATCGGGAATGCACGAATACCGGCTAAATCTGATAGACGATTACGGATATCGACAATAATTTCATTGGCACTGCGACGTTCAGCCCAATCTTCCAAAACGATAATAGCCATACCGTTAGAAAAGTCTGATGCGGTGCCAAAGCCACGAGGAGCGCGGATCAATAAGCGCTTAATATCGCCACTTTCAACCAAAGGCATTAAGCGGCCTTCAACTTCATCCATGTATTTTTCAATGTATTCAAAGCTGGCACCTTGAGGTCCATTGACCATTAAAAACATCGAGCCACGGTCTTCTTGTGGAGCAAATTCTTGAGGGATTTTATTCAATAAAAAACCACTTAATGCAAACGAGATTAATACGATTAATGACACTAATACAGGTCGCTTAACCCCTGCTTGCAAGCTTATCAAATACCAGCCCGATATCTTGCTCATCATTTTATCGATTTGTTTAACCAGCCAAGGATCTTGTGTTGCAGGCTTTAATAACTTTGAGCACATCATCGGGCTTAATGTTAACGCCACAATACTGGAAAAAATCACAGCCGCACTCATGGTGACCGCAAATTCTTTAAACAGCTTGCCTAAATCGCCCTCTAAGAAGGTAATAGGCATAAATACAGCTACCAGTACCAAAGTCGTTGCCACGATGGCAAAACCCACTTCACGCGCACCTAGAAAGGCTGCTTTAAGCGGAGAATCACCTTCTTCAATCCGTCGATGAATATTCTCTAACATCACAATGGCATCATCAACCACCATACCAATCGCCAGGATCATCGCTAATAGGGTCAGTAAGTTGATGGTATACCCTAGTGCATATAGCACTATAAACGTCCCCATTAAGGATACGGGCACAGTGATGGCTGGAATTAACATCGCCCTCACCGAGCCTAAAAACAAGTAAATAACAATAATCACTAACACCATGGCGATAAACAGTGTTTGATAAACCTCATCAATAGAAGCTTCAATAAACACCGAGCTGTCGTATGAGCGTTTGATCTCCATGCCTGCTGGCAATGTGGGGTTAAGTTTGTCTACCAACGCATTAGCAGCGCGTGCCACTTCAAGGGTGTTAGCGGTAGATTGCTTACTGACCCCTAAACCAATCATTGCCTCTTTGTTACCTCGGAAAATAATCCGCTCTTCCTCGGAGCCGATTTCTACCTTGGCAACATCGCTTAATTTAACTAAATAACCATCATCGCCCTGCATGATCACCAAGTTAGAAAAATCTTCCGCCGTTTTAAATACCCTGTCTAGGCGTACAGTAAAATGACGTTCTTTGGATTCAATAGAACCCGCTGGTAACTCAACGTTTTCAGAACGTAATGCAGCTTCGACATCAGATACCGTTAGGTTGCGCGATGCTAATGCTTGGCGATCGATCCAAATTCGCAGCGCATACACTTTGCCGCCACCTAAACGTAACGTTGACACGCCATCGATAACTGAAAATCTATCCACTAAATAACGATTTGCGTAATCAGTTAGCTGCAAGATATCCATTTGGTCGGACACCAAATTGAGCCACATAATGACTTCATCACTGCCGTTAGCTTTGTAAATTGAGGGAGCATCAGCTTCTTCAGGAAGCTGTTCTAATAAACCTGAAATACGATCACGAACATCATTGGTCGCGGCTTCGATATCTCGATTAATATCAAATTCAATGGTAACGCTTGAACGGCCATCACTGCTTGACGAACTTATATGACGGATGCCTTCAACACCACTTATCCTATCTTCGATAAGTTGAGTGATTCGACTTTCAACCACAGAAGCACTGGCGCCACGGTAACTGGTCTCGACCGACACAATTGGCGGATCGATATTTGGATATTCCCGCAAGGGTAATTTATCGAATGATACCAAGCCTAAAACAATCAACAAGATACTAATAACAGATGCAAAAACAGGCCGTTTAACCGATAAGTCAGTTAATATCATGCTGACGTCTCCATGCCTTCTACTTGCGCAAACTTAAAGTTTTCTGCTTGCTCAACTTGAACTTTATCTCCTGGTCGAACTTTTAAAATACCGCGAATAATCACTTGTTGATCAACCTTAAGCCCGTCGGTTATTTCAACCCAGCCACGAGTCCGGCTGCCTAAAGTTACCTGCTGCTGTTCAACAACATTTTCAGCATTTACTACATAAACAAAATGCTTATTTTGAATAGGAATAATTGCGGCTTCAGGTAATAGTAATGCTTCACGACTTTGCTTAATAAGGCGCACTTTCATCAACATGCCGGGCAGTATCTTAAAATCATCATTAGGCATTACCGCGCGTACCACTACCGCTCGAGTATCTGGGTTAACGCGGCTATCAATCGAAGTAACAACGCCTTTAAATATCTGGTCGGGATACGCAACCGCTTTGGCTTCAACGAGTTTGCCTGGTTGTAATTCTTGAATAAAACGCTCTGGCACAGAAAAATCTAATTTAATTTTACTCACATCGTCTAGGGTACTAATTTGCTCACCTGGGGTCACTAAGCTACCCACACTCACTTGGCGTAAACCTAATTTACCTGAAAATGGTGCTTTAATTGCGCGGTCTTCTAGCGCAGCTTTAGCCTGCGCAACTTCTGCACGAGTGGTATCAATTAAACTTTGTAAGCGGTCACGCTCTAATTCAGCAATCGTTTTGCTGGTGACCAATGTACGAATACGATCTAATTCACGTAGATTTTCAACTAACTTAATTTCGGTTACGGCTACTTTTGCTTTATGTTCATCATTTCTCAGTTGTACTAATAACGCCCCTTTTTCAACTAAATCGCCATCGTTGAAATTAATACTAGTGACAATTTCAGTGATTTTGGATGTAACGATAATAGACTCATAGGCTTTACCCGTACCCAATGCTTCGACTTCATCACGAATAGGCATAATCGCCACCTTGGCAACCACAACATTAGGTATGGGTCTTGGACGTTGAACTATCGCTTCTTTAGGAGACAGTAAATAGTAAGCCGACAGTGCAGCTAGCACTATGGCGATCAGTACGATTATCTTTTTCATTTCGAGTCCGTAACCATCAAAGGTTGCATGAATTATATATATGATTTTCTATTTAATGTGATTGTACTTAGCAATAAATCCACATCAAGTTGTTTTACTTTTGCTTACAAATTACGAACAGATTAAACAAATAGTTCACCCTTGGTAAATATGCATTTTATTCACATTTTTAGCGTTATTTATTCATATTTGGATATTTATACGCATTATTTGAATATTTAAACAATGAAAATCCAAACTGTTCGACACATGCTGTGACAAATCGTGTTTGGCTTCAGATTCAATCGGGGCATATGTTGCCAGGGATAACGGCTATAAATTTGTACTGCCTAATATTGTTATTGCTCAACAATAAAGCCTGTATGTTAGAGATACTACTTGAAATGGATAATTCAAACTGGGTTGATAGGTGCTGAATAGCGTCCTATTGAATCGAATAAAAATGGTAACTTGCAAATGAGCAAAATAAAAAGAGACGCTCGATGCGTCTCTTTCCTGCTTAATTACCTAACCATAAACCTTAACGGACTTTACGGTCTTCTTGCATTAGATCAGAGATAATTTTGTACACTTCGGTAATAGACTCATCCGATAACGGTTTGTCTTCTACATCATGCAGTAATATTTTAGTCTGATTAGCATCATCAGTTTCTTTAAGCAGTAAACGATAATTGCCTTTTTTCAATGACAATTTTTCTTCGCTCCACAAAGAGCTCCAGAAACCACCGCTTTCTTCTAAATTAATATAAAACAGGCCTTTGCTGTTATCAGTATCAACAACATCAAAACCCATTTCCGGTAATACTAGGCGTAAACGATCCCATACCGACTTATAGTTTGCTTCGGCTAACCAATAAGCAGATTCTGTAGCGTTAGTGACTAAATCAACTTTAATACCAAGGCTTTGCTCAATTCGTGCAGCACGGATAGATTGATCACGTTTAATGCTCATATAAGCAATAGCATTATTTAGCATATCAGTGGTATAACGACGTTTGTCTTCACCGCTTAATAAAATTTTCTGATCTTTATCATCGTAAAACTCTTGATGCTCAACTAAATCAATCGACACAGAACCAGAACGGCCATGTGGTTTCACATCAACTTGGTAACGATAACGCTGACGCAGTTGATAAACCTTGTCACTGCCCCACCAATTAGATTCAATGATTTCATCATTTTCAATCCAATCTGTTTCAATAAAACCAGCGCTCAGGTCTTCGCTACGAACAGCGATGTTATTTTTGCTTAGATAACCATCAATGACATCAAAAATTTCTTGTTTTAAATCAGTAGTACTTTCAATCGATTCAATCACCACACGAATACTATCACTGCTTTCTTCGATGTGTGTGCCTTCAGCCATTGGCAATACTTGCAATGGCGCACGGATATCAAGATTATTGCCTACAAGCTGCTTGTTAACGTTATTACCAACAGCAGGTATGTCATATTCTTTGCTATAAGTAGGCGTATTCAAGTCCTGTGGGATCGTCAATAATGGCGTAGTTTCAGCATTAACGAAATCATCATTACCATTGGCCTGACGGCGATCTAATGGCGTACTGCAAGCTGATACAGCTGCAACAAGGAGTAACGGAGTGACTTTCTTTAACATGAATTTATTTTACCTCAATATGAGCTTGTTTCATTGTTTCTATTAACAGACCATGAAACTGCTCAGAAAGTTCAGTTAAAGGTAAACGAATATGACCATTAGCTATCAAACCCATTCGATGAACAGCCCATTTCACTGGAATTGGGTTGGCTTCACAAAATAACGAGCGATAAATACCCGTTAATGGTTGATCGATTGATTCAGCTAATTGTGCATTTTTGGCTAATGCAGCATCACACATGGCTTTAAACGCATGTGGAACAATATTATTTGCCACTGAAATCACGCCATTACCGCCCAGCAATAAAAACTCACGTGCTGTGGCATCATCGCCGCTATAAAGTAAAAAGTCTTCACCACAAAGTTCACGTAAACGCGCAACACGGCTTAAATCACCGGTGGCTTCTTTTACACCAATAATATTACTGACACTTGATAATTCAGCCACAGTTTCTGGTTTCATATCAACAGCAGTACGGCCTGGTACATTATAAAGAATTTGAGGAATATCAGTACTTGCAGCAACCGCCGTATAATGGGCAATTAATCCCTTAGGCGACGGTTTATTGTAATAAGGAGTCACGCCAAGCATGGCGACAACACCCGATTTTTGCATTGATTTGGTTAACTCAATCGCTTCTGCAGTGGCATTGGCGCCATTACCACCAATCACAGGAATACGACCTGATGCAAACTTAACAGTTTGGCTAACAACAGCCGCATGCTCTGTCATAGGCAGAGTTGCAGACTCGCCTGTAGTACCGACCGCGACAATGGCATCAGTACCTTGTTCAATATGGAACTCAACAAGTCTTTCAAGACTTGCATAATCTACTGTGCCATCACTATTCATTGGTGTGATTAAGGCTACGATGCTTCCGTTTATCATCTATCTTCCCCACGGTTTCAGGATTCGCTATGTTACTGATGCCAACCACTAATGACAAGCTCTACGGTAACCATAATCTGAAATAAGTCATTTATGCTATTTAATGCAGCGTAACCTAGCATCTTTGAAGCCATAGCGCTAAAAAATAATCACATTTATGTGAGTGATATAGGTTACTATATTGAGGTGTTTTAGTGAAAAATGATAGCATTAGCACCCGCACCAAAACTGACATGCTTCGGCATAAGTTTTCGCTCTAAGATATCAAAAAGTGAGGAAAATCCATGACCAATTATCTGGTCGTTACGGCAATGGGCGCAGACCGCCCAGGATTAGTGAGTCGTTTAGCGCGTTTAGCAAGTGATTGTGATTGCGATATAGTCGACAGTCGTATGGCATTATTTGGTAATGAATTTACCCTAATTATGATGATATCTGGCTCCTGGTCAGCTATAACAAAAATTGAAAGCTTATTGCCTGTGCTGAGTGTAGAACTTGAACTCATGACGGTCATGAAGCGAACGTCCAAACATACCCCAAAAAACTTTGTGTCTCGTATTGAAGTGATATTCAATGGTGAAGACCAACGCGGAACCATGAAGAGCATTACCCAGTTTTTGGCCGAAAGAGGCCTCGACTTAGCAGCTGTGCGCTCCCATGCGGATGACAATGATAGTCTTAAAACTCAGTCTATTTTATTAGCAATCAATATCCCTGATAAAATCAACCTATTGAAGCTTGAACAAGGTATTCATGAACTGGCCGAGTCTATGTCTCTAGAGTGCAGCATCAAGCGCATGCAGGGTATTGCCGCGCCATAACTACTCAGTTCACCTCTCGTTGATGTGAACCTTGTACGTGCTGATAACGTAATATTTGCATCTTATCTGATAAAGGATCAATCATGAACACATTAAACGTTGGTGATACTGCACCAAATTTTACTCTGCAAAATCAAGCAGGCGAAGCGGTATCACTGCAAGACACCTTGTCTAAAGGTCCTGTGCTAGTGTATTTCTACCCTAAAGCATCAACTCCTGGTTGCACAGTGCAAGCACAAGGCCTGCGCGATATCAAAACACAACTTGATGGTTTGAAGGTGACAGTATTCGGCATTAGCCCAGATCCTGTGGCTAAACTGGCCAAATTTGCCGACAAACAACAACTCAACTTCACGTTACTCAGTGATGAAGACCATGCGGTTGCTGATGGTTTTGGCGTATGGGGAGAGAAAAAATTTATGGGTAAAATTTACGATGGCATTCATCGCTTAAGTTTTATCGTCGGTACTGATGGCAAAATCAGCCATGTGTTGAATAAATTCAAAACCAAAGATCACCATGAAGTGGTTCTTGCCACGTTAGCTAAGTAATTTACTAGAGGTTTCTTCCTCCGATAAGTTTTACGCTTCATGAAGTAATAAAAAGGGCTTAGCAATTTATTGCTAAGCCCTTTTTAGTGACTGCTATTTCAAATATCGACACCTAACCGTTAACGCCTAAGCGCTAACATTTACACCGTTTTAGTATCGCTCGATTGCTGTGGCTTTTCTTCGTCGGCTGCAGTCTCTGCATCACTCGGCTCACTTGCAGCGCTTGCAGCTTGTTTAGCCTTCTCTTGCGCGGCTAACTCTTTGGCTAGAATAGCTGTTTCTTGCTTCACTAATGCAGCCTCTTCATCAGCTAATAAGCGGGCTTTTTCTTGTTGTTCAAATAGCGCTAGCTCTTCTTCTTTACGGCGTGCTTTTTCAATAGTGCGTTGCTCGGCTTCTTGTGCTTCGCGAACAGCTCTTGCTTCAGCGGCCACTTTTGCTTCTGCTTCGGCGGCTATTTTAGCTTGGCGGTCGGCTTCGTCATCTAATGCTCGTTGAATAACAGCTTGGTCTTGCGCTTCTTGTGGCAATAAGCTTATTAACTCTATACCCACTGGTAACACTATCGTTTCAACACCAGATATGACTTTAACCTTGCCTTCTTTAGTTAAATAAACCAATGGCATAGCTGTGTCACCATAACGCTTTTTGAAATGGTCATAGGTAAAGTTTTCAGTAATATTGGTAATTTTTAATACCGCGCCTTTAGCCATTAAACTGGCAATTTTGGCGTAAGATATATTCTCACCAAATAAACATAAGCGCTTGAGATAAGATTCAGACAACTGATGACGAGCACTGGCGCTGTCAGCGTTGTTTAAACCATAGACTTTTTCGGTGCCCATTAAATCTTGAAAGTGAAACGTCACCAACGGATTTAATTGACGGTATGGTGACATCACAAGCACTCGACCAATACCACTTAAGTCCATGAAATTAGATGCATGCTCTGACGCTGGGTTACCAAAATACACCGGAATATTGTCCATGCGCGCTTGGCGAATGCTATCCCAGTTGTTATCCGCAAGAATCACTTTAATATTTTTCGAAATTAAAATAGAAGCTAATTCACGCGAGAATTTAGACGCGCCAAAGATTAACACTCCTTGATTAGAGCCCTCTTTCACGCCTAAAAACTTAGCCCAACGACCGGCAGTTAAGCTTTGAATCACCACGGTACCAATAATAATTAAGAATACTAACGGTACAATTGAACTGGCACCTTCTAAGCCAACTGTTTCAAGTTTTATGGCAAATAATGATGAAATAGCTGCTGCAACAATACCGCGAGGCGCAACCCAACTTAAAAACCACTTATCTTTAGACGACAAATTGGTGCCTAAGCCTGAAATCCAAATACTGAGTGGACGAGCAATAAACATCGCTACTAAAAGCACCCCGACACCACCAAGTCCTAGATCAAGCATGGCGCCAGAATCCAGGCGTGCCGCCAACAAAATAAACAACGCAGAAATCAGTAGTACAGTTAGGGTTTCTTTAAATTCTAAAATGTCAGCAATATCAACGCCGCGCATGTTTGCTAACCAAATACCCATTACCGTTACCGTTAACAGGCCAGACTCTTCTTGTAAAATGTTCGAACCAACAAAAATACCCAGCATAATGGTTAATACTGCGGTGTTGCGTAAGTAATGCGGGAACAAGTTTTTACGGATAGCTAAACCCGTTAAGTAACCGCCTGCTGCACCTAAGCCAAAACCGAGCACTAAGGTTAAGCCTAATGCATTTAATACGTGTGTGGTTGGGTCGGCTGTAACGGCGATATATTCAAATACCAATACAGCAAGTAACGCACCGATAGGATCAATAACGATGCCTTCCCAGCGTAATATACTGGCTAAATTTGATTTAGGTTGCACCGTACGCAACATAGGCACAATAACGGTTGGACCTGTCACCACCACTAATGCGCCAAATAACATGGCAATTGCCCAGTCAAAGCCAAGCAAATAATGCGCCGCAGGTGCAATGCACGCCCAGGTAATAAATGCGCCGATGGTGACAAGGTGGGTCACCATTCGTCCGTGCTCTTTAATTTCTTTAAAGTTAAGTGTCAGCGCACCTTCAAACAGGATGACCGCAACACCTAACGAAATAATAGGAAACAATAAATCACCAAAGATCTCATCTGGGTCTAATATTCCTAATCCTGGCCCTAACAGTAAACCACATAATAAAAGTGGTAAAATTGCTGGCAGACGTAACTTCCAACCAACCCATTGACACAAAAGCGATAACACACCGATTAATGCCAGCATGCCTGTAATGTGTTCAACCATAATTGTTTCCTTTTGTATTGCTATCATTGCCAATGACTAACTTAAAATAAGCAATGCGACTCACGTTAATATCGTGCTCTAAATGCATTCAACTCGACTGTTTTATAACAACTTAATCAGCCAAATCATCAATTGATGATTAATCTATTGTGATTAATCAATCTTCTATTAATCGATAAAACCTACTGATATTTCCTTTTATTACATCATAATTACATGATGCTTATATGTCTGAACCCGTAAAAAGCAGCTGACAAAATTCAGCATATAACATACTAATTTAACAATAGGATCAAGACTTTTTTTGACCAATATCACATTTTATATCTTTTGGATATTTTTAGGATAAACATCTGATTTACATAAGCAAAAGGCAATATAAGTTTAAATGCTAATCAATTGTTTTTTATCTATTAATCCCGTAAAAACAAAAACCTCAGCAAAAGCTGAGGTTTTATTTGTAACATATACATAACGTGATTATTGTGGAATGCTCACCTTACCTTCCATTAATACTCGCGCACTTCGGCTCATAATAGCCTTTTTAACTTGCCATTGACCTTGCACTAACACCGCTTGAGCACCAACGCGTAGCGTGCCAGATGGATGACCAAAACGAACCGCACTCAGCTCACCACCGCCAGCAGCCAAATTAACTAATGTGCCAGGAATCGCCGCGGCAGTGCCAATGGCCACTGCTGCTGTGCCCATCATCGCATGATGCAGTTTACCCATAGAAAGGGCCCGCACGACCAGATCGATATCGTCAGTATTAACCGCTTTGCCACTGGATGAAATATAACCCGCAGCAGGCGCAACAAAAGCCACTTTAGGGGTATGTTGACGAGCAGCCGCTTCATCAATATGGTTGATTAAGCCCATTTTTACCGCACCATAAGCCCGAATAGTTTCAAACATGGCTAAGGCTTTATCGTCATTATTAATGTCATCTTGCAACTCAGTACCTTGATACTGAATATCGGCTGCATTAATAAAAATGGTTGGAATGCCCGCATTAATCATGGTGGCGTTAAAGGTCCCGACGCCTGGTACGTCAAGTGCATCGACCACGTTACCTGTAGGAAACATAGCGCCATCACCGTCGGCAGGATCTAAAAACTCCACTTGCACTTCAGCTGCGGGAAACGTCACACCATCAAGTTCAAAATCACCGGTTTCTTGTACTTCACCGTTGGTAATAGGGACATGAGCAATAATGGTTTTATGAATATTGGCTTGCCAAATACGCACAATTGCGGTGCCATTTTCAGGCACTCGGCTTGGATCGATTAAACCATGACTAATGGCAAATGAACCGACCGCCGCGGTTAAATTACCGCAGTTTCCGCTCCAATCAACAAACGGCTTATCAATCGATACTTGACCAAATAAATAATCAACATCGTGATCAGCTTGAGTACTTTTGGATAAGATAACCGTTTTACTGGTACTTGACGTTGCTCCGCCCATACCATCGGTGTGTTTACCGTAAGGATCGGGACTGCCAATAACACGCAATAATATTGCATCACGAGCTGCACCAGCCACTTGAGCGGCTGCAGGCAAGTCAGTCAGGCTGAAAAACACCCCTTTACTGGTGCCGCCGCGCATATAAGTCGCTGGAATTTTCATTTGTGGTAAATGAGCCATCACATATTCCTAAAATAACAAAAGACCAAAGCGGCAGCCCATCAATAAGCTTATAAACTGCCGATTAAGTAAGGCACTAACACTAGGTTATTGCCAAACCAACACTCACTTATTACCCCGAATTATGGTTAATTAGTTTCGTTGGCTAAAAAGTCCTGAGCAAAACGTTGTAATACACCGCCCGCTTCATAAATTGACAACTCTTCGGCAGTGTCAACACGACACTTAACAGGAATGGTCACTTGTTCACCGTTTTTGCGGGTCATGATCACATTTAACATTGCGCCCGGATTACGATCACCTACAACATCATAGGTTTCCGTGCCATCGATATTATAAGTATGTCGATTATGGCCTGCAGTGAACTCTAGCGGTAGCACACCCATACCGACTAAGTTAGTACGGTGAATACGCTCAAAGCCTTCAGCAACAATCACTTCAACCCCAGCAAGACGCACGCCTTTTGCCGCCCAGTCACGTGACGAACCTTGGCCATAGTCTGCACCAGCAATAATAATCAGTGGTTGCTTACGTTCCATATAGGTTTCAATCGCTTCCCACATGCGAGTGACTTGGCCTTCAGGCTCTATGCGCGCAAGTGATCCTTGCTTAACCTTGCCGTTTTCCTGCACCATTTCGTTAAACAGTTTAGGGTTAGCAAAGGTGGCACGCTGCGCAGTTAAGTGATCGCCACGATGAGTGGCATAAGAGTTAAAATCAGCTTCTGGCAAGCCCATTTTATCTAGGTATGCCCCTGCCGCACTGTCGAGCATAATCGCATTTGACGGCGATAAATGATCGGTAGTGATATTGTCACCGAGTACGGCTAATGGACGCATACCTTTCATGGTGCGCTCACTCGCCAAAGCTCCGTCCCAATAAGGTGGGCGGCGAATATAAGTACTTTGTGGACGCCAATCATATTGCGGATTTACGTGAGTGCCATACTCGACTTTAATGTCGAACATTGGCTCATAGACTTTACGGAATTGCTCAGGCTTAACGCTTGCTTTAACAACTGCATCGATTTCTTCATCGGTTGGCCAAATATCTTTTAACGTGACAGCTTGACCTTGGTTATCGATACCTAAGATATCTTTTTCAATATCAAAACGAATCGTACCGGCAATGGCATAAGCAATGACCAAAGGTGGTGATGCTAAAAAGGCTTGTTTAGCATAAGGATGAATACGGCCATCAAAGTTACGATTGCCCGACAACACTGCGGTAGCGTATAAGTCGCGATCAATCACTTCTTGTTGAATAACCGGATCAAGCGCGCCGCTCATGCCGTTACACGTGGTACAGGCAAAACCGACAATACCAAAACCTAAGTTTTCAAGCTCAGGCAATAAACCTGCTTCTTCTAAATACAATTGCACCGCTTTAGAACCAGGCGCAAGCGATGATTTCACCCAAGGTTTACGTAATAAACCACGAGCATTAGCATTGCGAGCCAATAGACCTGCGGCAATCATATTGCGTGGGTTACTGGTGTTAGTACAACTGGTAATAGCGGCAATAATCACTGCACCATCGGGCATTTTACCGGGTTCGTTTTCAACCACACCACTAATGCCACGCGCCGCTAATTCAGATGTCGGCACGCGACTGTGTGGATTAGACGGGCCGGCAATGTTACGGCCAACAGATGACAAGTCAAAGTGCAATACTCGCTCATACACAGCATTAGTTAAGGTATCAGCCCATAAACCCGCTTGTTTGGCATAGGTTTCAACTAGTTTAACTTGTGCATCTTCACGACCGGTTAACGTTAGATAATCGATAGTTTGTTTATCGATATAAAACATCGCCGCGGTGGCGCCGTATTCAGGCGTCATGTTAGTAATAGTGGCGCGATCGCCAAGGGTTAAATGGGTGGTCCCTTCGCCATAAAACTCAAGATACGATGACACCACTTTTTGCGCTCGCAAGTATTCAGTTAACGCCAGAACAATATCGGTAGCAGTAATGCCAGGTTGTGGCTTACCCGTGACTTCAACACCAACAATTTCCGGTAAACGCATGTATGAGGCACGGCCGAGCATGACGCTTTCGGCTTCTAAACCGCCCACACCAATGGCTATAACGCCTAACGCATCAACATGAGGTGTATGACTGTCGGTGCCCACTAAGGTGTCAGGAAACGCCACACCATTTTGAGCATGCACCACTGGCGACATACGCTCTAAGTTAATTTGATGCATGATGCCGTTACCCGGTTGGATAACATCAACGTTTTTAAATGCCGTTTTGGTCCAATTGATGAAATGGAAACGGTCTTCATTACGGCGGTCTTCAATGGCGCGGTTTTTCTCAAACGCGTCTTTTTCAAAACCAGCATGCTCTACAGCCAGCGAGTGATCGACAATCAATTGAGTCGGTACTACTGGATTCACTTTTGAGGGGTCACCGCCTTTTTCAGCAATCGCATCACGCAGACCCGCTAAGTCGACTAATGCGGTTTGGCCTAAAATATCATGACAAACCACACGGGCTGGATACCACGGAAAATCAAGGTCATTTTTACGTTCAATCAGCTGCTTTAACGAATCAATAAGCATATCTGGCGAACAACGACGAACTAAGTTCTCGGCAAACACACGAGAACAATAAGGTAGTTTGGCATAGGCACCAGGCTCAATCGCATCAACAGCCTCTTGGGTGTCAAAATAATCTAATTGGGTGCCAGGTAAGGCTTTACGGTATTGAGTATTCATAACTTCATCCACAATAAATATGAAAGGAATAAGCGCTAATCTATATCGAAAAAAGCCGAGTCATCATAACGAGACTCGGCATGCTGATTAACGTTGGCTAATAGGCGCCACTTTACGAGGCTCACTGCCCACATAATCTGCACTTGGACGAATAATGCGGTTGTTCGATCGCTGCTCCATTACATGTGCAGCCCAACCGGTTAAACGTGAACAAACGAAGATTGGCGTAAATAACTTAGTTGGAATGCCCATAAAATGATAAGCAGAGGCATGGAAGAAATCTGCATTACAGAATAAGTTTTTGGTGTCCCACATAAACTCTTCACACGCGACAGAAATGTCATATAAAGAGGTGTCACCGTTTTCATGGGCCAGCTTTTCAGACCACTTTTTGATAATCACATTACGTGGATCAGACACGCTATAAATAGCATGACCAAAGCCCATGATTTTTTCTTTACGTTCTAACATCAATGCCATTTGTACTTTAGCATCGGCTGGCGAGCTGAACTTTTGAATCATGTCCATCGCCGCTTCATTAGCACCACCGTGCAGTGGACCACGTAATGAACCGATCGCACCAGTAACACAAGAATACATATCCGATAAAGTTGAGGCACATACACGCGCGGTAAAGGTTGATGCGTTGAACTCATGCTCTGCATACAAAATCAACGACACATCCATTACACGGCGATGTTGCGCTGACGGCGTTTCACCGCGAAGCAGTTTAAGAAAATGTCCACCCAAAGAATCTTCATCTGTGGTGCAATCAATCTCAACACCGTCATGAGTGTAACGGTACCAATAACACATGATGGCCGGAAATGCGGCTAATAAGCGGTTCGACGCTTTGTGTTGCTGAGTGAAATCGACTTCTGGCTCAAGGTTACCTAAAAACGAGCAACCAGTTCGCATAACATCCATTGGATGAGCATCAGCAGGAATTAATTTTAATACCGCTTTTAGTGCATCGGGTAAATCACGCTGCGCTTTTAATTCTGCTTTATATGCAGTTAGCTGAGCCTGGTTTGGTAACTCGCCGTTAAATAATAAATAAGCGACTTCTTCAAAGGTAGCGTTATCAGCTAAATCAGAGACATCGTAACCGCAGTACGTTAGGCCTGAACCTGATTTACCGACAGTACATAATTTTGTTTCGCCAGCACTCTGACCGCGTAATCCTGCGCCTGATAATTTCTTGTCTACCATGATATCTTCCTTCTTATGCTTTTCGCGATTTAACCATGCTAAATCGCGATTGTAGGGTATTGTTATTTTAGTTGTAATCGAGTCTTGCTGTCGTACTGAGGCCGTTATTTATTTTTGCCTTCGGCAAACAAACTGTCTAATTTTTGTTCATAATCGTGATAACCCAAATAGTCGTATAAATCCATACGAGTTTGCATGGTATCTACCACTGCTTTTTGGTCGCCATCGGTTAAAATAGCACTGTAAACATTTTCAGCTGCTTTGTTCATCGCACGGAATGCACTCAATGGGTATAACACCATTGCCGCGCCCCACTCGCCTAATTGTTGCTTATTCCATAATTCAGTTTGGCCAAACTCAGTAATGTTAGCCAAAATAGGCACATCTAATGCTTCAGCAAAGGCGCGGTAATGCTCTTCAGTTTTAATTGCTTCAGCAAAAATACCGTCAGCACCCGCTGCCACGTACGCTTTAGCACGCTCGATAGCGGCTTCTAACCCTTCTTGAGCAAACGAGTCAGTACGCGCCATAATGAAAAAATCTGGGTCGGTACGGGCATCAACCGCCGCTTTAATGCGGTCGACCATTTCTTCTACTGGAACTATTTCTTTATTTGGACGATGACCACAACGCTTTTGCGCCACTTGGTCTTCCATGTGTACCGCTGCAGCGCCGGCCTTTTCCATATCACGAATGGTCTTGGCAATATTAAATGCCCCGCCCCAACCCGTATCAATGTCCACCAGCAAAGGTAAGTCACAGGCTGAAGTAATTCGTTGCACATCAACCAGTACATCATTGAGTGATGTCATGCCTAAGTCGGGTAAACCATAAGAGGCGTTAGCCACACCGCCACCAGACAAGTAAATGGCCTGATGACCAATTTGCTTTGCCATCATGGCGGCATAAGCATTAATGGTACCGACAATTTGCAGTGGTTTGTTGTTAGCTAATGCTTGACGAAATTTTTTACCTGCGCTCATGATATTTTCCTTATATGCAATTATGACCGTGGGCGTAACACGCCACACGCAAGACATTACGATAATTTGTGTTCGATATTATTTTTAGAATACATAATATGGCGACGCATCAGCATTTCAGCCAATTCTGCATCACGATTTAAAATGGCCTGAACAATGTGTTTGTGTTCATCATAAGCGGTGGTCACACGCGGACCCGCCATGCCAAGTTGTACGCGATACATGCGCACTAAATGATAAATGCCATCAAACAGCATTGAAATTAGGTGTTTGTTTTTACTGCCTAAAATAATCCGATAATGAAAATCGACATCACCGGCTTCTTGATAATAAGACTCGCCCCCTTTGACCTCGTCAAAGTGAGATTGTAATAAACGGTTTAAATCGGCAATTTCGTCATCGGTCATGTTCTTTGCCGCTAAACGTGCCGCCATGCCTTCGAGTGATTCACGCACTTGATACAGTTCTATCAACCCTTGTGGAGATAACGCCACCACACGAGCGCCTACGTTGGCTTTACGCTCAACAATATGACACGACTCTAAGCGGTTAATGGCTTCACGGATCACGGCTCTACTCACTGCATACTTTGTCGACAATTCAGTTTCGCTCAATTTAGAGCCGGCCTGAATACGACCTTCGACTATATCGTCTCTAAGGGCTACAAAGGTCTTATCTGCAGAAGTAATCGGCTGGATCATATTCATACCTTGGATAATAAAAACTGACATTAAAAAACAGCTACACAAAAAAAGTTGTCGACAATATAGCACCTTTAAATCGTATAACAACCCCAAAAGGCACTTTTTGTCGACAATTAATCCAATTCATCATAAAGCCTTAGCTATTACCAATTTATGACACCACTCAATAAACCTTAAGTCAGCCCATGCTAATATTAGCCACCACGGTATAACTCATCACGCCTTTGTGGTTCGATGATTACTCAGCTATCTGTACACACTATGTTGGGTTACACTCCTCTTTATAAAGTGATTGAGACATCGATTAATCCAACAATAAATAGAGCAATAAATACAATAAGGGTCTCTTGATGAGCCAACATTTAGCCTGCCAACTTGAATTGATCCATTTGTTTGTCCATGTCGTTAATGCCGGTGGTTTTTCATCTGCAGCACAAGAGTTAAAGTTGCCCATTGCCACGGTTAGCCGCAAAATTAGCAAATTAGAACAAAGCCTCAATACTCAGTTGATAATGCGCAGCACCCGTAAACTTCGATTAACTGAAGAAGGTGGGGCGTTATTTGACCGTTACTATAATGTGGTGGCGCAATTTGATCGTATTTGTGGTCAAACTATTAATGAGCCGCAAAGTACCTTACGGATATCGACACCCGTTTCGATAACCTCGATGATATTAATTGAGGCCATCAATGACTTTTCGAAACAACATCCGCACATTCAACTGCACATCACCCAAAATAACAGCACCATTGATTTGATAGATGAAGGAGTCGACGTTGCCATTGTCGGTGGCGCACAACCAGACTCATCTTGGGTATCAACATCGTTGGGAGTATTAAATTACGGCCTGTATGCATCACCTGAGTATGCCAAGCAACTCATTGAGCTTCGCCACCCGCAGCAGCTAGTTGATTATCAGTTAATTAAAGTGTGGCCGCTATTTAACTGGACCTTAAAACATCACAGTGGTGAGCAGTATTATTACGATGGACCCGCTAAATTAACCCTAGGGGATTTACACGGCGCAATACGCGCCGCTGTCGGTGATGGCGGGATTTTATATGGACCAGAATTATTTGTTAAACCACAACTATTGAATCAAGAGCTAGTACCTGTGTTACCTGATTGGGCTGGTGAGCATCGACGTATCAGTATTTTGTATCATCAACGTCGTCAACAGCCATTAAAAGTAAAATTGTTTATTGAGTTTATTCAGCAACGTGCTGCCACTATCTTCGACTTGTTCTAACTCGATTCGATTTTCGATGCTTAGATGCTTAGATGCTTAGATGCTTAGAGTTTGAAGTGAAAGTTAAATCTACATGCGAAGTTGAATTTTAATTGGAATTTGAATTTGAATTTAAATTTGAAACTGAACGTTTTGATTAATATCAGATTACTCTAACTTAAGTGGTGCGATTAATATCGCTATAGTTTAGCGTGATGCCATCGACTGACACACTCAGTCAATGACAACACAAGCAACTAACCGCTATTAACTAACCATTAGTATAAGTACACATTTAAACTACAGGCACCATGAGCCCCCACCACTAATGCTTGCTCAATATCAGCGGTTTTAGACGGACCCGCAATAAATAATCCTAATTCGCCTGGTTGTAGTGCCACCTGTTTAACCGCTTGGTGCATGTTGGCGACAATATTGTCTTTAGCCAACGCCAATATTAGATTTTCACAAATAAAAGGCGTTACTCGATGACTGGGTTGATTAACCCAAATAGCGCCGTTTTCGGCTACACCAAGCTCGCCAGGGATCACGGCATAATCAATATCAGCCAGATCGTGAGCGGTCTCAGGCACTTGGCGATTACCTTTAATATCGTCCAATAACGAGATCACCTGCATATTTTGTTGGATCAATTCATCTACCGCTTGTTGTAACGCAGCTAAACCGCCTTCATGGTGCAGCGTGCCCGCTACTGTGTTTAAACTTGTATTAAATTGGCCAACAAGATCATCATTGTTAGCAACAACATCCATGGCAGGCATAGCATGTTGATCCAAAGCCGATTGCTTTAGTGCAGATAAAATAGTGTGTTTATTCGACATATTAACGGCTCCGATTCTTGTTATACCAGCTGGCAAAGCTAGACTCTGGTGCGACAGGCAACTCACGGTATTTACCCCATGCACCACTAAATGGCTTGAGTAAACTCCCCGGTAATACCCGCAGTGCTAATCTTGCTGCGGACATAGAGGTATTCATTAAGGTTTCATTAGCCATAAAACGGCCCACTAACGGCATATAGCCACCTTTGCCATACGGCAACCTCTTAGCTTCTGCTTTCAACCGACGATGATGGGCAATAATTTTATCTAATGGCACCATCGTTGGGCACACATAAGTACAACTGCCACATAACGTACAGGCCCAAGGAATAGAGTTGGTATCGTCATACTTAGCACCTACCGCAATACCAATAGGACCAGGAATAGTATAGTTGTAGCTATAACCGCCTGAACGGCGATACACAGGACAGGTATTTAAACAGCCGCCGCAACGAATACACTTTAACGATTCAGCTAAAATTTTGTCTTTCATCATCTCAGTGCGACCATTATCAACAATGATCACATGCATCTCGCCGCCCTCTTGTGGGCCACGGTAAAACGATGAATAAGTGGTAATGGGTTGCCCTGTGGCATTACGGGCTAATGTACGCAACAACACCCCAACAGAATCCATATCAGGAACCACTTTATCGATACCCATTGAGTGCAATTGCAACTTTGGCAAGTTAGCGCCCATGTCTGCATTGCCTTCGTTGGTACACACAACAATCGCACCTTGGTCGGCTATCGCCATATTGACACCGGTCATGGCAGCATCTGCAGTAAGGAATTTCTCTCTTAAATGCGCGCGAGCAGCACGGGTTAAATACAGCGGATCAGACTCACCCGCTTTAGTGCCTAACTGTTGATGAAATAACTCGCCTACTTCCTCTTTTTTCATGTGTATAGCTGGGACCACAATATGCGATGGTGGCATATTGGCGAGCTGAATAATTCGTTCACCTAAATCGGTATCAACCACTTCAATGCCGTGGCGTTCTAAATACGGATTCATGTGGCATTCTTCGGTTAACATCGATTTTGATTTAACCAGTTTTTTAACCTTATGTTTCGCTAAAATCCCATGAACAATTTCATTGTGTTGCTGGGCATCGCTAGCCCAATGCACCTTAATGCCATTACTCAAGCATTGTTGTTCAAATTGCTCAAGGTACTGGGCTAAATGGCTCAAAGTATGCAGTTTGAGTTGCGAGCCAAGCAGCCTTAGTTGTTCCCATTCAGGCAAACTGCCTGCAGCGCGATCACGTTTTTCACGTAATGCCCACAGGGCTTTAGAATGCCAATCAACTCGGGTTTCATCGCGACAAAAAATATCAGCTTTATGGGCATGCACCTTAGAACCCGATGCGGTATATAGTTCGGTCATAGTGGCTCCTATAAAGCATCATTAATGATTTGGGCAATGTGACGGGTTTCAATCGGTAATTTTTGACGACGGATCATGCCATCTAAATGCAGCAAGCATGAAGGGTCAAACCCCACGACATACTTAGCACCCGTTGCCGCATGAGCTTGGGCTTTATCTTTACCCATTTTGGCCGACACCGCGCCTTCATCAACCGCAAACGTGCCGCCAAAACCACAACATTCATCAATACGAGCAGGATAGACAATCTCGAGCCCGGCAATGTGACCCAATACCGCTTCCACTTTATTAAAGCGTTGTTTACCCATTTGCTCTGTCGGCGTCGCTAAATTAAGCATACGAATACCATGACAGCTCATTTGCATGCTTATTTTGGCCGCTACAGGGCGGGCAAAAGCTTTAATCGGGGCAATATCGTGCAAAAACTCCGTTAACTCATAAAGCTTACCGATGACCTCTTGGGCTTCTTGGCTGCCATCAAACTCATGGAAGTTTTCTTTAGCCGCCACCAGACAACTGGCAGCAGGACACACAATGGCATCACAATCGACACCTTTAAAAGCGTTGAGTAATTTAAGGGTGGTGTTTTTTGCTTCATCAAAGCAACCCGAGTTTGTCATCGGCTGACCACAACAGGTTTGCCCAGCAGGAAATATGACTTCATGGCCTAACTTTTCTAATAATGTCAGTGTTGCAATGGCCACATCTGGCATCATTTGATTCACTAGACACGGTATAAATAGTGCTATTTTCATAAGTTGGTATTATCCCCAGGCGCGTTATTACACATCGTCTGAGTGAGTTTAAAATCAACTCAGCAATGGCTAACGACTCATTATCGAGCCATCAATGTATGCTTATACCCTTATAAAATGTAGTGCTAATTAAGCAAATATCGCGGCAGACTTTTTCACTTTTGATCTGAATACGCTTTCATCAGCACCAAAAACTCACATCAATAACAACAAAAGCCGCTGCCCACAGATGAATCAGCAATGAATAAGTGCAACACCATGGTATACATCGATAAATGCTAACCAGTAGTTAACAATCTTTATAAATTCAACTCAGTAGCCTGCGACATTGTGTCGCAGTTTGGTGTTTTTATATTGTCAGAATGGTTGAGGTTAAGCACAATCATGTGATAGGTAACGTCGGAAACATCCCCCGTTTTTAATAACTTATATCTAACTGACGTTATCGATTTTTGGTACACACTTTGGCGTTGTTTGGTTGATGGCTTTGAGTCGCAATCAAATGTCTACTCAATGCTTGGTGACTTTACTCAGCCTCTATCTGCTATGGGAATGGGGATAAATGCTGATTAAAGGTATCAGTTTAAATCTGAATAAGATTATTGGGCCTCTATTGATATAGAGGCCTTTTTTTATGATTTTTTCACTTAAATTTTATACCTACACCCAATGACACTAGCGCCCCAATTAAGGTTGTGATGACCACGGAGATCAGTGAGCCAATCAGTACATACTCCGTCATGCTTCGGTTGGCTGATTGATTTAACTCACCAAATCTGAATATCGACTTAGCGGCTAATACAAAACCCACTGCGGCATAGCTGCCCACCAACATAAACGTTAATATTAATAATCGCTCTAGGTAACCAATCAACTCGCCACCCGCAACAAGGCCGCTCACATTTGCTGTCTTATCACTAACAGGAACGGCAACACCATCGGTGTCGGTAACGGCGTCTGTGTCAGTATCCATTGCTGAGTTAACGATGGGATACTTATTCAACACAGCGCCAATCACAATTGAAGTTGGCTTTAGAATGAGTACATAAGCAAACACCACCAACACGCCATCGGAGAAACGTTCATGCTGTAACACTGCCTCAATCGATGCGCCACCTGCGACATGAAAAGCAATCGCAGCCAGTACCGAAACATGCAAAGCCTGATCAATAACAAAGTAGGCTAATTTATCTCCCTTTGGTGTAGTGACCTTCCATAAATCGATAATAAAATGACTTACCGCAACAATAACGATTAAGCAAACCGTTGAACGCCAATCAATCCCGAGTGCCATTGCAGGCAGTAATAATGCAACACCCTGTAAAGTCGCGTGAAGGTACAACTCAGGTGAACGGTAAGTGCGAGCTTTTTTAGCTTCTACCCACCGATCGGTCTGAAGATAAAAGTCACAAATGGTGTGAATTAATAAAAATGGAATGAGCACGCCGAAAAAATCAAACATACTTGAGCTCCGCGACTTTCTCCATGAACCGACAATTTAGCTCGTTGATCAACGGCCAACCTGACGCTTTAAGTGACTTGCTAGCAGTGGCTGTAGCCACATCGAGCATGTCAGCTAACTCACTAATCGACAAATCCTCATTGGTTCGAAGCATTGGCAACATCACTTCACATTGGCGCGCAGTTAAGTCGTTAAGTTGCTTATCAAGATACTTAAACAGTAAGTCAAAATACTCAGTGAGAGCGATGCTATCGGAGCTAAACAATAATCGGTCATTCTTAAGGCCACTGAGTCCGCGGCCAGACAGCACAAATGCTTGCCCCATCGACTCCGACACCGACTCACGTAAATCGGCATTTGCCGCAATTGCAAAACTAATCCGGCTATCAAATGCTTTACCAAGCGCCTTAATACCAATCCGGTATATAACGGTGTATCTCAACGCATTTTTAATATCATGCACGACAGACTGAAACTCATCACCGCGCTCAATACTGTGCGCATTTTCGCTATGCCCCTCGCTAATCCATGTCTGGATAGATTTGATCTGTTTAAGTAGTTGCTCAAACTGCGCAGAGGTTAGCTTTGTTGAGTCAACAACATCGCCAACAATCACGGCTATAGGTTTATTGGTAGGCTCCACATAACGCTCCTTTGTTTGCAGATTTAGACCAATTTAGCCAAAAATGGCTAATAATGCAAGCTTAGCCATTATTGGCTAATAACGACTAAGTGCATTGATAGTACACAAGCTTATTTAGCCGTTTATGGCTAAAAATAGACATTTAGCCACTTTAGGCTAATGATAATATGCCAGGCAAGTCGACAGATACGTTGAGATAACAATCCTGACGCAGGTGGCATAAAGCATGACACCAATCAAAGCCGATAGATTATCTCACAATTACGACGAGCAGCTTAAATGCGAGCATCCACCTACCCCAAAGAACTCAGATGCCTTGAGTCGATAGTATTTGTCTTCAACTTCTTGAGATTGCTCTGCGTAAGGTTTGGTCATCACCTTCTGCAATTCTCGAACAAGTGCATAATTGCCAACACTGGCTTGCTGATAAGCAGGTACCAGCAACCACTCGCGTAAAGTAAATTTAGGGTTAACTCGTTGCATCTGCGCAATAATATCATCACAGCTACGTGGTTGTGTGTCTGCATCTGCATCTGCATCTGCAATAAGCATATTGCTATTGTCTTCGGTACCAAGCAATGATTGCCATTGTGTCAGCCAAGCAGACCAGCGTTGCTCCAATCCTTGTGGCCCTTGCGATAAATCTCGATAGAAACTGTTAGTCAGTGGACCAATATCATCAGGCAACGACGAAAGCTCACGGAAAAACAGAGTGTAATCCACAGGGGTTTGCAGCATCAGCGTTTCAAGCTCATTAAATAGCGCCGCATCAAAAGTGTTAAGCCCAAGCTTGGCCGCCCACATGTGCTCCATCTTTGTTTGCATCTCAGTGGCAAAACCATCGACCAACTGCTGGAGCTGTTCTAGATAATCTGGTGTAGACATCAATAATGGGCTTAATGCGGTGCAAAACATCAAGAAATTACGTTCTGCAGCTACACCTTGATTAAGAAACGCGAAGTGCTGACCGCCACCCGTCCAAGGTTGATATTGTGGATTGAACACATCACAAAATCCAAACGGGCCGTAATCGAGCGTAAAGCCACCAGCGGCACAGTTGTCGCTATTAAAATTGCCCTGACAGTAACCAACACGGATCCAGTTCGCTATCAGTGACGTCAAACGGTTACGGAATTCACGCGCCAGCAAAAGCACTTTTTGTTCGTTAGTGAGTTTTTGGTCGATAACATCAGCGTATTCACGATCAATTAAATGCAACATCAACAGTTCAAGCTCTGCCATCGCTTGCGGGTGTTCCTGCGTGCGGGCGCGGCGACCAAATAGCTCAAGTTGGCCAACCCTAATAAACGAAGGTGCCACACGTGTCGAGATAGCAACCGCCTCACTAATCATTTGGTCAGGATCTTGTGCGTTAGAGCCCTCAGAATACCAAGGCCGCTGCACCGTCTCGGTTTTAGACACATACAAACTCAGCGATCGAGACGTTGGTACGCCAAGCGCGTGCATGTGTTCTTGCGCGAGAAACTCACGCACACTGGATCGCAGCACAGCGCGACCATCCGCACCGCGGCAATATGGCGTGCGGCCACCGCCTTTAAGCTGCATTTCCCAGCGTTTATCGTTAATCACAGCCTCAAGCACAGAAACAGCTCGACCATCGCCGTAGCCATTACCCGTTCTGAACGGACATTGTTGGATGTATTCGGTACCAAAAATGGACAATGCATATCCACACGCCCACCCAACCTTACTCATGGGTTCAGGAATGTTCGACAGGTCACCAGAGAACATGCTCATAAAATCGGCAGACTGCGCCATGCTGTCAGCAAAACCCAATTCAGCAAACAAGCTGTTGCTGTGTGCTACATACTCTGGGGTTTCAATCGGTGTTGGTTTAACAGGCACATAGTGGCCCGAAAACACTTGTCGTGGCGCATGGTCGACGCCGTTTGCTGTCGCGTCAGGATCGCTGTTGAGCGCATCCATCAATGAGTAGTTGACCAATTTAGCGAGATCGTCGACTGTCTCGACAGTAACGGGAGTTTGCTGGGACTGTTGATTAGTCATTGGGATACCTGTTGTTTGAGTAGAAGGGTTGTTCACAACTTGATGGTTCATCGTGTCGACGATGATTCTATTTGTTCGATTTCTGGAAGCGGATCTTGTCAGCATATATGTCGAAGGCCTGCGCGGTATAATTAGAAAGAGCCTGAAAGAAATGGATGGAGCCGACACCCATGGTAACGACTCGTTATAGTAATGGAAAGCTTAGCTTGCTGCATCTGCAAAGTATCTATTTCATCATATGATATATGGTATCTGAATTATGGCCTGCGGCCACTAACGTCGTGGCGCTTCACCCACACCAGATTTATCAAACTTCGTTTGAATTAGATCGCAAGGTTCCACCCTGCACGGGCCAAAAGGGGATCAACAGCAATCCCCTCTTTATTCTTTATAAAAGAATTGGCCCAGCCGCCCCGCAACATTTTCGCTATTTACAAAACAACAGCTGCGAAAAGGTAGCCATGGAGTTAAATTTAACTTTGACCTGTATTTGCAGACTGCTTCGGCCCATCTTGTAATAAAGAGTAAAAATGCTAACGCTTCCGATGGTACATCTGATGTGAATGGATTCACGAATGTCGTGATGGCAGGACGCCAAGAAACGACCTGTACCGTGAAAGCTAAGCTCACATCTGATAGGCAGGATGCCTGAATGCCTTGTAGCACATAGATGTGCGAGAAAGGCCATGTGAGCTTAACGCTATTTTCTTCAACATCCTCAAGTCTAGAGTTGAATTTGTACTTTTAAAGCCAAAAAATTAACTCATTTTTGCCCCGTTATGTGTTGGGCCTATGCTCACAAATTCCCTGACGTTACTCTTTGACTTAATTTTTCTCATGTCTTTACTATATAGTAGCGCTTCACATCTCATATCGCCACGACGACAAATTTACGCTAAAAATGAATTTATTTTTAATTGGGTCGCCAACAAATAAAATAATATGTCGGAATGTAATAGTTGCCAGAAAAAGCTTTATAAACATGATAATGGTAAAATTAAATTGTGGTTTTATGTCGCATGTTTTTTGAGTAAATGCCGTAAATATTTCAAATAACGATGAGCTTCAAGTATACTAAGGTCAAGCACTATATAGGAGGGTGAATCATGACAGCAACTGACTTTATTAATCAAAAGTTAAAGCGCTCTCGCCGCTATGTGTTCGAGCGTAAAGATTTCGACAATTATGCCAGCTATGACCAAATTGGTCGTGTTTTGAAAAAACTCGTGGCTCAAGGCGAACTGATGAAAGTCGGGTATGGTTTATACACTAAGTCAACGATCAACAGCCTAACTAATAAACCTATGCCAAAGAACCCAGGTGGCACTGATGCAATAATGCGTGAAATCTTAAAATTGCGTGGTGTAGATTTTGAAATGGATGCCATATCAAAAAAAAGCATCAATGGAAAGTCCACTCAAATACCAGCTTCAATCCAGTACAAGTGGGATTCTAAGCAATTCAACCGCATCATTAAAGTTGGTAACAGGGTATTGAGTAATCGACAATGACCATATCAAAACTAAAAAAGCAGTTTCTTGAAATCTCTGATGCACTCGAATTAGGTAACCCATCCATCCCGGAAAAGGACTATTGGGTTGTGTCACTACTTGCTATGTTGGAAAATGTAAACAGTGAGCACCATCGACTTGTGTTTTCAGGTGGAACAGCTTTAGCTAAGTCAAACATTAAGATCATGCGTATGTCTGAAGACGTCGATATAAAATTGATTCCTACTTTGGAATTTCTCAACAAAGGTACAGAAGCGAAAAAAAGAGCTCGCAAAGTATTAGTTGAAGATCTCCTAGCGATGTTAGCTGAGCACCCTTACCTAAAATACTTTAAAAAAACGGTTTTAGATTCATATCGCTATGTAGAAATCGAAATAGAGTACCCTCAACAATACAATCAAGCACCGTGTCTACGACCTTACATCAAACTTGAGCTCATTGAGACCATTGAACTTCAAGGGGTTGAATCTCGCACTATTTCATCGCTAGTGGCACAAAGCTACAAGCAACCTGCCGAAGTAAGCGCTATGTCGTGTATTTCCATTGATTCGACTTTGGTTGAAAAAGTGCTTTCCATGTTACGCCGCACCATGTCAGTCAAGCGTGATCCAAAGCGTATGGATGACGAGACATTGGTTCGTCACATCTACGATGTGCACTGTATTAGCTTAGAACATATGATTGATATGGACGTGTTAAAGCCGATTTTTAATGCTGTCTTAGAAGAAGATAAGGCGCGATATGGAAATCAACATCAGGAGTTTGTCGACGATCCGCATAATGAGTTAAAGCTGGGATTAGAAGAGCTAGAAACCAACGAATTGTTTCATAAGCGTTTTGACGAGTTTGTAGCTCCAATGGTGTACAACTCAGATCCACATAACTTTGATACCTGCTTTGCTTCGTTTAAAGGGATTTCAGAGCAGCTTATCGCCTGACCCTCGATGCTGCCATTGCAGCTCTTAGCTACATCTTAACTGGTGCATGTTTTCTTTAAACAGATTTTTGTCCAAAAATAAGCTAGATAACTTCTAAAGTAATGTCCAACTTTCGTTAGCCAATACAGTTTCTTCTTGGTTTGGTATGGACTAAGCGCCACAACATTCATAGCTATGTGCAAGACCTAATAGGTTTAATATAACCCGATTTGTCTTCACCGATCTCTAACACGTTAACGTCTT
>NZ_JBEOPM010000037.1:0-39877 GCF_040310165.1 Shewanella sp. AC91-MNA-CIBAN-0169
ACACCCGTAGCTCAGCTGGTTAGAGCACTACCTTGACATGGTAGGGGTCGGTGGTTCGAGTCCACTCGGGTGTACCATTTCATGCTGTAACTCCTCGTTTTAAAAACCTTTTTGTATTACCAAATTCTCTACAGTAAAAATATATCTGTGCCAAATCGTATCAACCTCGTGCCAACCAGTTGTTTTCCGTGTCTAGAAGTATTACAAATTAATTAATTTCAAATTTAACCTATAAGATAATTAAAACTAAAAAAATAGGTAAAAAACACCAAAATGACGTTTTGTGCCCATTTCGTGCCAAACATGTTGGCACAAGTGATTTTTGAACCTCAAAAGTATGACCACCATACTTGCTGGCATAAATAAGCGTTTGAACCAGAATCGATACTTTAATCCACCCTCAACTCTTATTATAACAATGAGAGTATCTTGAATATTTATGATTACTTACAAGCCAATTCGTTACCTATAGTCGCTCGATATCGATATTTTTTTGCTTTGTTGTAACTTTACGAATAAGCAGTTTTAGATACGAATAAATGAATATCTTAATTCATTTATTCACAAACTCTATTCGTACATCATTGGGTAATAATACATCGCTTTTGGGCGCCCTAACTGAACTCCACTGGCATTGCGGGCAAATAAGTTTGTATGGTTTAGGTGGAAATAGCATGTTAAAGTTTACTCACTATTCAGTTTTGCTAAGCGTTGCAATTCATTGCAAATTTCAACATTAAGATCGACAAAGACGCTCCAGGAAACTAATGAAGATAAATTCGCTTGATAATAATCTTCTACGCGGCATACCAATGGACGCTCGTCATAAATAGTACAAAGGTGTGTTTGCTCATCGAAATGACGACAAACACCATCGCTACGATCAAGAAAAGCCGTTTCCACGCTCTCGTTCACTCTGCGGCAGCAAAGTCCACAAGCATTACATGGGAACGGCTTAGGTATTGTCAGAGTCATCATTGCTATATCGTTGTTAGCAAAGTCTGAGCTCTCATTAAAGCAACACTATTTGCCTTTTCTTGCTCGTTAGCACTAGTTTGCGCTGACTCTACTTTTGACAGCATTTGTTGAAGGGCAGGCTCCAGTTCCTGACGCAAAATTTGATTCATCGCGCGCTCAAACTGTTCTCCCAGATCTTTAGCTGTATCTTCAACCTGCTGCTCAAATCGTTCACGTTCCAGCTGAACTTTTGCTGCATGTTCACGCATTTCTTTATCAGAGGGGTCTTCTGAAAATAAATCGTAAATAGAAGAAATAACAGTAATCCCCGTACCTACGTATGGGATCCATTTGCCGATAACTTGGCCAGCCCATTTCTCCATGGTTTTTGGCCCAATTCCTTTCATTAATGAAGGTGCCCAGTCTTTAACCAACTTTAATCCACCAACAATATGCTCTGGCTTCGCCATTTTTACGACAGAAATCGCCGCATTACCCAAAACCTCTTTATTTATCCCTCTTTGATTATTAGGATCTTTAGATTCTGAAGCCGAGAAATGTGGAAAGTCATTAATACTCGGTCCCTCGTGCTGGGCATTTAAGACCGCCGACATTGTTTCCACATCATCGTTGAATTGATTCATCAAGTACTGCAACTCGTCATCCATAACAGCGACAACAGCTTTACCCGAATCTCCAAAGACTTGCTCAAGTTCTGCAAGACAGCCTTCGGGGTGTTGATGCATGGCAGCTTTACTTTTAACTGTAATATGCTTTCGATTGCTAGCAATTTCGCGGTAAATATTATCTCGGCACTGACCTTGATTGGCGATCAACTTACGACACAATTCTTTATAGTGACTGAGTAGTTCATTACTGTCAGCATTTGTTAATTGCTGAATAAATTGGTTCAAAAATACTTGCAGAGAATAAACCAAACGACTGTTGACATCTTCTGGACTAATAGAAGTAAAAAAACTATTAAGTGAGCTCTCAAGTTCAATGATACCGCTATGCTCTACCAAGCCTTGCTGCATCGCTAACTTCCCTTTTAAGGCACTAGCTGCATTAACACGTAATATCGGGATATCGGTCAAAACCTCACTAAGACCTTGAGCAACAGCCAGAGACTGAATCCTTGCGCGAGTATCATTTTTTAGACGAATAAAGTCCTCTTGAGAAAGCGGGCTTTTTTCATTGAATACCAAAAATACCTTTTTCCTCTTATAAATTAAGTCAATAAGCTTACCAAGGGTTTTCTCTTCTTCCGCGGCTCCAGATGGATTGACAACAAATATTACTGCGTCTGCAAGCATCATTTGTGCTTGTGTCACCTGTTCATGCGCTAATGGCGCATCAACACCAGGGGTGTCTAGGATGCTAAAGTTATTCCATTGATAAGCCTTAACATCTGCCGTTAAAGGCACATCCCCTGTAGGAGCGACCTCTGAACCAACCAATGCATTTATCAGGGTGCTTTTACCGGCATTGTAAATGCCGTATACCATTACACTTAGTTCAGGCGAGGCCTTTTTATCTTCAAATAATGTTTCAACATCCCTAAATGCTGCCTGCATATCAGGATATTCAACAATTAGCTTTTTCGTTTCTGCATAGGCTCTATAAAGTTCAGCACTCGTCTTCATCTTAAACTCCATTTTTTACGATTTTTTGCAGCGATAGGGCTTTCAACGCTTCGACCCGCTCATTCACTTCGCGTAGTTCGGTGGCAAGCTGTCGTATCATTGTCCTCATTTCTGCCAATGCATTTGTAAGTACTTTTTTAGATTCATCCTCGATCACAGACTTTACAACTCTCGCATAGTCATCGCGCACCTGTTTTTTCAGTGACTCTAGATTATCGCCGACATTTAACTCTATCGTTTTCGTCTTTAATTTGGCATCACTACCAAATGCGCTACCTGCCATACTACCGGCGCCTCCTGCCAATGATGCACCTAAAGCCGCACCCGGTGGGCCACCTAGAAAAAAGCCCGCGACTGCACCAGCAACTAAGCCGCCCAATCCACCCCAACCGCTATTACGCTTTTTTGTACCCTTGACTTGGCCATCTGGAATTTGCTCTGTGACTTTTTCTATCGAAAAATTCGGCAACTCCATTGATGCGGTATACCAAGTTTTATCTGCAGCATGTTTCAAATCATTGGATAGCTCCGCTAACCCTCTTTCTAAAGCGTGGCCTATGACTTGCTGAAGCTTAGCATTCCAACTTCGATGTGCATTCCTCAACTCATGATTCATCTGCTCATCATCATCACGATAATTCTCTAACGTGTTAAATGTATCATCGATGATTGCATACATCTCTTTCTGCGCCTCTCGAATGTATCTCGCCATAACCTTTGGCACAGAGCTCTCCAAATGCGCAATCTCTGCATCTAGGTCATTTGTCAATTTTGTATAGGGCAATAATTCCTTTCGGCACTTGTCTAAGAAATTACTGAAATTCGTCATTGGAACGTCGCGCTTTATTTGCACGCCTTGGTTTTGAGAAATGCTGTGCAATCGGCTAAATAGTTGAACCATGCCGCTGTTTTGTATCTCCTTAGGATCGGTTAAGTGCTCTTGAGCGTAACGGGCGGAGTTAGAAAGAATATCGTTACTGTCAATGCCTTCTAATTCTTTGGCGATGTACTCTCGCTGCTGCTGCCGCGTTTCTTTCGACTTCATTTGAACTCGGGAAACAGGCTCTCCCAGTTCATCGTCCCAATCCTCTTCATTGACATCACTTCCGGTAATCAGAATAAGCGTTTCCTTTCCCTTGCTTTTGAGCTCTCTGATTTCTTTTAAATCGCTGGCACGACCTGGTGAGCCTGAACTCATGGTATAGAGAATTAAATCTGCATGAGACACATACTCTTGCGCTAATTTACCGTTAATATCATTCACTGAATGTAACCCTGGTGAATCCACCCAAGTTAAACCAGGAAGACGAAAACCTTGAATAGAGCTGGTCGCTTCCGTCGCTCCCACGCGAAACTCTCTACGACGCTTCGCTTCATCATCAGCATCACCGTTTACAACGTTGGTATTGGCAGCAGTAAAATACTCAGGCAGCAATGATACTGGGACACTAGCTTTTAAATTTTCCGAAGGATCTGTATGACCCCATGCTATATAGTTACCCAACGAGCTCTTACCTGATTTGACCTTACCAAATACAAATACCAACAGAGAATCCTGGAAGTCCTGACGAAAACTCAACCCTTTATCATATGAAGCCAAATTAGCCTGCCACGCTTTGTCTGTATCACTGATAGCAGACAAAATGCCATCAATTTGACGACTGAGCGGATTTTCCTCTGGTAAACGTTTCTTTGCTTGTCTGATATGCGATTCCATACGCACCGCAAAAGTTTTTTGAGCTTTTTGAAACTCGCTATCTAGCTTTTTGGCATCGACTAATGATGCCATAAAATCACTTTTCAACGTCTGAAATGACGTCAACAACTGTTCACGTAAAATAAGGTCTGACATCCTTTATCTATCCTTTTAATCCATTTAAAAGTACTTAAAGCTTTTCGCGCAACGCTTTTAATTGAGCAAGCTTGTGCTCTATTTCTTTTAGTCTGACTGGAACGTTCATTAATACCTCTTCCGGTTCAAGTTCCACATCATACAAAGACTCCAATTTAACTAAGTAGTCCTGTGTTTCTTGAGGTAAAAACTGAAGGTCATAAACCTCCACGTATGTTGGACTAACCGGATTGTGAAACTCTTCATCATCATCCAAAATAGCTTTAAATGGTTTATCGCCAAGCAAGATCACTTTGATTTGACCATCTAAACTTTGTTGCAGCTCATTTGCTCTCTGCATGCCTTCTTGGACAAACGCCTCTTTCATGCTCTCCAGTTTTTCTTTATGGGCACGCGCCTTGCGTTCCTGCTCTGCCCGTTCTCTACGACGACGCTCTTCGTCACCATTTCCGCCACTCCCAGAGTCACTATCATCACTGAAAGCAGAAACCGCAGCAGCTCCAAGTGCAACTACTGCCGCACCAATCAACCAAGGTAACGCCATATTTTACTCTCCCCGTAATCTTTCATTCAGGTATTCGGTTTTTTTCAAAGTCATGCTGAGATCTAACGAGAGCATGGCGTCGTTAAAGCGGGCAAAATTCCAATACAAATCATCTTCTAATTGCAGTTTTTCATCATTGAGCGCTTCTTCAGCAGCCGAGATTTTCAATAACAATGTATTCTGTGCATGACGTATTCTTTCTTCACGAACAGCCCGTACATCAATCCCCAAAGTTTCAATATGCTGCTTCAATTCTTGTAAATGACTGGCTTTCACTAAGCCATCCTTATGCTGTTGAATCCCCTTGTGAAAACGAGTTCCAGAAATGAGAAAACTTTCAGGTGCAAAACCCAAATGAAGATGACATTGCTCAAGCACTTTTTGCTCAATCTGTTCAATCTTATCTAAGCTTTCTGCATCAGCTTTACTGATGACAAGGACGATATTTTTCTCAGCATAAACGCCAAATGATTCTTTCAACTGCTTAAGAAAATCGAGTTCAATTTTCTCGAGTTCTCCTTGAGGCTGGTGCACAAATAACACCAAGTCTACTTTTGCGGCGCCATCCATCGCAACTTGATCATCAGCGTCATGAGCATCCAAACCTGGTGTATCGAGGAAAATATAAGACTCTCCCTCAAACTGCCTTAGTTCGGCAGTCTCTCGGACATCATTAGTTGGAAAATACTCTGCGTTATAGTGGTGAGTGAGCATGTTCAGCAAATAGCTTTTACCTGCATTCATCATTCCCCAAACGGCGATAACAGGTTTATCCTTGCCCTGCTTTCTCGCCAATATATCTGATGCCTGTTTCAGCAATACATCTAAATCTGCTGAGGCCATCGAATCCTTAGCCGTCATACGTGTTCCTTGTTAGGTTGTCCGAATATTTACAATCTAAATCTAGCTTTGGTATGTACAATCGTATTTAGACCATTGCTAGAGCCCTTAAAACAGCATTGTGCTAACTGCACAGCGCTTTCAATTTCCAAACGCAGTTCTCACACTGCCAAGCCATATTTCCAAGTGGCATAACCATTATCTATATTCTCCCTGTGTCGGTGTTTTGTCATGAGACCACTTGCTGGCTTTTTCAGACAGTGCCGAATCGCTTAGATAAGGGACTTTTCCGGATGGAACTAAATTAGCGGCTGCATCAAGGTGCACGTCCTGATCATCGAAGAAGATGTGAGGCCGAAAGGCTTTCAATACTTTAGTCTTTTCTACACCACCCAAGAAAAAAGCTTCATCTACATAAACCCCCCAATGTCTTAAGGTTTTAATAACTCGCATTTCAGAAGGGCTGTTACGAGCTGTGACTAGTGCTATGCGTATAGGTGAATATTCAACACGGATAGGAAGACGATCTTGTAGCCGTGATAATTTATGCAGCAAACTAGCGTAAGGTCCTTCTGCCATAGGAATGTTCTGCTTAGCATCTTCTTGCGCATGAAAGGCTGCCATTCCTTCAGTCTTGTATACCAATTCACTTTCATCTGAAAACAATACGGCATCACCATCGAAGGCGATGCGGACTTGCCCCTCGGGTATATTCGGCGCATCAGTTGGCGGTGCTTTTAATATTGCCGCGGCGCAGTTCTTGGAATCAATCACCTGCTGAGCATCTTTTACATTGGTGGTGAGAAACAGATCCACATCAAAGGCATCAAGATAATCGGCTACGGTTTCGCCTGCGGTAAAAGCTGAACGGGTAATGTTTAGCTTGTCGTGGCGAATAGTATTAAGCACACGAAGGCCGGTATCTGGGCTATTTTGTGACATCACCACGACTTCAACAAGAGGGCCATTGTCCTGCTGATATCGATTAAGGCCAAGTAAGGCTTTGATCAGTGGGTAACCTGTTCCAGGTTTTAGCGGCTCATCTTCGTGTTCAAGCATAAACTCGCGGTATTTTTGAATGGCTGTATCAGGATCTGATTCAAAGGTTTCTTTGAATATCAGGTCAGATTCCGACATATCGAATAAAGCTGTGGCTGAAATACCGACAACCAATGTGTTTGATAAATCTAAAGGCATACATACATCCCTGTTTATAAAAATGGCACAGATAAAGTGTCAGTGTTCTATTTAAAGAATTGTTCAAGTTCACTAAATTGTGCAGCGCCAATCAATTCATATTTAATAATTAAATGAACGGGTATTTCAACGGTTAAAATCTCATTTTTATTATTAGGATCTGACTTAACGACCAATCCCTTAAGTTCACCTTCTTTCCATACAAGTACATAAAGTGGTTGGCCATGTTTATCGTAATCAATGGCAGCCTTACCATTGAAAAGAGCTTTAGCTCCTCTCGTATTGCCTAAAGCATTAGCAATACTTTCATGGCTGGCTTTTCGCCAACTGTTTTTTGTATGAATAGCTCGATAATTAACATCTCTGACTTTTTTCATGGCAACGGCTTCCTTATGTAATTTGCTTACTTAGTACAAAATGCGGGCCAACAAGTAAGATATTGATTAATAAATATTTATAGAAATCACACCACTCGTAATGGTAAGTATTCTTACTTATTTATAATTTTTATCACCAACCTTAGATTACCAATGATCCATAGAACAATAGTAACTAACTCTCTATGCTCTATGGATTCAAATTTTTAATGCTAGTCAATTTTCAATTGAGAAAAATATTAATGTAGGGAATTGCCCTGATTTTATTTCCCAATTACCATCTAGAATTGCTTTAGCAGAATCTTCGACAGTTAAGTATTGTTGATAACTATTATTCCGATCATGTTTATTGGCGAACCAATAACCGAAGCCTTGGTCAAGCCAGATCTTAACAATTGAATCATCATCAAATGTAAGGTTTAAACTTCTTGCATGAGGTAGGTGATATTTAGATTCAGTTAAAAACTCAATCTTTGTCCCACTCAACTGAATGCATTCTTCAATATCTTCCTTTCTGGCAGCATCACAATTCCAATTATCCATTATGGATTGAGGTAAATCAGAAGAATATTTTAAACTACCAGTCCTGATTTTAGCTGTGCTATTAGGGTAATAAGTTAACAACGCATTGATCACATTTAGGCAAATACTCACAGGTAATGGAGCCGCAAGGTATCGGTCGCAATATTCAATAGACTTAACTTTATTCGTCTGCATTTTATTTAAGAGCACGGAGGACTCTTTAAACATCTTTGTCCAAAATAATGCCCCAAATTCTTTAACAGTTCCGTTTAGTTCTGTTGAAACTGATATAACACCAATTTTTTCATTTGAATCGAGCATTTCTAATTCAAACAAAGTGAATGGTTCAGTTGAATGATTAATTCCAGTTATCAAGTACTGTGGATCGCTATCTGAGAAACACCAACCTCTAACACTATCTCCATCAATCACTTCAGCAATCTTTTTACCATTAGGTTGTTTGCTAGAGTCTATTTTTTTAATCGTGATACTTGGATGATGTGCAAACCATGAAAGCGTAATTCGATGTTCAATAGACAGATCGCTAATGTCATAAGGCAACACGATAGTGATACTTTGATCTTTTACCCGGTCATATAGAGTGTTGATTAGTGGCCATTGACTTAAGTCATCTAAATCCTCCTTGTATAGATAAAAATTGAGATCAGAGTTTTTATCATGTGAACAATGATGGTCAACGGCTAAGCTGATCGGTAAAAGTTCCAATCTATTGTCTTTATCAAAGTATTTATATTCATCTGGGAGTGATAACCGTTGAAAGAAATCACCATCAAGAAATGATCCAATAACGTGCCGATCCAATAACTCTAAGGCGTGTTGAGTAGAGTAATCAACTAAACAACGATGACAGGCTTTATCGCAATGGCAACTGGTTGCTTTTTTCTTGGCTAATTGTAATAGCTCAACAATATACTCAGATGCCTTAATGGAAAAACCAGCTCCACCGGCAGCTGAATCGTAAAGCACAATAGCTTGGGCTTCACTGCCTTTGAACTTGATTGGTTTAATCGTACAACCTATCTCACTATTATTTATACCTAACTTTTCAGATAGCTCATTTCTTAGTAAAACAGATAATGTTCTAGCTATAGTGCGGTTATTAAGAACCGTGCCATCTTGATTAAACAACACTAATTCAAAAATATCTGTCCGAGTACTATGACCTAATTTAATTGGGCCTTTAATCGAAAAGTCCCGTTCATTACCACCACAGAACTTTTCACTTTCTCGCTCAATATCTCCTTTACCGCCACGCAATCTTGTATGATTTTCTAGTACCTTATATGGAGATATATCTTTATTGTCTGGCATTGGTTCCATACGACCACATTCCAAGCACAATGCATATCCAGAACTTGATAATCCGCTGCTGTGATAATAGACATGACCATCATGGCTCGAACGATAAGTAGCACTAGGATTAACACTCAAATCTTCCCATTGAACTTTCTCAACAGTAACCCATGGATCTTGAAATGGAATATGAATCAATCGAGAAATATCATTATGGGGTTTATTACGTATATCAACGGCAAAACTACCTGGCTGAATATATCTATGATAGCTTTCTTGCTTCAATGCTTCATTGCAAATTGAACACTCCAGCGGCATAAGACTCTTTGTACCACTGGCACCGCAACCTTGACATCGCCATGCCCACATCAAAGACTGGATCTCATTAACTTGGTCTGCCGAAGCAGGGCTATGCCAATTTAGAATCACACCATCAGACCGATAAACTCGCCCATCTAGTACAACTTCACTACCTGGTGCGTAATCTCTAATAGCAACAGATAAATCTCTAGATGGATAATCTCGAGCACTGTAAGGATTATCGATCCTATGTTCTAAAGTGGTATCTCTAGCGGACTTAGCTTCTTTAATAGCTTGAATTTGTTTCTTACGTTTTATTAAAGATTCAATATTATCGTTATTAAGCGATACAACATCCGTTGGGAAGCCGTAACCGGGTAAAAAACCTTTTCGAGCTAACTCTGAAAGTAAGTATTCTCCTTCTAATCTTTGAATTTGAGTCTCAACAGCTGCTTGTGCTGTCGATATTCTATTTGTATCACTTTTTATTGATTCACTTTGCTCTGTTAAAATATGATATTCATCACGCCATTTTTTAATGATGATCTTCATTTGTTTAGCCACATCCATAACTAGACTTGTTTTAGATATGGTTTGTAAGCTTGTTCTTTTTAACAAAGAATCTAATCCTACCTCAACAATTTCTAGAGAATGATTAATACACCAGTCGATGAATAGCTCGGCTTGAGAAGGACAATGTTCATGAGCAGAAAGGAAAAAATTACCACAATTAAGCCGAAGGTTATTTTCGCTAATTACTTTAATTCTCAAAAATACAGATAAAAGTAATGCGTTAATATGTCGCTTAACAATATAATCACTAGACAATGACACATTTGGGACATGAATTGGCGTATCAAATGCCCAACGTGTTTGCGCAAAAACATGTTCACCATGTGGTGTATTTTTACAAAGTGTTAATGCAATAGATTTTGTTTCACCGCGTCGACCTGCTCGTCCAGCTCTTTGTAGATAATTTGCTGGGTTTGGTGGAGCATTATTCATCGCGACAACGCTTATCCCACCAATATCAACCCCCATCTCCATAGTTGTCGAACAACTTAAGACATTGATAAACCCTTTTTTAAATTTGTCTTCATAATCACGAAGTAAACTTCCAGGTAGCTGTGCTGAATGCTCCGCAACTCTAAAGTATGGTGTTCTCTCTACAATGCGATCTGAAATGTCCGACCATGCATTTTCTTTTCGAAGTTTGATGATTTCATCTTGTTCTTGCCAATCTCTAATTTCGGCTATCGGAACAGGAGTACCGTCTTCTAGTCTTCGAGCATATGGATATGGAAAAATAGGCGCTTCTAACAAACGACAAATCTGGTCTTGGCGGTTGCCTTTAACATTCAAATACGGTGTTATTTGCTCTAGAGGTGTATCTATTATTTTTTGAGTATGTGGACACTGCCATTTATCCTTAATTAGACTAAAACTGACCTTATGCTCTAGTTCAAGTCTATAACCATCACCACTTGCTGTGAGAACATTTAATTGCAGCACATTCCATGCATCTTGCAAGATAATATTTATCTTATTTTTATCTTGTAAATCAGTTGCATCAAGATTAAACGCCGTTGCCAACAACCTCACTAATCTCGGTTGAACAACACCATTACGAACCTGAGGCCAGCTTTGTACATGCTTAAAATGGCTATCTGTCATAGGGGCAATAAGTAAACCAGGATTAAATTTGGCCCCAATCCAACGTTTTTGCTCATCCGATAAAGAAATCGCTTTAATAGTTCGTACATGAAAATTAAGACATAGTGTTAGAAAGTTAACCCAATCTTTCTTTGCTTTATCTTTGTCATCAAATAATGAATACCAATCTGCTGGTGCCGTATTTCCTTTGTCTTTAAGGGCTGGATATTCAATTTTTATTAGCCCAAGGGTTTCCAGAGTATTTTGGCGTTTAGGACGGCTGTTAAACTCACGTAAAAGTAATAGTCGAGCTAGTAAAACGGGCTCTTTGACCATACTCATATTTTCATCAAAACGTTGATAAGAATCTTTTATCCAGTACTGCAGTTCTTTTTCTTTTGCTAATTCACACTCAACATCTGACCACTTAATAGTGATATCGACTTCGCTGCATAATGCTGCAATTTTCTCTTCCATAACTTCAATCATGTCTTCATCATTATCTTCAATAAATGACGCAAGACGAGATTTAAAGTTTTTAAGTTTTTCTTCAGTATCAGTAGAAAGCTCACCACTTTTCAGGGTTCTATCAGCAACCAAATGGAATAAAGCTGAACGTAAAAACTGTCTTTCAGAATCCTGTTGGGATTTTGCTGCAAATCTTGCGGTTCCTTGCCTACTATCGGTGAACGTAATCATACGCCGTCCGTTCCAAGGACCTGTCAATTGTGATTTCTTACCATCCTGGCAAAACTCAAGTAGCGTAGGGATAACGGTTGATAGCATAAACGGTGCACCATTACGGAAATGGCGATAAAAATCAAAATTCTGGATTTTTGTGTGTTGGCAGCAAGGACAGCGGAGTGAAACACCACCAGATTTCCCATATCCTTCAACCCGATGTATTTTAAATGCCGCGTCATGAATAGCCGGTTTTAAAACACTATTATTGTTTAGCCAATACTCACCTGTTTCATCATAAGGTTGATCCGCTATGATGCAAGTACGTTCATGATTATCAGCATCCTCAATACCACTGTCATTGAAAGAATCTGCGTCATCAGGGTCAATATCCAAAGCAAAATCATCTATGCTGGAGTCTGGTTTAGTTAGCGTTAGAACACTATTACCCGTTTCTTTGTCGATAGCCTCATCAGCTAACAACAAACTCGTACCGCAACCATTACAACTTGTCATTTCAAATATTGGGGAACCACAGCCACATATTTCTCTTCTCGACATATAAACCATGCCGAATCGCCAATCAATTACATCTAATTCCGTACCACGTTTTACCGTGCAACTTGAATTAGAACAAGCCCACAAGCCACCTGATACCCTATGAAATAAATGTAATCTAAATGGAATGAAAGCTTGGCCATCATGCCCCAATGTTGAGGCACAAACATCTAACCATTGTAGAGCTAATTTCTCGGATATTGGCTCAGCAGTTCCAGATAGAATCTTACAAATTTCTTTAAGCGAAAGCCGGTTATCTTTTATACACAGGTGTTGGCGAAGGGTTCTTAAGGGAACGATAGATTCTAATAAGCTATAACGTTCATTAGCAGAGGAATTTTTGATGTATTGTAAATCCATTGAACCAGGAGCCACCAAATTAGACAAATTAGTTATCTCACGGTCCCCTTTCACCAAATAAACTTGCGATACATCGATGCCTGCAACATCGGCAAGGAATGCTTTTAGTTCATTATCGGAATCTTTGCCACCTATCGTTGCAGAAGTAGCAACAAAGCGCACAGACTCTGGTAATACTCCAAAGCCATGCATAACTCGTCTCAATAACAAAGATAACTCGGCGGCTTGAGAACCAATATAGGTATGAGCTTCATCTAATACAATCCAACGTAGTTTGCCTTTAGATTTGGTTAAAATGGGCTCATCTTGTTGGCGAACAAGCATATATTCCAACATGGTCGCATTGGTAACCAATATTTGCGCAGGGTCAGCTCTTAATGTCTTTCTTGATAACTGTTGATTTGGAAATAAACGTTGTTTTGAAGCGGGAACTTCTTCATCCGTCTCACCGTTGTATAAGCAAAACTTAACATCAGGTCCAAGTTTATGAGTCCATGCTGTCAATCGATCTTTTTGGCTATTAATTAAGGCATTTAATGGATATAAAAAGAGTGCCTCCACACCATCAGCCTTGCTCTTTCTTTTAGCGATATCATTCAATATAGGAACTAAAAAACATTCAGTTTTACCAGAGCCAGTGCCGCTACTTACAATCACAGAGCGTGGTTCATCGTTTAATAAGTGTTGCCAAGCTTCATATTGATGAGCATATGGGGGCCATTTTGCATCAAATAAGTAATCTTCTTTTAATTCTTTAGGCGGATTTGCCATAGCATGAACAATTTGAGTTTCAAGCAAACCTCCAGCTAAATCTTGCATAGTCTGGTTATGAGGTTTCCAACCAAAAGTAGCTTCAAAAACAGGGTCACCAAGGAACGCACCGTCATTACCTGGCGCTTTTGAAAAAGATTGCCATAAAAATTCACGAAGTGATTTTGAACGTAAACCAAATTGACCTAATGTAGCTCTAGCAGCGCGTTTAGTCAGTTGATCAATAATAGACTCGAAGTATTCCATACTCTTTCCTAGGGTTAGACCTTGGTTAATCCAATAATCATTTTTTGTGTTAAAGCAAAACTGTCATCAAAATACTCAATATCAAAGCGACGATATTCACGCATGGCATGGATCATTTCAGGCGTTATTAATAACGCGGCTTGACCGCAACTAGCTAAAGCCAGTAACACAGGGGCATTCATGACATTACTTTTATAACCCCCTTCATCAACCAAACATTGGTTGATGAGTTGAGGATTTACATTAGATATTACAGTTTTTAAAATTTCATCAGCAAAAATAGTAGGCCATTCAGAATCAACATTACGCTGAGACAGAGTATTTCGGCTATTATCGAGATCACTTCTGTAGTCAGCTAAAGTCATAGATGGTTTTTGATCAACAGAGCCAATTTTAAAGAGCAACAAATTATAAAAAGGCTCAAAGCCGGGGAAAAATGATACCAGTTCTGATAGTTTTTTCTGTACTCTATCTTGTGCGACTTCTTCCATATCATCGCCCAAACGCCCAATTAAATGTTGGTAAAATGCCATCAGAACTTTAATACTTAAGTCTAATTTTAATGTATACCAAAGTATTGGGAATTCACTCGCCAAGCTCCAAACTCGTTCCACTTCATTGTTATTTGATTTAAGTAATAGCGCTAGCATGAATTCAGATGACTTCGTGGCACCACGCCATAAATCAAATGTGGTAAATGGCACGTGTTCAAATTTCAATAACGTTCTAACATTCTCCCATTCAGGGCGAGCGTAATCAGTCGATAGTTCTTTGGCCACATCTGTAAATGCTTGTATGCGCTTGTAACGTTGTCCAATACTTGCAGCAAGCTCAAAACCATTACGAGCATCTGGCAATAATTGTAAATCTTTACTCCACATAAGTGGTCTTATGCCTAAATGTCTAGTCTCACAAAAAACTAACCAAGCACCGGCCTCAACCTCTGAATCAGGAAATATCCATCTACGCTCTGAACTCGATATTGATGATTCTGGTAGTAATTGAAGCGGCATTTGAGCGGGCTGGTCTAAAGGGATCATCAGTAAATCAACTGGAGAGAGACACTCTTCACCTATAAATTTTATACAACCGATTTCACGCTCTGGCACAAGAGCATAAATATAAGCCGATAACTTAAAGCTAAATAACTCACGACCAAAATTGATAATTGTTACATTCAAAGTTGCATCTAAATTGTCTGACAATGCAAAAAGTGCTTGGATATCTGCTCGAAACGTAGATAAAGATAAACCACTTGATAACGCTTCAATCGAAGAAAGTTCTTTACTAAAATAGGCACTACGACTAAAAGCACCTCGGATATCAGACGCATTTAAGGTAAAAATAATACGAATTTTGCCTTCAATACCGTAGCCATATAATTCATAATTATTCAGCTTATCAATCAACAAATTACTATTCTTTTTAACCAGCTGTTGCCTGTTATCAAGCAAACAAACACCATGACTCGGAAAAGGTAATGTAATTGATATCGCTTTCGCTTTTTCTTGCCACCATAAACACAGTGAAAATAAAGCGGGTGGTTGAGCTTGAGAACTAAACAACTCGACAGTAATTGAGTTTGAATCTTGATTAACTTGATAATGTAATGATTCATTATCTGATAAATCAACAGCGACCATAGGAGGCCGAGAAGATGAAATAATAACCTTACCGTAATTAAGCTTATCACCAGATACAAACTCAATCTTAAAATCTTGAGGTAAGCTAGCTAATTTAAAGCGCTTTTTTGATTTACCATTATCAAAATAGGCAACTACACTTTGACCTAATGGCAAAGTATCTATCGACAGCCACTGATCCCGGCTAACATCATGCCAACGGAGTTTTTCATTAGGAATGACCTGTAAACCTTGTGCTGATATTGCCGATAGCTTGGGTTTACCTAGATAACATTTACTTGGTACCGTTAGAAATGGAAGTTCTTCGCCTTGCCATACAAACTCATATTGGCCCTTATCTTCCTTTCCCAAAAACACTTCATAATCATTAAAGATGAAAGAACCTAACTGACTGATCTTCAATAAAGTCCGAGATGTATCGTGGTCGACTTCACCGAATGGTTCAGCATTTTCAATATAATAAGATGTGTCTTTATCAAAAAAATCATTCGAAGTCTTTATATTGGGTAAAGCAATGACAGCGGTCGTCGCTTCACTACTAAAGTTCCCCGCACCAGCAAGAATCCAATCGCCACCATTTTCGGTAAACACCCAAGGTTCATCACTATCTAGTGCACTGCCACCTAATAATGGAGCATACCAACTACTTTCTGTGTCATTACGGAGCATTAATTGGATTTCACAATCGAACCAATCTTCCGGTAAATCTGTGGTTAATACATCGAGTAAATAAAGCTCTGGGTTATTTTTAGGCTTGAATGCCTTAGCCAAGAGTAATGGTTTTTTACCTAAAGCGAATAAACTGAAGCGCTCAGGTAAAACTTGCATACTAAACAGTTGAGCAATGAACTGAGCATTAAGTTTAGAGCGTAGGGAAATTGATAGTTGATATGACCATTGATGTTTTAACGAGTTTGGTTCATTAGTCACATAAGCATGTTGGTCAAACTTTTTAACTAATTTTCTCACTAAACGAATGCTAGTAGGTAGACGACGCTGAACAGCAATAGCCTGCCCTAATGCACTATCAAGTAAACCTTTAGCGATAGTGGTATCAATATTAAGGGGTAAAACCTCAAGCCAGTTAGGCGCAATGCTATCCAAATATGACAATGGGTCTTGTTGTTCATCTAGGCTATATTGCTCGGTCAATTGATAGATGGCTTCTGCTATTTGCCCAACAATAGAGTAAACGGCTTCAGTCCGGAAAGACGCTGCTATGTAATGATCATGAGCCTCAGCAATGGCTACAGAATTAGGACTGGATAAGCTGAATGTTCCAAAATCTTTTATCACTTGTTCAAAGTAATGTGAAAGCTTGCTGTTAGGGTCAGTAATTAATTTTAAAGGTAAGCCCCCCTCAATGGCAACTGAGCCCAGAAACATTCTACCTTGGCCATTGCGTAATAAAGGCCTGCGCCAAAAACGAAATCCCTCAGCAATTAATTGATTACGCTGACTCGGGTTAATATCGTTCTCAGGTACATTAAGTGAACTAAAAATGGGCTCCCAACTCCAATGACCTCCATTGAATTTGTTTCTCCACCATTCGGCAGCATAAAGTACAAATGCCCCACTCCAACTAGAACTCAATCCGTTAGGGATAAACGCTGAAATGTTATGGGCGTCTAAGCTAGTTGATAGCGACTGATACAAACCTTGAAACTCTATATCTGATAACTTATAACTATACAAAGGATCGCCAGACACACTGACTAAATCGCGTGAGGCTAATATATCTACTATACATTGCTTAACTGTTTTCATTTCATCCCTTAATGCTTACCGTTTAGCTACGAATATTTACTATTTATTCATGATGTTCATTATTAAAAATTATTGGTGTCGATTTTACTTTTTGCAGAAATAATTCGTTGTTCATATGCTTCTACTCGAATATTCTCACCACAAGAGTCATCAGCACCTTTTTTAAATCGATTACAACCGTAAAAGGTTTCTCTTTTCGGATCATTTTCACACCTGGCAACCATAGTGCCAATTCCACACCGCAAACAACCAAGCTCAATTTCGCCACATCCCAGACAGTGCCTAAAACCATTAACGTCGCTTTTAAGTGGAGCATTGCAATGTTTACAGCTATTGAGCATCACGTCACAAGCTGGTGATAGTGAACATTTATAAAAAATCTTATTATAACGAGATGAAATGGGACGTAAGACACCAGTATCGCATTGAGTACATGGCCATTTATCGAATGTTTTTGCTAATTTATTATCAATAAAATGACGACCATATTGATTAATTTCGGTTAAGAATGGGCTTGCCTGATCAGAATCAAAAAGAACATATACAAAATGCTTTGCCCGCGTTAGCGCAACATAAAATAGCCTTCGCTCTTCTGCGTATAAATAATCTTCTTTAATTGGTAATACTAAATCGATAAGTTCATCATTTTCCCGTGAAGAAGGAAAACTCCCAGTATCGATACCAAAAAGCACTACGTAATCAGCTTCTAATCCCTTACTTGCATGAGCTGTAACATAAACAATATCTAATGACGTAAACCCCCAAGTACTGAAGTTAACTCCAACCAATACTCTAGTGTTTTCCTGACGATAACGACCGATAATCAGCACTGACATCTTTTTTTGCTTTCGGTTTGCCTGACGATTGAACGTATTTAACGACCTATACAAGGTATCAATATAAGCTTGTTCTTTTTGCTCTTTCATCGAAAGCGCGCTGCTAATGGGTAACTGATTTTTAATATCAACTAATCTCAGAGCTGGCGAGCTAACCGAAGTATGAGTATAGATTTGCTTTTGGATTTGTTTAGGATTGGTTGAAACAAAACGACTGCTAACACTGTGCAACTTATCGTTAAAGCGGAATGTTTTATCTAGAGGGACAGCTGTAGAAGGTGAGAACGTTTTGTTAAATTCTGTAAATAACGCTATATCAGCACCATTAAAACGGTAGATTGACTGCCAGTCATCACCTACAGCAAACAAACGCATATTCGGTTTTGATAACAACAATGCTTTAAGCAACCTAGCTCTACCGACAGAAATATCTTGAAATTCATCGACTAAAATATGGGTATAAGGATGATGAAAATGGCCTGACTCAATAATATCGATTGCTTCAGCAATCATATCGCTAAAATCAACCGTTTCAGTTTGGTTTAAATGTGTTTGATAAGCGTTATAAACAGGTTCAAACAAGCTTACAAATGCTTGGGTCCGTTCAATATCACAAACCTGAGAATTTAACCCACTTCTAAAACTCTCAATGGTAAAGCTACCGTCTTTAAATAAACCTAAAAAGCGTTGAATAAGTTCTATAAAACCCTGCCATTGGTTAGTGTTTTCTTCGCGTAATTGATTAAAAATCACATCAAGCTCAATCGGTATGAGGTTAACGTCATGTTTACTAAGAATCGTTTTTAATGCAAATGGTAAAACACCTTTCATGAGCTGATACGAATACAACTCAGCCATTTGGGTCCCTTTACTTAAATGTAAATTTCGTTTCCATTCAAGACTTTCGAGATAAGATTTTTGATCGACAAAGGGAGCTGTTTCGTTTCGTTCATTTAACCCTAAATATTCAATATACAGATCGGATTTAGGTAAATAAAAGTCGGGTTGATACTGACGTCGAGCGACGGTGCGGGTGTCGTGCAAGTAATTTGCTTCATATTCATAGTCGACCCCATTAAGGGTTAAAAAGTTAGCAATACGTAGTTCGCCGACACTTTTAACCCATTCGCCCTTTAGCGTAATAAGGCGACAACTTGATAAAAACTCTTGATATTGCTCAATACTGTCAAAATCTAACTCTGATTTAGCAGGTGTTGCCAAACTCAAAAAATAATTAACTAACAATGCTTTGTATTCAACATCTTGATTTGCTAAATCAGTGAGTTGTTGATTGATAAATTGGCTATATAAGAAAGGTTGCTCAACAAACGGTGTAACGGCTTTTTTGTAACCAAAGTGATTAGCTAAAATCATATTGCCTAAAGCGTGAAATGTACTGGCTTTAAAATCTTCTGCAATAGAAGGCAACCGATCTTGTATACGTTGATTCATTTCTAAAGCCGCTTTATTACCAAAAGCTAACAGCAAAACATTATTGGCTTTTGCAATATTAGCTTCAACTAAAAATCCAGCTTTACCCACTAATGTTGCTGTTTTACCGGTTCCGGCACCCGCAATCACTAAATTATGATCGTCGTTAGTTACACAGGCTAAACGCTGATTAGCCGTGAGTGGTAATTTTTCAATGTTGTCAAAAAACTCACCATATTTACTGAGTAATTTTGGCACCACTTGTTGGTTATGTAATTGACGGCCAAGTTCACTTACACTCTTTGCTGATAACAATTGAGCTTGTTTTAAAACCTGTTGATGTAACGGATTTGATAACGCTTCAGAATTAATACCTAAGGCAGAAAACTGACAACCTAACTGATACATTTCAGCAATGGGTTTCCATTCAACACTCGACAAATAAAATTCAGCTTTTTTATGTACCTCAAGAGCTTGTGCAAACTGTTGCCAACGTTCACTTGAAGCCATTAACGTTAGTAATGTATTCACCACATACACACTGAATGACTTAATGCTTTTGCTGTTGTAACCTTTTAAAACGATAGTCGGAGAGTCTTTAACCGCTAACTCTAAATGAGAAGAAAACCATTTTTTTTTTATGTTCAATTGATACAAATCAGCTAAAGATAACTCAACCTTTGTACCATTATTGATAATGTTGATATGAGTACTACTCACATCAACTTGCTGGCTTATACCCATTAAGCGACGCCAAAAAAGCACAAGTTTTGCTGGTTTAAGCTGCAATATAGACTCCAAACAATTTCAACATTCTCATCCTTGCGAATTTATCGATTACGGTAAAAAACATCAGGCGTGTAAATAGTGTTCATCGGAGATGAATCCGCTTTCGCCGATAAAATCAATTTGCCTTTATTGGGTAATATTTTAAACGGCACCAGCCATAAGCGTAAATTTGTTACATTTCCGTTTATGTCTGTGAATATAAAAGGTTCTATCACCGGACAATCAAAGTTATTTTGATATGGGAATATTAAAAACATATCACCATCACCACTTAGGTAGTTGTGACCATAAGCAAACATTTGATAGATATCTGCTTGGGATAAGCCATACTTATCTGTACCATTGGCTTTAGATGAATCTAAATTTTTCCATTTTGTATCAAGCACGCAAACTGACTTACCTGCATCCTGAATGAGTAAATCAGGCTTAAGCTGAAACCAATCTTTATCAACATGCTTAACCAATTTTGATGAACTGATTTGTGACTTAACCTGATAACCAACGTTAACAAATAGATGTAGTTGAGAAGCTACATAAGACTCAAATACAGCCTCCATTGGGAACAGTAAAGACGTGGCGGAATGAGTTCCTTTCATGGTTAGCGGCGAGAAGGCATTTAAAATCAGTTTTGACCACGCTAATGGTGTCTCATAATGTGCCATGCCTCTGTCGATTCGTTGACGCTGAAAGTCTTGATGATGATCTTTACTTACTGGTATGTCAGCAAAGGTAAAGGCAAGTTCTTGCTGGAAGCGTTGATTAGCCATACTGCGACTGAGTTTTTTGACACAATGAAGAGCACTATGAATAACGCGATTTTCTGGCCTATCAGCAAGAAACTCCTCAAATTCGACATGGAATTTATGCTTATTGACCAAATTGTGCTTTAGCTGCTTGCCAACTTGCAGCTTACCTTTAAGGAAAAGTAAATTATCTTCCCGCTGGGCATAATCACTCCGAATCCCCCGCTTAATTAAATGATTAACAGAGGCTAAAAATTGGCTAATAAATATCTCTAGCAAAGGCATTTTTTGCTGCTTAATATCAGCAGTTTCAGTTTTTAGGTGTCGAAAATCGCCCAAGCATGCCAGCATCACCAGTAATGATTCTCTCGATTGTTCTTCTGCCGCTGTGTTTTGCTGTTGATATGCCGCTTTACCGATTTTTGGTAATATTTCTATTTGCGTTCCATCTGGCGTTAATATCACGCCAGCATAGTTTTGTGTCTGTAACACCTCGGTGCTATCAATCATCTTTAGCCTAACAAAGCTACTTTCAGATTCAGTACACAAGCAAAGTTGCTTCAAATACTTAAAAGCAGCCGAAGAAATCCAATTTATTCGCTTAGACTCTTTTTTATCAGCCTCATCAGCTAAATAACCATACTCAAAAACAGTGATGCTTTTATCCATATTAATCTTCACGGCTTTCTAGTGTATTGGTCTCATCTGCGGTATCTGGTGTTTTTTTAACAGAGTAGATGGCTTGATAAGTCTCCGGCTTATCCCAAATTGAACGATCATCAAAAGAAGCAATTTGATAAGTTTTAGGCGCAGTATCAAAATTACCTAACCCATGATCTGCACCAAAAATATCGTTAAAGCTTTGCTCGCTAATTTGCACTAACCAATCAGATTTTGATTTCTTGCTATCACCAAGTACTAAACGAATACGGTTCCAATCTTCAAAGAAGTATTCTTGCAATAACGGCAGCACTTTATTTTTGAACACGTTTTTCAATTCAATAAGCGCTTGAGAATGATTTTTGGCTGTAATCAACTCAACTACCGGAATGAAAAAGGCATGACCGAGCATATGCTCACGGTCATAAAGTACTTCGATACGCTGATTCATGGTTTTTAGTAATTCAGCTAGATCAACTTGCACACTGCCAACGTTAAGCACTCCATGTTCACTAAAAACGTCATAACTTGGCATCATTTCAATAAAATCGAAACGGCGTCGTAAAGCTGTATCCATTAAAGCTAACGATCGATCCGCAGTATTCATGGTGCCGATAATATAAAGGTTATCAGGTACTGAAAAAGGCTTACCAGAATAAGGTAGGTTCAACGTTAACGATTCCTTTTGTCCCTCACCTGTTCGTTTAGAAGGTTCAATTAAGGTAATGAGTTCTCCAAAGATTTTTGAAATATTACCTCGATTGATTTCGTCAATAATAAGAACGTAGTTTTCAGTCTTATTTTGTTCAGATTCTATCGAATTAATGTGAACACCATGCGTATTTAAAAGCTCAAATACATCAGCAACGGAAAAGCGCCAGAGCTCATAAAACGTTTTTTGTGTAAAATTAACCCCGCCATTAAGTGCGTGAAAATCTATATTAATATCAGTTACTAACCAATTAATAGGCAGCTGATTACAATAACTTGAGTAAACTGAAGTCCCCTTTGGTTCAAAGTGGTAGTTTCCCGAGATAACGCCTACCGCTTGAACTGTCCGTTGGCTACCAATACACAAAATCAAATCGCCAACTGATGCTCTTTGTGAAAACTCCGACAATGAACTTTTTACTTGAGGGCCTAACTTTTGATAGTACTCATTATCATCTAACTCTTCAGATAATAAATCGCCTGAGCTTCCCCAGCCGATAGCAGCAATACTGTTAGCAAGGCAATGGTTAGATACTTCACTTTTACCGGTACTGTCAATTGATATTTTCCAAATAGTGGCATCAGAGCTGACTTCAAATGACTTTCTGATCGCAGTGCTTTTAGCATCATCAGCGATACTTTTAAACGCGCCATTCTCAACAAAATATTCTATCGACTTGTCTTCTGTGGTTTTGGCTTTTAAACCCTCAACAAACTCTTCATACCCATAGCTTTGATGGAAAGTCACAAAACGAATCCGTTTTGCAGCGACTAAACGGTCATACTCTGCTTTTAATTCATCACGTTTTTGCCACTTAAACTCAGGCTCGGCAGCCTTAACGGCGGCTTCAATTGCATGGTAAGTTTTGCCTGTACCTGGAGGGCCATACAGGATTTGGTTTAAAGGTTCACTAATCAGACTAACGTTGTTCTCTCCCTGTGAATTATCATTCTCAGTTGGCTCATTCATTTGAGATTGCTCCGACAATAAGTTTTTTAATGCATCTTGCTGGTCATTGATTCGCCAAAGCACAATATTAACTTTGAGTGGATCGACATCTTCAGCCAGATTACCTGCTACCGCTTTTTTAAGATTCGTTGATAATTCGTACCAATCTGCCTGCTTGCAATCAATATTCAAATTAAATGCATCATTCATGAAACGAACAAATTTCAACATCGTATTCGAATCAACTGGAAAAGTTAGGTTAGCAGAGTCAAAAGCTACAGCCGTCCGGTTCAGAACTGAAAAATATCGCCTTGAAATAGAGTTATCTTCGCTCGCTTTATCCATTATCCCTAATGATTCTTGATAACGATTATTGTTCGACAAGTTTTTCAATAATGAAGTGATTTTTAATAAATGATTCTTAGCCGAAACTACCTCTTTAGCAGGTGTTACACCTTGTTTAATCAATGCTATACCATTAGATTGCTTTCCCCACAATTGAGTTAATTGCTCGTCAGTAATCTGGTCGGTGCTTCGCAACTTCCGAGTAAACTGAGCATAATTTTCATGCCATTTCTGCATAGATGAGTAGGGCCAAAAAGCACCTAAATATGCGGTGAATATTCCTTGTAGAGTAAGTTCTGATTTAGGCAACAGATAAAGAGTAAGATCAAGCCTTCGTAGGAGAGCAATCAATTTATCTTTCTTCGGAAAGTCTGCTATTCGGTAAGCTGTACGTTTAGAGCCAGCATCAACATTGTCTGCTCTCGAATAAACAGTTGAGTCACCTTCTAGCATAAACTGAACAAAGTCTGGTTCTATATCGCTACCGATTCGAAAGCGCTGGGACAAATACTTATTCACTTCTTGGCGGCGAGCATTGGCATTTGCGGCATAACGTTCACTAACCCTAGTTTGTAACATTTCACGAGTAATAAACTCAGCACCGTTTAACTTTTGCTCATCAGTTAGCTCTGCTAATGCTTTAAATACTGCAATACAATTAAGCTTAGTTTGGTCCACGGGAAAGTGACCAAGCGTTGCTTTTACATACTCTTCATATAAACCAAATTGCTGATTTAAATCCATTAGAATCATCCATAAAAAAGCACGCCAATTGGCGTGCTGAAAATATCAAATTATGCTTTCGCCGTTTTAGTTGCTTTTTTCTTACTGCCAGTGATTTTTTTTGCAGCTTTAGCAAGGGCTTCAGCATCCAAGCGGGCTTGGGCAATGCGCTCAAGCAGTTTGTCGGCAGGTTCGTCGTTAGGGTCTTGTGGCACTAATTCACCGCGGAAGGCCTTAGCCAAAATGCTTTGGGTGAGGTTATCGACTCGGGCTTGGGCTTTTTTCACCTGCGCTTCGATGGTGTCGGCAAGTTCAAAGTAATTATCGACTAAGCGGACGATTTCTTTTTGTTCTTCAACTGGAGGAATTGCAACAGGTAATTTTTTTAAAATGCCTAAATTTAGAATATCCATGGTTCCCCCATGACTAAACCCTTTAAAGAACTGCCAAGCAATCGGGCTATCTATATAGGCTTTTATATATTTGCGTTCAATTTTTTCATTTAGACTTAATTTAACTAAACGTGGATTAATAATACCTGCTTCTACTTTATCACTTAAAATCAGAACTTTTCCGATCGTTCCAACAAGACTAATTAAAATATCACCGGACTTAATTGCACATGATCTTAATTGGTCATATTTTTTTTGAGAAATATAATAAGAAACTAAAGATTCATCTCCAGCTATCACTTGTTCTTGTCCGTATATTCTATAACCATCAGCTATACAGTCACTTTTTTTTAAGGATGAACCAAATGGACCAGCTTTTAATGCATTATTATCATTTTCGGCTATCTCATCAAAGCAAGTCCATGACCATCTATCTGGAATTGCCAATTTCAATGGGGTTACCGGTTCATGCTTTCCAAAGGATGCTTTTAGTTTTTTATTTTTCTTAAGTTCAATATGTTTATCTTTAATTTTTTTCAAAAATAAACTAACACTTGAAGACGTATTCACATTACGCCACTCTTCTGTCAACTTCCCCGAGACCGCAGAAGCGAGCACGGATTGGCGGAAGTGTTTTAGGATAGCGGGAATGCCATCGAGGCGGGCTTTGATGGTGTCGACCTGCGCCAACACTTCATCGAGCTTTTCAACGATGCGCTTTTGTTCGGCTAGTGGTGCTAGTGGTATTGTGAGAGCTTCAATCTTAGCTTTAGTTAACGCCTGTCGAGTTGCTCCAGATTCATTACTATTGATATAGTCCTGCATTATCGGTGTCATCAAGTAGTAATTGAGGTATGCGCTAAGGGGCTCAGTCAAAACAGGGCGAATTATACAAACATGTTGGTTAACCCGACCACCCACAGCCCAATCTCGCGCAACAGAAACCCTGCCAATTGAAGCACCTGTAATATTTAGTAAAACGTCTTTATCGTTGATAGTTACAGCATTTAACTTATTAGCTTGCTCATCATCAATAAATGCTAAGCCTTTTGCGTCTAAACCTGTAAATCTTACGTTCATTGAACGAATAAGCGGGATTCCTTCAGTTTTATAAACATCTTGCCCACCTCTAGGGGTTGAACCACTTCCTATTTTGGTCGTTATTTCAACCAAATCTTGATAAATCCACCCCTTCGGCAACTCTTTCATCATTTAGTCTCCGTTGCCACAATCTGTTCTGTGTTGTCAGCTGACAACACTTGCAATCCAAAAGATTCTGCTAACAACAGTTTTTGCCCTTCGGCAACATCATCGGCACCTAATGACAACATCAGTTGGTAAATTTCCGACATAGCTTCGGTGAGCTCGGCCATGGCCTCGCCTGCCAACAATTCAGGCTCTGGTAGGTTCTCGCTACTGGTGGCGGCTAAATCTTTTAACCAGGAGATATCTAACGAGTCGCCTTTTTGATCACGAATGTAGCCGCGGCTGAATTTACGGAAACGAGCGGTTTCAAGGGATTGCACTTGCTCGCTTGCTGTTTCATTCGCCTCTGAACTGTCTTTTTCAGTGACTTTTTCAGTAGCATCGACGCTAGTGTCAATTTCGCCAAGTTGTTGCCAAACGCCCTCAGTGCGAGGTGATTGGCCGTTGCTGTCGCTACCAAAAGCGGTGATGAAATCATTAAAATGGGCATCGGCTAGCGGGCGGCGTTTACCAAAGGTATTCATATTGGTACGCATGTCGTACACCCATGTTGCTGTGGTGCAGCCTTTGTCTTGATTTGGTTTAGTGGGGCTGCCTTTTTGGAAGAACAACACGTTGGTTTTTACCCCAGCGGCATAAAAAATGCCGGTAGGTAAGCGCAAAATAGTGTGCAGGTTACATTTGTCCATTAAGTCGCGGCGAATTTCAGTGCCTTTACCGCCTTCAAACAACACGTTATCTGGGATCACCACGGCGGCGCGGCCACCTGGTAGCAGTGCCTCAACAATGTGCTGCATAAAACACAGTTGCTTGTTGCCCGTTGGGTGAACAAAGATACGGGTAATGTTAGTACTGGCAGCGCTGCCAAAAGGCGGGTTGGTTAATATCACCTGTGCTTTTGGGAGGTTTTCCCCTGCACTGCCCAAGGTATTGCCTAAACGGATAGCGCCATGTTCGGCGTCGCCTTCTATGTCATGCAATAGACAATTCATTAAGGCTAAACGGCGAGTTTCGGGCACTAACTCCAGGCCGATAAAGGCTTTGGTCATTTGAAACGCTTGGTCGGTGTCGTCTAAATCATCTAAGTCATTTGTTTGTGACTTAATGTATTTGTCGGCTTCAATTAAAAAACCTGCCGTTCCCGCGGCGGGATCTTGTATCACTTCCCGTGCTTGCGGTTTAAGCAGCTGAACAATGGCACTAATTAATGGCCGCGGCGTAAAGTATTGACCAGCGCCTGATTTGGTTTCGTTAGCGTTTTTTTGCAGTAAACCTTCATACATGTCGCCAAAGTCATCGCGGGATTTGCCTTGCCCGTCGTCAAACCAATCGAGTTTGTCCATATTGTCAACGAGTTCGGTTAATTGCGCTGGCTGAGTAATAGTGGTGTTCACGTTTTGGAAGATGGCACGCACAATGGCATGCTCGTCGGTACCGAGTTGCACTAACATGTTGCGATAAAACTGGTGTTGTTCTTGACCAATTTTAGACTTGAGATTAGCCCAGCGAAAGCCTTCTGGCAGTAAGTCTTTCTCTTGCCCTGTTGATTGGCACATTTTTAAAAATAATAGCGATGCCAACTCATTAACGTAGTTTTGGTACGATACACCACCATCACGCAAGTTGTCGCACAGCTTCCACAGTTTGGCGACTAGTTCATTGTTGTTCATAAAATATTGTCTCTTTATATTGCATGTTGAGCATAAAATGCGGGTGTATTGTTCCTGTCATAGCATGATAGGAGTTTATGCACGCTCATCCCAGATATAATCGTTAAAGTCGGACAGTATGCGCGCTAATTCATCATTAAAAACGGCTTCCAGGCGTGTTTTACCGCCACGGCGTTTGTAATTACCCATTTTGAAGGTGTTGTCGTCTAGCACCACGCTTTCTTTTAAGCTGTCGGCGAGGCGTTCAAGCCAGGTAATTTGTTCTGCTGTCCAATCGGCTTGTTGAAGAATTTTAGCCAATGCATTGTCTACCCGTTGATCGAACGGTAATAAGGCTTGACCCATTGCGGCACGGCGAATATGGCCAATTAATCGGGCGGCGATGTCTAGATTGGTTTTTTTCGCCCACGCTTTACGCAATGTTGATTCGTCAAAGTGTTGGGCGTCAAACCATTCTTGTAATTCTACTAACGCTTTGCGGGTTAAATCACGCGGTTTAGTGAGCACGGTTTGTAAGGCTGCACTTTGATTTACATTGATATCGACCAGCTTGTCGAAGGCTTCGAGGAAGTCTTCTGGATTGTCGTAGTCGCCGTATAGACGATCTACCGATATGACTTTGTCATCTATGTCGGTAAATATAGGCCGTTTACTTTGCTCATTAATTAGGTTTTTAAGCCGTTCGATACGCGGTACTAGGTTGTCTACTTGGTTAAAAATTTCAGCGGTCCATTTAGAGCCTTTTTGTTTGAGTGTGTGACCTAAATTGGCAAAGTCACAGCCTATGGTGTCTTGGCATATTTCATCAAATCGAATAACCGCTTGGTCAATGTCTTTGTTGTATTGACGGTTATACATGGCTTGGCCAATCACCCGTTGTAGCTTAGTCACCAGTAAGTCATGACTGTGAGCGGCAAAGCTTCTGCCGTCGGCCTCTTTGACTTTATAGGTTTCGCTGTCGGTAATTTCATTGACCAGGGTTTGAATATCTACCGATGGTCTCACGACAACGGGCTTCATGCTGTCGACACTTTCTAAGGTGGCGTACAAATCAACAGCATCAAATATACGAAACGATGTTTTACCTACTTGTGGGCATAAACGGGTGGCGCGGCCTTTCATTTGCTCGTACAAAATACGGCTGCGTACCTTACGCACAAACACAATGTTGCAAATACTGGGGATATCGACCCCGGTACTGAGTAAATCCACCGTGACCACAATATTGGGTAAGCGCTCTTTTTTGAAGCGGGTGATCATGCTTTGCACTTTATCCGAGTCTTTGTCTGACGCACCGGTAATTTTAATAATGGCGTCGTGTTCAAGCAGCGGGTATTTTTGCCCAAATGACAAACGTAATTGATCCACCATCATGTCTGCATGGGCGTTGTCGACACAAAATACTAAGGTTTTTTGCAGGCCGGTTGGGTCGATATGATTGACTAGCTCATCACAAATGGCTTTAGTGAAATTAGGTGCAATAAGATTACGGTTAAAGTCTGCGACTTCAAAATCTTGCTCGTCGGCTAATTCGTCTATGATGAGTTCACCTTGATAACTTAATCGCTCAACTTGTTCGCCTTTGGCGAAATGTACCCCGTTTTGACTTAATTGGGTGACTATTTTTATGGGCGGTTCTTGGTCATTAAGATAACCGTCGATAACCGCCTGACGATAGGTGTATCGATAAATAGGGTCGCCAAAAATTTCACGCGTATGCAGCGCGGGTGTGGCGGTTAGGGCAATTTTTACTGCATCAAAATGTTCGATAATACGACGGTACGACGAGATGTAGTCTTGTGCATTACGGAACTGCTCTTCCCCTTCGGTTTGCTCTGAGTCCAGCACATAACCACGATGCGCTTCGTCGACAATAATACAGTCGTAACGCCCTACGGGGACAGTTTCATCGCTTTGTAGTACTCGTTTAACCAGCGACTGCACTGTGGCGACATGGATTTTGGTGCTGTCTTCTGGAAATTTGTCGGTTAGGCCTTTTACATTAAAGATGCTGCAAAAGGTTTCGTCGTTAATACGGACATCTTCAAACGCACCAATAGCTTGAATACCTAGGCTGCGTCTGTCGACTAAAAACAAAATGCGGTTAATACGTTGTGACTGAATCAGGCGATACATAATGCCTATTGCGGTGCGGGTTTTACCCGTTCCGGTGGCCATTGCCAGCATCATTTCTTGTTTTCCATCAATAATGCCTTGCTCAATGGCTTTTACGGCGTCTTCTTGATAGTAATACAAGCTAAGCGGCGAATAATCGGGATTTTGACTAAACCAGTTATTTAGCACGTCATTATTGCGCTCAAGTTTGACCATTAATTCTTCTGGGCTATGCCAGGATGGTAATGCTTTGGCTTGGTTGGTACTTGAACGAACATCCCGGTGCCAAATGCCACTTTTTGTTTTAACCGCAGCGCGATATTCACGGCCGTTGGCGGAATAACAAAACGGAATGTTAAATTGGGTTGTGCCATCTGAGTCTAACCATAATGGCTTATAAGTTGGCAGCTGATCGGCAATCATTGAGAATTGGTCTGAATTTTTATAATGATTACTTAACTCATCGCGCAAAAATTGCATGTCAAAGGTATGGCTATAACGATACGCTTCTGACAATTTGGCCATAACATCGAGATTTTGCTTTTTGGCCTCAATCACTGCAATGGGTAACAAACCAACAAATAACACGTAATCGGCAAAGCCTGCTTTACCAGTTTCATCAAGGCCTGTTGGCCATTCGGCAATGGCGATATTGCGGCCAATTTCTGGTCGCGTTCCTGCTGCATATTTTAGCAGTTGCGTGTTGGCTTCCCAACCTGCTTGTCGTAGTTGTAGATCAATAAGGTAACGAGTTTCTGGCTCGCTTAAGCCTAATGAGCGTGAAGCTGCTTGTTCAGTAATTTGCTTTTTGTAAGCTTTGCGTTCTGCTTCTGTCTTTTTAGCTATTTCAGCATCTTTAGCTTTTAATTGAGCTTCAAGCGCAGCAATACGGGCTTGTGTTTGTTCAATGGTTTCGGTTTGCTTACTTTCTAAGATTGAAATGTAACCTTGTAGGGCAACAAGTTTGTTTTGCTGTGCTGCTACTTCTGACTTTGACTGGGCTTGATTATGTTTTGATTGTTGTTCAGCCTCAGCGAGTGCTGCTTTTAATTCATCTATTTGCTTAGCTGAATCGTCATTACTTTGCTGACTCGTTGGCAGGATAAATAACGGTGTTTGAAAGTCATCATCTTTGGTCAGCAGACGGTAATACCATACGCTTAGTCGGAAGGTTAATCGCAAACACATTTCAGCATCATTTAAATCTTCATGGTATTTATGAACGGCTTTGTTGCCGATAACCCGTAACTCATGGAATATTTTAATGATTGAGTCGTCTACCCAAGATACTTTTGCAAGCTCGCGCAGTAAATCTAGCTGCGTGTCTTGTGATTCGATACACAACAATTTACCTAAGTGCTTAGCGGCTGACTCACCAAACATACGTAGCTTAACCAATGTGGTATTTGGGTCGTCAGGAAAGTTATTTTCTGCCGCACAAGCGATGCGATATAAAATATCGTTTACGCCTTTTAAAAACTCAAAGTTTGATTTTTTCATAGCATCCTTTCTAAATCACTTTTTCGACTGGTTCGTCTAAGCTAGGTTTTAAGTAATCCGATCTTCTTGGGCTGAATTTAGTTTGGCTTTTCAATGTTATTGATAGCTTGTATTGCCATAAACCAGAACGGCTAAAGTGGTAACTATACTTTCGTTCCAGCGTTAACATGGTGTGGACCACGTCTTGTAGGTTTGTTGATTCAATCGGTAATTGATAACAACCATAACTTTCATATTTATCAGTTTGTATCCAAATATGATCACCAATTTGACTAACAAGTATGAAGTTGTCTTGTATATCATTTAACACGATACATTCATCTTGATGATGTGTAGGCAATTGATTTTTGATGTTTTGGCTGGCGTAAAGCCAAATGTTTCTAACATGACCACTTTTTAAATAAGTCATTAAAAATGCATTACTTTCCCGCGCAACATCAAATGGCGAGTAAACACGCGTGCCATTAACATATTCATTAAAAATATTGACGATATTAAGTTGAGATTTGACTTGAGACAATACCGCTTTTTTGTACCATCCGGTTTTGTCATCAAGGTCTGCTGCCCCGTTATTTTTAATTAATTTTATTTGATGGGAACGAGGCGAGCCAGCAAAGATAATCTGATTTGATAGTGCGTCTATATCAGTAATAATACGATACATTGATTCTGTCGATTTTGATTTCACTATGTTATCAAACGACGTCAGTAAAATATGAACGGTTAATGGGTCTACTCTGGATGTGAATATCGAAATACATGATTGCCAGATGTTATTCATAGCCAAAATGTTACCGATTTTTTGTTTTTTATCTAAGCCTAAAGTGATTAATCTGGCAAGAAGACGTTGTTGATATAGTGATATATGATCAATATTCAATTGCCCTTGTTTTAGGTGTTGACTGGCATAGTTAAAGCAAGATTTAAGCTCCGTATCCGTAGCGGTAAAATCATTTTCAAACAATATTTTAGGTAATTGAATACTTAACTTTTGCATGTAGCGTTCTGTTGGCAGTGCAGGTAAATGGGTCATTTATTCGAAATTCCCTTCTAGTGCGGCTTCAGCCTCAGTAATAGAAGGCGGAGTCATAATAAAACGAAAATCTATGCGACGATTGATAGGATCTGACATTGGCATATTATATTCATGGCCAGGTACAGGCCTGCCTTCACCGTATCCACTAACACTAATCACTGGTTGATTACTGTTATTTTTCATCTCTGCCAGAATTGATTCTTTTTTGGTGACTTCACGGTATGTGAACATCGCTCTATGGGCTGATAATACCCAGTTGTCTTGGTATTTTTGTGCAAGCCAACCGGTAATAGGGACATTATCGGTGTGACCTTCAATAAATATTGAATCAATTTTGCCCTTTGTATCGACAATACATCCATTGTCTATTGGCGGGTTTGCGGCGTAACAAGGTAATATTGCTGCAATGACTTCAGCAACAATACCGAGACGTTCTACTTGAGTTTCATTCAAGTCTGCAGCCCCAGTATCAAACCTAATCGCATTTTCATTTAGTCTTAACACACCGTGCTCGATATCAATTTCGACATCGACATTTTTATCAGACAGAGATTTCTGAATATCGCTTAACATCTTTGATCGGGTTTCATTATTCCCTTTCAGTTTGTCTGTATAACGCTGTAATTCTGCATATTTATCTTCTTGCTCACGTGAAGCAATCAAAAAGTCGATAACAAAAATAGCCAACGTGATGATAAAAATGAACATCAGTCCTGACATAACGTCTGACACAGCCATCATGTAACTCGTGTCATCTTGATTTTTTATTCTCACGCTGCACCACTCAATCTAGTGTTTGTTTTGGCGATATCTTTCACTAGTAGATCAATCTCTTTAATCGCCTCTACTAAGTGGCCAGAAACTTTACTCGCATCGTGATCTAAAGCTGACATATGTTTGTTTGTTAAACTGGCATATTCGCCTAGCCCTAAATGCAATTGATTCATAGATGCTTCAATAGCTGACTTGATTCCGTCACCTAAATTACTGTGCTCGGATAGTGCTTGTTTAAGTTTTACTGCAGTTTGAGCTGAAGATTGGCTAAAGTCAGAAGCATTTTTAGCTGCTTCTTGAATGCCTTTCAATAACTCTTGATAAGTTTTGGCAACCTCTGCTGAGGAGTGATTTGCTTCGGTCATGTTTGACACACTCTCAGCCAAGCTGTCTGAAGTGTTATTAAATGTAGTCAAACTTTTCTTTGTCACATCATGTAGCTTACCGATAACTTGGGCATTTCCTACCAGTTCTTTATTCAACTTACCCAGCTGTTCGACCACACTTGGAAACTCTTCCAACATAACCGCTAAATGACTTTCGGCATCAGAAATCTGTGACATAAATGAATCGACTTGTTGCCCTAAGCTATCTGATACTTTTGCTACGATATCTGGTAGAAGCTGCTCCATTAGACCCTGAAGTTGCATTGCCGATTGCTTGATACTCTGTTCAGTCGCATTAGTGATTCTTTCGGGAATATTAGCGAGTAATTCAACGGAGCTATTCATTGTTTGGCGATATAACTCCGACGCTTGTGACATATTGTCGATTGTGACCCTAGATTGTACAAATAGGTTTTCTTCTATCTCTGCAGTAGAACTTGATATGACACGTGAGACATTATTACCTGCTGTTTCGAAGGTGCTGATGATTCGATTTATACGTACTTCTTCACGAGCTCCCATTTCATCTGCACTATCACTAAATTGCTTAGTGACATTTAGCATTGAAGTTTGCATTGCTTTGGTGAGCTGTTCAGTAGCCTTACCCACTTTAATTTGGTTTTCAGTAAAACTGCTTAAATTCACACTCATACTTTTATTCATTTCGGAGATAAGTTCAGCAAGATCTTTGATTTCTGAACCGGCTTTATCTAGTAGTGTGTCTCTAAATTCTTTCGAAACACGCTTAATAGTTTCATCAGTAATTCGTTGCTGATCAAACTGGAAGTTTGCAAGTGCTTTTGTTTGGGTTTCAATCGCTTCTAATTGCATTGCTGCAAGTTTATCTGAGTCAATAAATTCTATGTGTGATGCTAAATAATCACTGAATTTTTTGACTTCTTTTTCTAATTTGAAAAATCTGGATTTTTCAAACATTGAAAATACCATTGAGCAAATGATACCGACTATTGATGTGGTAAATGCAATGCTCGCTCCAGTTAACAGAGGGTTAAGTGATTGTTTTGCAGAATCAATATCTGCAGAGCTTAATCCTAATGATGCGTTACCAATACCAATAACTAAACCGACAAAAGTAAATAATAAGCCTAACCCAGTCAGCATGTTAGGGATGGAAGTGAATAAGCGTAAGTTGATTTGAGGTTCAACTATGTTTTCCATATTAAATACATTACTGACTTGCATAGTATTTCTTAGCGTTGGTGCTTGGCTTGGCTTAAGTTCGAAGTTAACGCCAGGTAATTGCATGCTTCGTTGATAACCTTCCCACGTAGATTTTAGGCATTCTATTGTTGAAATTTTTGAATGCATTTTCTCTCGGTTTTGATAAGCAATCGTTAACGGATTCGAACTCCACGACTGTTCAATTAAGTCACCATTGTCATCAAACGCGTTAATTGGTTTGTACTGCTTTAACTCGGTATTGGCTGCCTGTAATTGTGTGATTAATTTACGAGTAGATAGCCATAACGTAAACGCAGAGATAACTGCGCCTAAAAGAATAAACGAACAAAAGTAAATTGTTAGTGGATCGAGGATTATATTGATCATCTTTGTCTATGGCCTGTTTTGAAGTAACTTTTATTATCTAAGTTGTTTTGGTTTCGATGAAGTTTCATCTCATCGACTTGATGCCTTTCACTGGCTGAAAGAGGTGTAAACCAGTTTCTGGCAAGTTTATTATTTAGATTAGGTTTAATACCTTTGCTTGATAAAACTGAAATTAACCTCTTTTGCCAATAATCCTTATGATCTTCAGCCCACTCTGGTGTTAATTGCGATACGATTCGGCCATCAAGACCATCAGAATCAAAAAGTAATTTTTCTAGTCCGGCTGATTTTAGAAAGATCCCAAGGTCGAAATCTGATCCTCGAAATCGTTCTATGAAGATGTAAGAACCGATTTCAAAAATACAAATCTCACTGGCATCATTTGAATAGTGTGGCACCATGATCGTGACTCTTTCCTGGCGTAAATCCATTTTATTAGCGAGTAACTCTTTCGATCGTTGTGTTAAGAGAAAACGAACTCGTACAAATGACTCGCTGTAATCTGCCCAGAATGAAGTTCTGCCAGCTAAGTTTCTAACATGCGTTTCTGTTAAATTTGGATCTGTGCTTGTATCGCAAAGTGCATCGAATATTTTTTTAACGGACTTAAACGTTGTGACATGGTAGAAGCTTTTGAGTTTTTGTTGTGCAAACTCACTTAATTGATACCAAAAAGTATCAGCATTATCAGGCAAACAATGTATTTGAATCCATTCATCAAACTCACAACCAGGCTGAACATAATTAACTTTCGCCAGTAAGAGTTCTAATTGAGCTAATGTCTGTTTATCTTCTATATTGCGCTGACAAGTGAGCCACCAAGCTAAAGCTTCAGAATCTGGCGACATTGGTAAAGCGGCACCAGCCTGAGTATAAATAGCTTCAACATGCTCACCAGCCGAATCAGCTCCGTAACTTGAAAACCATAAAGCGACTTCAGTATTTGAATCTAACATTTTCTTTGCACAGGAGAGGTAATCTCCTTTTACTAGGTGTTTAACTATTTCTGATAATTGCTTTGTTTTTTCGGGGTGTTTTGAAGTAGTTCTAGCTGGGAATGCTTTGAGTAAAGTGCCAGCCATTGAGCTAAAACCTCGGGCAAAACCAGCTATTATTTTTAATAAAAACTGTTGAAATCTCGGCTCATCTAGTAATAAATTTGTCCAAACAATCGCTACTATTATTGATTGCTCTGAGTGATCTAATAATAGATATTTTTCCTCTGAACGAAGTAAGATCAACCATTCAATCTCTGAAATTTTTTGTTTGTTTTTAAGTCTGTCAGCAATGTAACGAATGTCTTTATCGTCAATTGTAACTGCGGAACTATGACCATCAATTATTCCACCTAAAGGAGGTTGTAGTTGTGACAAATAAGGAATATGAGGTATTTCTGGTTCAATAAACCATACTTTATGATTGATATAAGTCATTTGTTGGCGTCCTTTTCAAGAAGCTCTGTGAGATCATGACTTTTAAATTCAAATCGAAATAATACTTTTCTATTTTTATCGGATGTAAGATTGATATTTGCATCATGATCCCCTCTTCCTGCTGGCAAAATTTTATTCAAGAATTTTGCTTTATAGTGAAAAGGCATTGCTTGTAATAGATTTGTAACTGATTCCGCCCGTCGTATGCTCAACGACATTGAATGTTTTCCGGCTTCATTTTTGTCCGCATGTCCTTCAATAATTAAGTAGTTAACTTCTTCAGCCGTTTCTACATTTTGAAAAATAGCTTGGCTGTATACAGGTATCAACTTTTTTAAAAACTCTTGCCCAGTAGCATTAATTTCTGCACTTCCATGCTCAAATTGAAGCCCTTCAACTAAAGATAATGTGCCTTTAGAATCAATATGTGATTCTATTCCAACAGCCTCTAAGCCTTTTTGAAGCTGTTCGATAATAATGATTCGGTTACTCTTAGACTGTTCTTGAAACTCAAATAACTGTGCTAACGCGACAATTAATAACAAGGCAAAGACCATCAAAAGACCTGCCATTAAGTCACTTATAGATAACCAGGTACCAGTCTCATCAAACTTTTGATCATCTTGATGGTTTTGAATATCCATTAGCTGGCCTTACTTTGTAACTTCAAAAGGTTTTCTTTCTCTTGCTTAGCCTCTTCCATAACAGTAATCATTAAGTCAACGGCACTGTCTAATCTTGTATATATTCTTGACGAGGTAGCATCAAAACTACTGAAGTATTCACCCGCTGATTTATTTGCTCTCTTGAAATAATCATCCATTTCAGGTCTCATTTGACCTGTAAGTGACTTAAACTCTTCTGACGCACTAGAGAAAACAAGCCCTAAGTCAGCCATTTGTCGTCCGATATGTTGACTTTGCAGTTGTAAAGTATCAACCCAACTCGTATTTTCAAGGCCTAAGCTTTTTGCCATCGTTTGTACTCGTTCGATGACATCAATCATTTGTTTATGGTGTGTATTAAGATCTTCAATCAGATCACTTCGTTTGTTGTACTCGTCTTCAAACACAGCCTTAAAGTTTCCAACAACCTCATTTAATCCGTCGCGCTGCGCATTTAATGAATGGTCTAATAAAGTATTTTGTTGATTAAAATAATGGGTAAGCTTTTGTTGATATTCTTCTCTGAAGGACTCTAGTTCTAACTGAATAGTGGATGACATATTGATCACTTTAGAATCGATATCTCCAAGTCCGGCTTCGAGTTCTTGTCTTGCTGTTGCCATTAACGCTGCAGAGTTAGCGCCCAAATCGATGAGTGTTTGAGATTGTTGTGTAAAGATGACTTCTGAATCTGAAACCATTTGGCTAAATGATGCTGTTTGTTTTTCAATTGAAGTATTGCCCAGCTCTACAATCCCCTTTACTTCTTGGGTTATAGAATTAAGTGCTGCGGTACTGTTGATGGCAAAATCATTCAGTGAATGATCCATAGATTGAGCAAAGTCATTTAGCTTCTTGAGGGTATGAAGCTCAAAGTTTTCTACTGTGGCAGTGGCTTTTGACATTTCTTCCACGGTCTTAGATACACTTTGATTGAGTTGGTTACTTATTTCAGCAAAATCAGCAACAACTTTATTTGTATGGGAGAGTTCCGTGACAATAGGGGCAATAACTTCTTCGCCCATTTTATCTATTAAACTTTCAAATTCATCAGTTCTAGCTTGTGACAAATCATTAATGGCTAAAATTACATTTTTGTTTGTTTCTAAAGAATTTATTGCATGCTGATTTATCTCGTCTTGAATATTCTCTATTGGAGCTTTAACTTGGCTTGATAGCGCATCAACTAGAGATACGTTGGAAAGCATGTTTTCAGACATATAATCAATAGAGGTAAGTATTTTACCTATTTTATCAGTTGATTTATTTACTGATGAAATTTGCTCAGCTAACTGTTCAGGTATGGTTGTTACAATTGATTGCATATTGTTTGATGCATCTTGAATTAATGACAGGCTTTCAATAATTGGAGAAGTAAGAGAAATTGATACAATGGACTCCAACTTAGACTCTGTAACAATCTTACTAGATATGGCGCTTAATTCGGTTTCTAAAGCATCGATAGACTTAGACAGTATTACAGTTTGTTCATGGATTGGTGCAGAGACTCTTTGACTTAATACCTGTTCAATATCTGAAATTGTGAGTTGAGCGGTATTGTTTGTTGTTATATTTTCGACTAATCCGATTAATGAGTATGCCGCTTTATTAAGCTGTTTATGCTCATGATGAATCTCATTAAGCAATGATGTTGGTGCTGTTAGAGCATCATTTAATGCGGCCTTAAAGTGATCATTGATTGTACTTGCTAGTAGATGCTCATCTAAATTTAAATCAGCAAGTTGTTTTAAAATTGATGTTTCTATCGCTTCCAATTTTGTACAGAGGACATTGAGATGATTACTCGTGTGCTCTTCAAACTCTAGAGATGTCATTGCATTAGGCTTGTTTGCTAATGTATTTAGAACATCAATCAGTTGATTTAAACTGTCATTTTGTTGATTTGATTGGCGCTGTCCTATAACGAGTTGGTGCAGCAAATCATTGCTAGTAACCACAACACTAATAGCCTGAATTTCTGATACAAAATCTGATTTTGCTTTTTTTGTGATGGCTACAGAACGTGAAATGAATAGCATAAATAGGAAGCTCGTTCCCATACCGGCTATTGATGTGTAGAAAGCTGTACCTAAGCCTCCAATTAAAGTTGATGCTTGATCAATCAATGTTGATGAATCAGAACCAAATCCATTCAAACCACTCAGGCCCATTGTAATACCAACAAAAGTACCAAGAATACCTATTGTTGTTAGTACAGCGGGGATCGAACTGAATGACGCAATTGAAAAATCGTTTATTATTTGTGACGGATGACGTAATAGTTCAATCCTTCCGTCATTAAAGGATACATAAGAACGCTTATTTTGCTGTTTTATAGCACAAACATCATGAGCCAGTGATTGAGTATCAGGATTGTAGCTTTCAAGAGGTACTTTTCCTGACTGATACACCTCATCGAGTAAATTCGTTTTAATTTTTAATTCATTGATATAACGGCTACGACTTTTCATAAAAAACACCGTGCTTCCAAAAAACACGGACAAAGTAACACCTATAAAAATTGTATTGAGTATTATTGGGTTCATAGATTATGTCTTCAATTTTGTAGCTATATGAAATTCTTTATAAGTAAGTAGGTTTTTAGCAATATCTACAGGTAAATGTTCAGCATTCCACTTTCGGCGTTTTTCAAGACAGTTGTCGCCTAAATTGTTAAGCAGCTTCTTTATGTTGCTCTGGATTTAACGCCACAGCG